>QHPE01000168.1:5110-52665 GCA_003218945.1 Verrucomicrobiota bacterium | reverse complement strand
CCGAATGCACGGCGCAATTCGTTAGGTGCGTCTATACCAGTCGCATTTACCCCGAAACAGAATCCATTCTACTTCGCTCTCCCGTACAACGACGTTACGCATGGTCAGTTCAAGCCGGAAGCGCCGCTGGTGATCCCGTGGTTTAAGCAGTCCTACACGGGCCAGGGCCAATCTGTATGCCGTAATCGCTGGATCTCCATTCGTAAGGGTAATCGCGTTTGCTATGCCCAATGGGAAGATTGCGGGCCGTTCCGCACCGATCATTTTCAATATGTGTTCGGGAATGAGCGGCCGAAGCCGAATCTTAACCATGGAGCCGGGTTGGATGTCTCCCCAGCGGTTCGCGATTATCTGGGGCTGGCACCTACCGACGTGACTGACTGGCAATTCGTGGAAGTCCGCGATGTGCCTCCGGGTCCGTGGCGAAACTACGGCGATAACAATCATTTCGTTCTTGCGCGACGGCAAAGCGACCAGCAGCTAGCGGCAGGCGGTAGCGGAGCCGCGAAAAAATAGTCGTTCAATTCTCCATGGTAGGGTCGGCGCGCTGCGCCTACCCTATGCCGCAGCGGGGCGTCTCTACCACAGCTAGCCGCTTGGAGAAGAGGCCGGAGAAGGAGTTGGAGAGACAACCGGAATGGCTTTAGGCGGAGTCTTCTCGCCCTGTTGCGGACTCGGACGCGGCGTAACGGGTGTCGCCATGTCGACTAATTCTGAAACCGTCACAAATTTGAAACCTTTGGCCTCGAGCTCATCGAGCGTGGCGGGCATCGCTTCGATCGTCCCCGGGTGAATGTCGTGGGACAACACTATCGAACCCGGTCGCGTCTCCTTGAGAATCCGACTGCGGACGACGGCCGGGCCGGGCCGTTTCCAGTCGAGCGGGTCAACATCCCAAAGAATGATTTCGTATCCGAATTCATCGTGTATCCATCGTTTTTCCCGCTCTGTGATCGATCCGTACGGTGGTCGAAGCAATGTGGGACGCTTGCCTATGGCGTTCTTGATTGCATCGTCAGTTCGTTGCAGCTGACTCCGAACGTTTTCCTGGGACATCTTCGCGAAGTTGGGGTGCGACCAACTGTGGTTTCCGATTTCATGACCTTCGCGCGCGGCCCGTGCCACGATCTCGGGATGTTCGGCAACATTTTCGCCGATCACAAAGAATGTGGCTTTGATATGATGCGCAGCGAGTAGATCGAGCAGTTTCGGCGTCAGAACTGCGCTCGGCCCATCATCAAAGGTCATCGCGATATATGGCCCATCCACGTGCACGGAATTGAACGTGATCGCGGGCTCCTTAGGAGCGGGTGGAGTTTTCTCTGCGGGGGTCTCCGCGTGCTGAACTGCAGACTCGGCGCCCAGCGCAAATGTGAAAGTGAACGCGGCTGCGCAAGCCAGCAGCAAACGGTATTTACGCATTAGCGTGAAAGTAACATTGAACGCGTGTATGTAGCAGAGGCCGATAATTTCGCAACACGCCTGCCGCTGTGGCAGCAGAAATGACAACGCCGTTACTTTTGTAACGCGGTTGGGCTGCCGTAAGTCCTTGACAAGGAAGGGGCGTGCTGTTGTAGAAGGAGGGCGGGAGTATTCGTTCCGTGGCGTATGAGGCGCTTCATTTTCATTATCACGATTTTTGTTGTCGCGCTGTGCGGTGTCGCTGCGCGTGCGGGCACGCTGGTCAATGTAACGCAGGAGCACAATAATCCTTCCCGCGACGGCGTTTACATCGACTCGGCATTTACGCCTGAGGCAGCTGCTAATCTCGCACGCGATCTGAACTTTAACGGCACGATTTCCGGCAACGTGTACGCCCAGCCGCTTTACATCGAGGGCGGTTCCAATGGTCCGATGATCATTGCCGTGACCGAATCGAATAATATTTATGCGCTGAATGCTACGACCGGCACGGTGATTTGGCAGCGCAATCTTGGCGAGCCGGTGCCGCTGTCCAGTCTTCCGTGCGGTAACATCGATCCCGTAGGTATCACCGGGACCCCGGTTGTCGATCTCACCTCCCGAAGACTTTTCTTCGACGCATTGTTGGTCAACGGCGGAATCATAAAGCATTTCATTTATTCGTTGGACGTGGACACAGGCGTCACCACCCTGGGTTGGCCGGTGGATGTCAACGCGACCGCAACTTACAACGGCATCAACTTTGCTTCCCTAGCGCAGGAAGAACGGGGTGGCTTCGCTTTTGTGAACGGGATCGCGTACGCCTCTTACTCGGGATATTTCGGTGATTGTAATGTCTACCACGGTTGGGTGGTTGGCGTGGATATTAACAATCCTTCAACCGTTGGAGCATGGGCGACGACAGCGATAGGTGGCGGGATTTGGGGACACGGCGGTGTCGCAAGCGATGGCACTAACATGTTCGTAGTGACGGGCAACACGTTTAATACAGGCGGCAACTGGATGGGCGGCGAAGCGATTATCCGTTTGCAAGCTGGACCGCTCTTTAGCGATTTTTGGGCGCCTACTAATTGGTTCTCGCTTGATGGGAGCGACACGGATCTCGGTGGTGTTAGCGCTACGGTGATCGATGTGCCTGGAGCTACTCCTTCGCAGTTGGTGCTTGCTCTTGGCAAAGATTCGAATGCCTATCTGGTTGATCGCAACAATCTCGGCGGCGTCGGCATGCCAGTGACCCAAGCTAACGTCTCTGGAACTAACAGAGGGACGTCGGCAGTCACGTACCACACTAACGATATCGGCACGATGAGGGCCTATAAGATTACGGCGGCAGATCCGCCCCAGATCGTGTTTGCTTGGAGTCAAAATCAGAACGGTCGAGGCTCGCCCTGGGTCACAACCACGGATGGAACCAATAACGCGATTGTGTGGTACGCAGCCACGACGAGTAGCGGAGACCAGCGTTTGCACGGGTATGATGGCGATACGGGCGCGGTCATTTATGCCGGCGGCGGAGCCAACGAATTGATGACTGGCACGCGGCAGTGGAACACCGGGATCGCCGCTCGTGGTCGCATTTACTTCGGCGCCGATAACAAGGTTTATGCCTTTAATCTACCTGGCGGAACCCCTACACCTACTCCGACTGCGACCGCAACACCGACTGCAACGGCCACTGCCACTTCAACTCCCATATCCACGACAACGCCTACTTCTAGTCCAACTTCGACCCCGACCGCCATGCCAAGTGCTACAGCCAGACCAACGCCTACTGCCAGGCCCGCTGTGACACCGCGGCCGCGACCGACTCCGGCACCAAGACCGACACCGTAAGTGCTCGAGACAAAATTACGATCAGTCACTCTTGGGCTGCTGGCTGTGATGAGCTAAAGCCTTGACAAAGAGCCGGCCTTCTCTTCTAGAAGGAGCGCGGGCGTACCGGTCGCGGGTGTATGAGGCATTTCATTTGGAATTTTGCGATTCTCGTTGCCGGTCTGTGGACCATGCTGCCGCGGACGATGGCACAGGTAAACGTCACGCAGGAGCATAACAATCCTTCTCGGAACGGCGTTTACATCGATCCGGCGTTTAACTTTTCCACGGCTCCAAACCTCACGCGCGACCTCGACTTCGATGGCACGATTTCCGGCAATGTTTACGCTCAACCACTTTATATCGAAGGCGGCCCGAGCGGGCCGATGATTATTGCTGTGACCGAATCGAACAATGTCTATGCACTCGATGCAACGACCGGCACAGTGATCTGGCAGGTCAACATTGGGCCGCCGGTTACTTCTGGCCTTACCTGCACAAACATCAATCCTGCCGGTATCACCGGCACGCCTGTGGTCGATCTCGCCTCCCGGTCGCTTTTCTTCGACGCATTGATCGATGGCCCCACAAAGAAACATTTTATTTACTCGTTGAACGTGGACACTGGCGCCACCAACGCGGGCTGGCCAGTCGATGTGAACGCCACGGCCACCTACAACGGCATGACCTTTGAGTCACGAGTGCAAGAAGAACGCGGTGGACTGGCTCTTGTGGATGGAATCGTGTATGTGCCATACTCCGGTTACTCCGGGGACTGCGACAATTATCACGGTTGGGTTGTCGGGGTTGATATTAGTAACACTTCCGTGAGTGCGTGGGCGACGACGGCGATTGGCGGCGGAATATGGGGCCACGGCGGTGTTGCCAGTGACGGCACTAACATGTTCGTGGTCACAGGGAACACATTTAACACCGCTGGCAACTGGATGGGAGGCGAAGCAATCATTCGTTTGCAAGCAGGACCAATCTGGAGCGGCCAACCTATGGACTACTGGGCGCCTACTAATTGGTTCAATCTCGATCTAGGCGATACGGACTTGGGCGGGGTCAGCGCCACGGTCATTGACGTGCCCGGCGCCACGCCATCTGAGCTGGTGCTCGCCCTGGGCAAAGATTCGAATGCCTATCTGCTTGATCGCAACAATCTAGGTGGCGTCACTCTTCCTGTGGCGCAGGCGAATGTCTCGGGCATTAACAGAGGGACGTCAGCGGTCACCTATCACACCCGTCTAGGAACGTATATTGCTTTTCATAACGATACGGGTGTGATCAAGGCCTACAAAGTTACCGCAACAAATCCGCCAACCATCATTTTTGCCTGGAGCCAGACGCAGAACGGACGCGCCCTGGGTAACAACGATTGATGGCACAAATAACACGATTGTGTGGGTAGCCGGAACTGGAAACGGAGGCGACCAGCGTCTGCACGGCTATGACGGCGACACGGGCGCGGTGATCTATGCGGGCGGCGGTGTCAATGAATTAATGACAGGCACCCAGCAGTGGAATACTGGAATCGCCGTTCGCGGCCGAATCTACTTCGCTGCCGATGACAAGATATATGCGTTTATGCTGTCCTTCGGCAGGCCTACGCCCACTCCTAGCACAACACCTACGCCCACGGCCACAACGAGTGCTACGCCAACGGCCACTGCGAGGCCGACGCCAACTGCCAGGCCTAATCTGACACCGAGGTTGCGTCCTACGCCGGCGCCGCGCCCGAGTCTCTGAAGCAAAAAGCAGTCGTTAGAACGAACGGGCGGAAACGATTCTGGAGAGCGCAGGCGCTAGCCTGCAAACCTTGGCAGCTTGCCGAGATGGGGACATTGGAATCATCCGAAATTACTCTGCCGACGATGTTGCCGGCAGCGCCGCCGCCAACTTCGAGTTTGCAGCCTGTGCTCCCCAGAAGCTGCGGCGATGTTGACCTATTTTCACGCAACCGAGGATTTCACGTTTGGATTGACTCGATAAATCCAATCGCGCACGTGATCGCTCGACGAATTGATTTCTCGCAACACTGCGTCCACCAGTGCCCGATTTGGGGAAAATTCGCAGACCGGATCGGTATTCGCGGCGTTTCCGGTGAGCAACGCAGCCTGACAACGGCAGCCGCCGAAATCGATTTCTTTTTGCGGACAACTCCGGCACGGTTCCGGCATCCATTCTGTTCCGCGAAAGCGGTTGAAGCTTTCTGATTCCTGCCAAATCCAATCGAGACTGCGTGTTCGGACATTTTCGAAACGCAAATAGGGAATCGCCGAGGAGGCAGTCGGGCAGGGGAGCACATCGCCGATCGGATTTACGGTCAGATAACGCTGACCCCAGCCGTTGAGACACGGTTTGGGGCGGGTCTCGTAATAATCCGGCAGCACATAAAAAATGTCGATCGTGCCCGCGAGCCGCGCTTTGGCTGCCGCGGCAATTTCTCTTGCGCGAATAACTTGTTCCCGCGTCGGAAGCAGTGCGGCACGATTTAAAAATGCCCAGCCATAAAACTGCACGTTGGCCAGCTCCACTCTCTGTGCCCCGAGGCTCTCCGCGAGTTCAATGATCCGCCGGAGGCGATCGATATTTCGCCGATGAATGACAAAGTTTAGACTGAGCGGGATTCCTGCGTCGCGAATCTTTGCCGCCACATCGAGCTTGCGTCGATGCGCGGAAGCGCCGGCGATTTCGTCCGCCAGGCTTGATTCATCCGACTGAAAACTCAGTTGAATCGAATCTAATCCAGCGCTGCGCAACGCGCGCACTCGATTGCCATCGAGGCCAATGCCACTGGTGATGACATTTGTGTAAAGGTTTGCCTCGCGTGCGAAGCGGACCAGTTCTTCGAGATCGCGGCGGGCGAGCGGCTCGCCCCCGGAGAAACCGATTTGCAATACACCGAGGGCGGCGGCTTCACGGATCACGCGTTTCCATTCTTCGGCGCTAAGTTCGCCCTTTTCTGCTATGGCGCGCGTTGTGCTCAAAGCAGTTGTAGGGTCGGCGCTCCGTCCGTCAGCTTCTGGATCGGCAACCGATGCGGTTGCCCCACAATAGTGTGTCGGGTTTGAGCAGTACGGGCAGTGCAGTGGACAGCGATATGTGATCTCTGCGAGCAGCGCGTATGGGCGAGGGATCCTCATGCCAGTTGTTGTAGTCCAGCCGCCGCGGGATGATGCCGGTTCGAGGGATGATTCGTTTTGCCGGGATCATCGATCCCGGCTACAACGGGTGCGTTCATGTCCATTCGATCAGCTTGCGTCGATGAAGGTCGAACAGCGTTTCGCGCACATCGCTGGCGAGTGCGGCGGCGTCTGCGTCGTATTCTTTGGCGAGCGCCTGAACGATCTCCGCTACTGATCGTCCGTCACACCGGGAAACAATTTCGTGCGCAGTTTCGTTCAATTCGATGATGCCTTCGGGGTAAAGCAACACACTTTTGCTTGTGACGGAATCGGTTTGCAAACGGACGCCGCTCGTTAGGCGTGGCTGGACTGATCCAGAAATTGTGATTGCGCGCATTTTAATGAGGAACGGCGGTTTTTTCGAATCCGACGTACGCGTGGTGAATTGCGTCGAGCATGGACCAGAGCACATCGCATTTAAACTCGAGCGCATGCAAGGTTTCGCGCTGAAGCTCCGGCGTATTGCAATATTCCAGCGTGATTGCCAACGCCTCGTCGGAATCTCGCCGGGCCTGAGTGAGGCGACGCCGAAAATAATCGAGTCCGCGAGCATCAATCCACGGATAAAATTTTTGGAATGCCGCAAGGCGGGCGGTCATCAAATCGGGCGCAAAAAGCTCGGTGAGTGAAGATGCGATGGCGATCGGCCACGGCTGAGTGCGTGCGAAATTCACGTACGCATCGACTGCGAAACGAACTCCGGCGAGAAGATGACGATCGCTTATTAGTTTGTCGCGCGATAAGCCGCATGCTTCACCCAATAGCAGCCATGTTTCGATGCCGCCTTCATTCATGGGGCGAGCTCCTGCGAGCGTTCCGTACCCGGCGTCGCACGAGGTCCGCCCTCCTTGAATCAATCCATCGTGATCGAGAATGCGATGAATCCAGATGCGGCGCACCTCGCGCACGGGGCAATTAGACAGAATCGCGGCGTCTTTGAGAGGAATATTCTTTTGATAATAAAAACGATTCGCCACCCAACCGCGCACTGCATCGGGCGAAAGCAGGCCTTCATTCATCGAAACGTGAAACGGATGTTTGTCGTGGTAAAGTCGCGCGCCAACTGCGCGCAGCTTTTCGACAAATGTTTCGCGATCCCAAAGCCGAGTGGTCATAAAACGATTTCTACAAACCTATGTTGTAATGTCATTCTGAGCGAAGCGAGGCTGTAACGCAGCCCCGAACGCTTTCGGGGCGAGGCCAGGCTTTCAATCTCGGATCAAATTGGGACGGACTCTAGCTGAAAAAGGCCAGAGGATGTTTGAAAACCTGGACTCATGCTTTGCATTTGGTTGCAGCGCTCCGCTCGACATGAGAGCGCCATCTACAAGACGATCTCCAGCCCATCGCGCGCGATCTCGATGCCGGCCTGCTTGAGTTGTGCGCGTTCCGGAGAGCCAGGCATCAGGATTGGATTGGTGTTGTTTATGTGCGTGTAAATTTTCCGGCTGGCGGGCGATTGACGCAACGGATCAAGGCTGCCTTCGCTGATGGGCAGATGCTTCATCGCACGCGCGCCGCGAGCACCGGGCCGTACGGTTGCAAGTTCTCCGTCACTCCAGAATGTGCCGTCGAAGATAAGGACATCGGAACTGTGAATGGCATCGCGCAGTTCGTCAGTTACCATTGCAACGCTCGGTGCAACCAACGCGATTGTTCCTGACACATTGTCGCGAAATTGGAAAGCGGTACTATGCGGCAATTGGATGGCGCGAAAAGTAATGCCTCCGTCCAGCGATTGAAAATCCGCGTTGATCTTTCGCCATTCTATTCCACAGAATTGGGCGAGTATGCAATCAAGCCATGCAAGCGCAGATCGGGTTTCATCCGCCGCGTAAACCACCACTGGTTTCTCCTGCTGCCGCAGGAGCAAGAGACCCAGCACATGATCGATGTCGGCATTTGTCAAAAGAATGCCGGCGATATGCCGGCGTGCATTCGATTTGTGCGGCCAGATCAGGCGACGCGTTGATTAACCACCAGGCCTGAAATTCCTCTGAGTCATCGCTGATCGCGATGCTCGATTGCGTTTGCGGTTCAATCGTGCGCGTGCGGGTCGCAGTGCAGTTAGCACAGGCACAATTCCATTGCGGCAAGCCACCGCCGGCCGCGCTGCCGAGAATACGGATGCGAATCAACCGAAGTTTTCGCGGTGATCAGATCGAGCCGGCGTAGCAGGTGCACTCAAAAAAAATCGGCACCCTCTTAAGCATCGGTTTAATCCATCGCTTTTTCGTGCGTTTCATAAATCCCGTAGGCTTGATAGTCAGGTGCGGTCTATAGGTCAAATCATTTCTTGATAAAGCTGATGTCGCCACTGCGCTCCACGCGTGCGACTCGAATCGTCGAAACGTCGTCGGTGTGTGCACTAAGACGCATGTCCTCATCCAGATCATGCGTTGAGACGTGGTTGCGCCACATCATACCTAGATCGCTTTGTCCGTCGCGCACAATGACATCGGGCCTGCCCTTGACGAGGATCCCAAATCCATGGGAGTAGAATGCCAGAAACGCGAAAAGGCGGTGGAGCACCACTAAAACCACGCCTCCTCCAAGCGTGGCGAAAAAAGCCGCCGAACCGTTGATGGCGCGCGAAAGCACGGCCGCAAGAATTACAAGCAGGACCGCGTCGAATGGAGTCTTGCGCGAGAGCGACCGTTTGTGTCCGAGCCGCATTGTGACCAGTGTGACAAGAAAGACAATGACGCCACGCAGCGAAATTTGACCAAGCGTCAAATCTTTCGGCTCTACGCCCAGGCCCAACAACATTTCAAAAGAGTTCCAGAATGCATTCATAGACGACATTGTACAGTGGCACGCAATATTTGGCGCGCGCAGGTTGCCGCAGGAATGCGTTCTTCCTCAGCGCGTTGGGAAAATGCCGATTGACCGCCGGATATTTGCGCGTTTGAACGATTCCGTTATCGGCATCTTCAGGAGAGGCCGAACCATCGCTTGCACGAGAAACCTTCGCATGGCATAACACCCACGCTCATCCGGTTTCGCCGAGCCAGTACACGACCATTTATGCCAATAGCCGCATCTCCGTCTCGCGACGTCGCACTTGAAACGCGTGTGTTCTGGGAGCGTTTCAAAAAACCGATCATCGCCGCGTTGAGTATCGTGCTCCTCGCAGTGATCGCGTTTACCGGCTACCGGTTTTATTCCGATCGCCGGGCCGCGGCTGCATCGGCCGCATTGGCGGGCGCCAATACCGCGCAGCAGTACGAAGAGATAATCGATCGCTATGCGAACACATCGGCGGGTGCCGACGCATACATCTTGTTCGCGGAAGCACAGCGGCGCGAAAGGAAATTCGCCGAGGCGAACAAAACGCTCGAAAAATTCATAGCGCAGTATCCCAAGCATGAGCTTTTGAGCACGGCGAAGCTAGCAATGGCAGCTAACCTGGACTCGATGGGGAAAGTAGATGAAGCGTTGGCGATCTATCAGCAGATCGCGTCGGATTATCCACACAGTTACGCTGCTCCCTTGGCCATGCTTTCGCAGGTGTACATTTTGAAAGCGAAAAATCGGAATGATGACGCGCGTCGCATTTGTGAAACGATGCTGACTCAATACCGGACGAGCTTTTGGGCGGGCGAGGCGATGCAGCAGTTGCGTTTGCTGAAACCCATTACTTCGTCCACGCCGCCACCAATGGCCGTACCAATGGTGCCGCCAATGTTGGCCAATCCTGCGTTGCCTGCGCCGCAAGCGCCGCCCGCGCCAAATCAGCCGCAAAGCGCGCCGTCGCCAAAGAAGCCGTAGCGTGCTGTACTCGCGGCGAGCGGCACTTGCGACCTCCGGTCGAAGCAGCTTTTGCTAACAGAAACGGCGCACGGGGCGTGGCGCTACGGTACTGAATTCGCTTAACGCTTCGAGAACTGGAAACGCTTCCGGGCGCCTGGTTGCCCCGATTTCTTTCGCTCTTTCATGCGCGGATCGCGACGCAGCAAGCCCTCGGCCTTGAGCGGGCCGCGCAAATTTGCATCGACTTGAAGCAGAGCGCGCGCGATGCCGAGCTGCGCGGCACCGGCCTGTCCCATCGCACCACCGCCACTCGCGTGAATGGAAAGGTCGTAACTATTGACTGCCTTGGCAGTTTGAAGCGGTTGCAACACGATGTTTTGCAACGGCACGGTTGGGAAATAATCCTCGAAGCTGCGGCCGTTGATGTCGATTTTACCGCTGCCGGGCATCATACGAATGCTGGCGACCGATGTTTTGCGGCGGCCGGTGGCAATGAATTCTTCAGTTTGTGCCATAGGATCAGACTTCTAAAATTTGATAGCTTCGGGCTGTTGCGCGGCATGCGGATGCGAATCGCCGCGATAGACTTTTAGTTTCCGATAAACATGCCGGCCAAGCCGGTTGTGCGGAATCATTCCTCGCACGGCGCGTTCGACCAACAATTCAGGATGGCGAGCGCGGCGTGCCCTGACATTCTCAGATTTGTGGCCGCCGACGTACCCGGAAAAACTCATGTAACTTTTCTGTTCCTCTTTTTTTCCGGTGAGCCGGATTTTTTCCGCGTTAATGACGATCACAAAATCTCCAGTATCCACATGTGGCGTGAAAATCGCCTTTTCCTTGCCGCGCAGCAGGTTGGCGGCCTTGACCGCGACACGACCGAGCACCTGGTCTTCGGCGTCGATGAGCCACCACTTGCGTGACACTTCCGTGGCCTTGGCAGAAAAGGTTTTCATTCTTGAGAAAAGGGCACAAAAAGTATGGGTGACGCAGGGAGATGTCAACCCGGCAACGACTGATTACCTCGATAGTTCCTCCCGTCTTAATATCGCGCAAAACAGACCTTGGCTGGGGACAGAGCCACCCTACAATGTAGGGCCTTTCTACGAAACGACGATCTTTCCAATGAGTACTTTAGCTTCCACAAAGACTGCGATCTCGCCGCGGCGGGACGAAGATTTTCCGGAGTGGTATCAACAGGTGATTCGCGCAGCCGAATTGGCTGAACCCTCGGACGTGCGCGGTTGTATGGTGATTCGTCCGTGGGGCTATGGGATCTGGGAAAACATGCAGCGCCAGCTCGATGCAATGTTTCGCGCGACCGGCCATCGCAACGCTTATTTCCCGCTTTTTATTCCGCTGAGTTATTTCGCCAAAGAAGCCGAACACGTAGAAGGCTTCGCCAAAGAATGCGCCGTAGTCACCCACACGCGACTGGAACTCGAGGCAGATGGAAGATTAAAACCCGGCAGTCCGCTGAGCGAGCCCCTCGTCGTTCGGCCGACTTCAGAGACTATCATTGGCGCCAGTTACGCGAAATGGGTTCAGTCGTACCGCGACCTCCCGATCCTTCTAAATCAGTGGGCCAACGTTGTGCGATGGGAAATGCGGCCGCGTTTGTTTTTGCGCACGACCGAATTTCTGTGGCAGGAGGGCCACACCGTTCACGAAACCGAAGAGCAGGCCCGCGCGGAGGCGACTTTGATTCTCGGAATCTATGAACGTTTCGCCCGCGAACATCTCGCCCTTCCGGTCTTCACCGGAACGAAATCCGAAAGCGAAAAGTTCCCCGGCGCGGTCCAGACCCTGACGCTCGAAGCGATGGTGCAGGACCGGAAAGCCATTCAGGCCGGCACTTCGCATTTCCTGGGACAAAACTTTGCCAAAGCGAGCGGTATTCAGTTTCAAAACCGCGAAGGGAAACAGGAGTTTGGCTGGACTACGAGCTGGGGTATGACCACGCGAATGGTGGGAACCGTCGTCATGATGCACAGCGATGACGACGGTTTGGTTTTGCCGCCGCGAATCGCGCCAACACAAATTGTGATTTTGCCGATTACCCCGAAGGAAGATACACGCGTCAAAGTTTTGGAAGCATGTGATGCGCTCGCGCTTGAATTGCGCGGAAAGCGCTTTGCCGATGCACCGCTTGAAGTAGAAGTCGATCGGCGCGATCTGGGCGGGGGTGTTAAGAATTGGGAGTGGATTAAGAAGGGAGTACCGTTGCGTCTCGAGATCGGTCCGCGCGATCTTGAAAAAAATTCGGCCGCAGTCAGCCGGCGCGATCAGCCAGTGAAGGCGAAAGAGTCGATGAAAATAGACGAATTCGCTGCGCGTGCTCCGGAAATTCTGGCCTCGATTCAGGATTCCCTCCATGCGCGCGCGAAAAACTTCCGCGACGCGAACACGCAGGTGATCAGTTCGAAGAAGGATTTCTACGATTTCTTCACGCCGAAAAATTCTGCGAAGCCGGAAATCCACGGTGGTTTTGCGCTCGCGCACTGGAACGGATCGCGCGAAGTCGAAGAACAGATAAAGAATGATCTCAAAGTGACGATTCGCGTCATTCCTGTGGATGATTCGGCGGAGCCTGGGCAATGCATTTTCACTGGTGAACCGAGCGCTCGCCGGGTGATTTGGGCGAAATCGTATTAGCGACAGGGACGCAAGTGAACCGTACGACGTGTGAGTTGACTGTGCAATGGTGACTGGTTTATTTCCGCCCGCCGATGCAATTGAAACTCTACAGCCGCCAGTGGTGCTCCTGGTGTATTGATGCCAAGGATTATCTCAGCGCGAACGGCTATCAGTTCCAGGAGATCGACGTCGGGCAAGATCGGCAGGCATACGAGGAGATGAAGCAGCTTTCTGCTCAGACCTACGTGCCCACGTTTGTAGCCGGCGATAAAGTCCTGGCGAATTTCGACACAGAGCAACTCCAAAGATTTTTGAACGATTACCAGATCAATCCGTAGGCACGCTGTTGTGGTGATGCTTTTTGGTCTTCTTCTTACGCTCGGCGTGGCCGTGCTCAGCGTGGGTCTGCGCACTTTCCACAATTCGTATGCGCAAAAGGCCGGGGCTCTCGGGATCCTGGCCGCTACTTTTCTGGCCGTTTATTTTGCTACAGACAAGTGGTTGTGGGGTGTGGTTGCCGCAGTGGGCTGGCTGTTTCTGCCGTGGTTGGAGATTCTCACCCGGATTCGAGCACTGCGGCTTCCGAAGGAAAAACAGCTTCGGCCGAAAAGCCCCCCCTCTTCGGAAACGTTCCCTGCGCTGAGTGAAATCACGCGCGAAATCGAGGAGGAAGGATTTGTGTACAGCGATGACGCCGGGTGGGATTGGGAAGATTACCGACAGTTTTTCCGATTGTTCTACAGGGAAGAAGATCGCGCGCAGGCTGCGATCTGCCTGAATGAGCAGCGTGATTTTTCGTTTTATTATTTGCGCATTTCCTCGCGCACAAAAGACGGCAGTGTTTGGACGACGTGGAATTATCCGCTGTCCTATGGGTTGAAGCTCTCTCCTGCGTTTCGGATCAACCGGCAGCGGCCAGACCGCTCGTTCTGGCAGCTTGATCAAAGTCATCGCCAGTTCCTGCGCCGAAACAGAGTTGATCCTGCCGAGATTGAACCCCTGGATGAAACACAGATTCAGACTGACATCGAGAAGGATTTGCGCGACCAGATCGCGCATAACATTCACAAAGGTGTTCTCAAGCAAACTGCGACAGGCGACGTGAAGTATTCCTGGCGTGGAATGATTTACCTTTGGTGCCAATTCTTGGTCGATCTGGTGCGGCTGTAGCTCGTTCCGGTCATCCCGAGTGGAGCGCGCGACCTGACGATCGGCGGTCCGCTTGCGCTACTCTAGAAATTCTGGCGATAGCGGTCTACGAGAGATGACGCGGAACGATTTATCGCCCGTGCAGTTTGTGGTTAGGCGAATCTCGATCTGTGTTCATTTGAACTTGCGTCGTACGACGACCTGAAGGATGATTCCGTCATGCTGACCGAGAGGCAGAGGACCGTGCTTGATTTTATTCAGCGCGAGCAGCGCGAAAAGGGTTTTACGCCGAGCACGCGCGAGATTCAAAATCACTTCGGGTTCGCCAGCCAGACCTCCGTGATGCAATATATCGCGGCGTTGGAGCGAAAAGGTTTTCTCAACCGCCACGCGCGCAAGGCTCGAGCGTTGATCACGCCCGCCATGAAAGTCCGGATTACCGACATTCCAATCTACGGCCAGATTCCGGCTGGGATGTCGGCGTTAACCGAGCAGAGCATCGAAGGCCATGTGTCGCTCGATACCCGCTCGGCGAATGTGTTGAAAAATCGCGGCACATTTGCGTTGCGCGTTCGGGGTGACTCAATGATTGGCGCGCACGTTCTCGATGGTGATATTGTGATCCTGGAAGACACCAAAGAAGTGCACAACGGTGATATCGTTGCGGCACTGATCGACGGCGAAACATCGTTGAAACGATATGTGGTGGAACGCGGCCGGCCATATCTCAAGGCGGAAAACCCGCATTATCCGGATTTGGTGCCGGCTCGAGAGCTCAAGATTCAAGGCGTGATGGTGTCGCTGATCCGGAAACAAGAACGACGGAAAAGGCACTGAAAGAGCTGTCATTCCGAGCGAAGTCGAGGAATGCCGTAGCAATACGGAAAGCTAGCTCAACGGGATCCTTCGACTCCACTTCGCTCTGCTCAGGACGTCAGTGAATAGGTTCATTTGAACATATTGATTCAATATGTCATGTTTTCTCCTCATGACTGCGAGCGCCAAGATTATCGATCTTCGCAAACTGCTGACGGAGCGTTTTCCTCATGTCGCCGTCACGACGCCTACGCGCTTGTTTACCAGTTTATCTTTTCTTGACGAACAAATTAGCGGCGGATTGCCGCGTGGGGCGATCACGGAATTGATCAGCCCACAAATAAGCGCGGGCAGCGCATCGCTCATTCACGCGCTGATCCATTGCGCGTATCGCGATAATTATTTCCTGGCCTTGATTGATGGACGCGATTCGTTTGACCCGTCCGGAGTTGAGAATCCGCGACTGCAACACCTGCTTTGGGTCCGGTGCAGCAAAGCATCTGAAGCTATCAAAGCGGCCGATCTTCTTTTGCGAGACGGCAATTTCCCGCTGGTGATTGTCGATCTGGTCCTCAACGCGCCGGAAGAATTGCGCAAAATTCCGCAAACGAATTGGTATCGGTTGCAACGATTGGTCGAGGTGGTTCCCACCGCATGTTTGGTTCTCACGCGGTATGAAATGGTTAGCAGCGCGCAACTTAAACTGCTCCTTGAAAATTCCTGGGATATTCGAACTTTTGAAACACAGAACGCCCTTTCGCAAGTGCGCATCGTTGTGAAACGATCGCATATTCAACCAGAAGGTAGAACTCAGCTAAACTGATGTTCGCCACGATTTATCTGCCGAATTTCTATTTGCAGGCTGCCACCCGGCATCAGCCGGAACTGTGCTTGAAACCCGTAGCACTGATCGAAGAACACGAAAGGAAACCACTCATCATTCAACTGAACGATGCCGCAGAAAAGGCGGGTATTCGAAAGGGTATGACGCCGAGTCAGGCTTTGGCCCGATCATTGCAGGTTGGAATCAAAGTTCGTGCATTCATGCAGGAAAAAACGATCCAGCAAATTTTACTTCACCACGCGTTCACTCTCAGCCCTTTTGTGGAAGACACAGCGCCGGGTATTTGCAGCGTTCAGTTTACAGACTGTCACAATTTAAGTAAGAAGGTCTGCCGCGTTATCGAGCAATTAAGCGAATGCGACATTCGCGCTCGAGCTGCGGTTGCTCCGACTGCGGACAGCAGTTTTCTCGCAGCACACCTCGCCCACCCCATGTTGGAGATCGAGAACGCAAAAGAATTTCTCGCACGTTTGCCAATAGAAACTCTCGCTGTTACTGCGAAGTAGCTTTGACGGCCGTCTGTTCATCGGTCCTTTTCCCGATTCCTTCGATTCGCTTTATAACGAGCGATTTGACCCTGGCATACTCTTTCTGAGCGCCGTTGGCAAAATCGTGCGGCCCGTACTCGAATAGCACGACGAAGCAAAATGTCAGGAGGAAGAACAGGCCGAACCAGAAAACGCTCCGCAGAAGCCCCATGTCAAAAGAGTAGTCGCTCGAAATCTGAGGATCAACCGCAGTGACGCTCGATGCAGTTGCAAGCTGCGAGGCGCAAGGATATATGAATCGCTCGCATCAGACGGGTAGGTACCGAAGTGGCCAAACGGGGCAGACTGTAAATCTGCTGGCTTTACGCCTTCGCTGGTTCGAATCCAGCCCTGCCCAATTTCCAAATGGCCCTGCCGCGTGCGCTGTCCTCAGCGCACGGAGATCAATCGGCGGCGAGCGCAAACCCGCTGGGAGCGGACTCTACAGCACGTATGTGGGGGCAACGCGTCTTGCCTAATAACCACCTCTCCGCTGGCCACCGTCACGCCGGCCACCGTATCCGCCGCCGCCGTAGCGTCCACCACCGCCGCCACCACCCGGCGGCCGCTGCTCGCGCGGACGCGCCTCATTCACGGTCATCGGGCGGCCGTCCATGGTGTGGCCGTTGAATTTCGAGATGGCATTCTGCGCTTCCTCATCAGTACCCATGGTGACAAAGGCGAATCCACGTGATTTGCCAGTGAATCGGTCCTGCATGAGAGTCACTTCCTGCACAGCGCCAGCTTGCGAAAAGAGCTCCTGCAGTTCGTTCTCCGTGGTGTTGAAGGGGAGATTGCCTACGTATAATTTGGTTCCCATTGAGTTTATTCTAGAAAACGCAGCCAGGTAACTGTTTCCGCTTATCGGATTTCAAATCGCCATTGAATAAACTCAACTGACAATCCACCAACTTCCGGGCTTTCGTTTCCCGTTTTGCGGTCACTTGTAAAATGCTTCTTTTAAGAATGCAATAGAAATCAAGGTCAATTTTTCACATCAGATAATGGCTCAAGCAGACAGGCGAGAGAGCATGAATGATCCAGCTCGCGTGGCAGTTACGGCCGCAGGCGTAGTTAGTCCGCTCGGGTTCGGATTGGCCGAAACGCTCGAATCGCTCCAGAGTGCACGGGACTGTGTGAGTCCCGTGATGCGCTTTTCAGTCACTGAATGCCGATGCAAAACCGCAGGTCAAGTCTCCGACGCGCGTCTGCTTTCCAGCCACGCGCAAGTACCGCGTTCGGGACGCCTGCATCGCGCGTCGCACATGATGATTGAGGCGCTGCAAGAACTCTTAACACAACAGCCTGAATTTGAACCGGAGCTAGCGGTAGTTGGAACGACAAGCGGGGGCATGTCTTACGGCGAGCGCTATTACCGCTCGTTACAACGAGCAGGAGATTTGCGCCATGCGGCGACGTGGATTGCAAATTATCCGGCACAAAAGCCGGTGATCGATGCGCAGGCGGCTTTTGGAATTTCCGCTCCATGCGAGGTAATTGCGAACGCTTGCGCCTCCGGCACAAATGCGATCGGGCATGCGTTTGAATGCGTGCGGTCCGGTTGCTATCAACGCGTATTAGCCGGCGGGTATGACGCAGTCTCAGAGATGGTCTTTGTAGGCTTCGATTCGCTTCAGGCATCGACGCCGGAGAAATGCCGCCCGTTTGACCAGCATCGATCTGGTATGGTGCTGGGCGAAGGTGCTGCGGTTTTGGCGATGGAAAATCTCGAGTTGGCGCGACGCCGGGGCGCGCCTGTGCTTGCGGAAATCATTGGCTATGGCATTTCCACGGACAATTTTCACATCACACAACCGGAGCCCTCCGGCAGCGGTCCGCGACAAGCAATGCAGCGAGCTCTGGAGAGCGCGGACATCTCCGCGGCCGACGTCGATTACATCAATGCGCATGGAACAGCCACGCTCTTCAATGACACGGCCGAGGGCAGAGCAATCAGCGCGTTGTTCAACCGCGTGCCAGTAAGCTCAACCAAAAGTATGATGGGTCATTCTCTCGGAGCTGCCGGCGCCATCGAGGCCATCGTCTGTTTGCTTGCCCTGGAGCATCAGTTTCTTCCAGCTAACATCAATTTCTCGGGACTGGATGACGATCTCGATCTAAACATCGTCGCGAACGAAGCGCGACCAGCTGTTGTCCGCACAGCGCTTTCAAACTCATTTGGATTCGGCGGAACGAATGCTTCGATTGTAATGCGTAAATTTCCACCTTCGCCAGGGCTACGACGGACAGGCGACGCATGAGTCTGGCGATTGCTGGCATGGGGTGGGTGACACCTCTTGGAACTGCAATTGATTTAGTTTGGAAGCGATTGATTGCGGGCGAAGAGGCATCTGCGACAACGATTTCGGAAGAGTTCGCATGCCGCTCTTACACGGTTTTTCGCGTACCGGAGTCAGCGCACGTTGCCCATGCGCGCCTTCGTCGCGCCAGTGCTATTTCGCGTTTTGCAGCAGCAGCTGGGTTGAGCGCGTTGGAGTCTGGCGGGCTAAAAATCGACGCGACGAATGCGGAACGGGTTGCGCTGATCTTCGCCATCTCGAATGGAGGCGTCATTTATACGAAACGTTTCTACCGCGACATCGTGAACACAGGCGCTGAGTCGGCCAGTCCGCTCTTGTTCCCAGAAACAGTGTTCAACGCGCCGGCAAGCCATCTTGCGGCGATTCTCGGAATAACCGGTGTTACTTACACGCTCGTTGGAGACGGAGCAGTTGGGCTCGCAGCGGTCAAAATGGCGCAGGAGCTCATGGAGAGTGAGCCGTTGGACTATTGCCTAGTCGTGGGGACCGAAGAGATCGATTGGCTGTTGTGTGATGCTTACCGGCGGTGGCGTTTGCTTCGTGTAGCCCCTCCGATTGAGCCGTATGGGAAGCAGAATTGCGGAATGATCTTGAGCGAAGGCGCAGGGGCAATCCTTCTCGCACGTGACGGCCGTATGCTTATTGAATGCGCGCATCCGGGCGGATATTTTAGCAGACGAGCCGAAGCGGAAAAACTTTTGAAGCACATCCTGTGCGATCTCGCCCAAACAGAAATCGATTTTGTGATTTCAAGCGCGAACGGGACATTTATCGACGTAGCAGAATCTCACGCGCTTCAGAGGCTTCTCCCAAATGCGCTGGTGTACACCGTCAAACCTGCCTTGGGCGAAAGCGTTGGCGCGGCAGGATTGTGGCAGGTCATTCTCGCGGCGGAAGCTTTGCGCAGGAGAGAGCTTCCGCCTGTACTTCACGCCGACTCAAAGGTTCCAATGCGGCTTTCACGTTCGCGAACGCCAATTCCAGACGCGCGCCACGCAATCGTGTTAGGCTGCGGACTCAATCAGCAAGCCGCAGGTTTGCGCCTGGTATGTGATTGATATCTCGAACCTCCATCAGATCAGCCATTCATTAATCCCTCTGGGACGGTGGACGTTAGAGCTAAAGATCGTTGCGGTACCCAACCGAAACTTTTTTGGGCGAATCCGCTTGCGCGCTGAGATAAATGTTCTTAATTAAGCGTCCATTTTCCAACCCCCGGTCGATTAGAAGGGACGCTCAACAGTCACTATGGCCAAATCAAAGAAAAAGAAGAGTTCTGGCGCAAAGTCGGCTGTACGGAAGCCAGCTCGCAAGCTTCACGCCAGGAAGACCGGGCACAAAACTCCTGTGCGTACAAAAAAGACCGCGCGCCGCTCGCCAAAGGCAAATTTGCAAAGCATTGAGTCGGCAGCTGCGGTGCTTCTTGGGTTGAACCATCGCGAAAAGAAACTGGATCCCTTCGTTCGTAAACAAAAACAAAAGCTCCTTCAGCTTCGCGACGCAGTAGTCGATTCCATGGCCGGCGTCGCTCAGGGTACACTTAGGTCCCGTGCTGAAGGCAGCGAAGCGTCGGCTTTCGGAATGCACCAGGCCGATGCCGGTTCGGACGCATACGATCGCGATTTCGCGCTGAGTTTGCTATCGCAAGAGCAGGACGCGCTGTATGAGATCGATGAGGCACTCAAGCGTATCGAGGTTGGAACGTACGGAAAGTGCGAAATGTCAGGTAAATCAATCCCGCACGCCCGTCTCGAAGCAATCCCGTTTGCCCGGTTCACGGTTGAGTGTCAATCACAGCTGGAAAAACAGAGTAAGGCCGCACGCGTTCGTGCCTCAGTCACTTCTTTGTTCGGCTTGACTGAAGAGGAGGGTGCCGAGTCAGAGGAGGAAGAAGCTGCTCCATCGGAGGTGAAGGAGTAGAGTCTTATGGCTCAGGAGATTGTCACCCTTGAATGCACGGAGGCGAAGGCGCTTGGGAAACCGCCTTCGCGTTACATGACGACTCGTAACAAGAAAAGTCCGCGCACGCCGAACCGACTGGAGAAGAAAAAATACAATCCTTTTTTGGGGCGGCGCACATTGCATCGCGAGACCAAATAGCCAACAATGCAGCCCAAAACGCCAAAACGTCGTTCCGCATTTCGCCGCGCGAATCGGCCCATGCCACGACGCCGGATCGACATCGCCATGGAAGCGATCGATTACAAGAATCCTGATCTGCTGAAGAAATTCGTGACTGAGAGCGGCAAAATTCTTCCCCGCCGCGTTACCGGTATGCCTGCGTATATGCACCGGAAAATCACGCGCGAAATCAAGCGCAGTCGCTCGGTTCTATTGATGAAGTAGTGTTTGTTCTGCCGAGTCGGATTCGTCAGAGGAAACTCGGCACTTAGGTCTTCGGCCTTCGCTCGCCTTCCTCGATTAACTTCCAGAACTCACGCGCTTCGCCCAATTGCGCATCCTCGGAAACTGGCAGTTTGCTGCGGAAGAGAAAATCGCGAAGCGTGTTTTTGTGCAAAACACGATGCACCTTGATGCCTTCGTCGGTTTTGGCAAAGTAGATTCGGTAACTTTTCGCGCGATAGCGATACAGTTTTCTTCCGTCGCGTTCGATCACGCCGAATCGCTCCGAGTCCAGCTGCTCCAGGTCTTCGGGTAAGATTTGAAACTCGGCCAGCAACTCAAGCTGCAAGCTTTTTGGCAATGCCGAGATCTCCGCGGCGCTCAGCTCGTTAAAGATGATCTGGAACATTATCTCGTTAAACAGTTGAAGCGTTCAAGCGTTCAACCGAGCTCGTTACTCTGATCCGCTCTAATGTTTCAACACTTCAACGCTCCTCAAACATAAACTCGCCGCACCCGTGCGCCAATTCGCGTAATCATTTCCCAAGCAATTGTTCCGGCTCTTTCGCTCAGTTCAGCGCAGGAAATTTCTTCAGCTTCATCGCGGCCCATTAGGATAACATCGTCGCCTGCCTGCACATCATCGAACTCGGTGACATCGATCACCATCAAATCCATCGTTACCCGGCCGAGAATAGAGCAGCGCTTCCCACGGACCAAAACGGCGGCACCACGATTGGAGAGATGCCACGGATAGCCATCCGCATAGCCGGCTGACAAAGTTGCGACTCGCATGTTTCTCGGCGCGATAAACGTCCGACCATAACTGATCGAGCTGCCTTTCGGCACATCGCGCACCAGGCAAACTCGTGTTTTCCACGTCATGACTGGCTTGAGTAACTCTCGAAATTCGGGTAGCGGCGAAATACCGTAAAGCATGATGCCGGCGCGCACGATTTCGAATGTCGGCTGATTAAAAGCGAGCGTGCCGGCGCTTTGCAACACGTGCGCCTTGTAACCTCCCGGAACTTCCGCGCGGATTCGTTCGACAATTTTCTGGAATCGAACGAGCTGGTCGCGCGTATATTCTGCATCTTCATTCGACACCGGCATGTGGGTCGAAATACTGTGGATCTCAATGTTTGGAAGCGCCGCCACTCGCTTGAAAACCTTCAGCGCTTCGTTCTCGACCACGCCCATTCGCCCCATGCCGGTGTCGATCTTGAAATTGACTGACACCGGTTTGAGTTCATCGAACGCCTGGGCTTCGTCCAAACTAGAGATCGTCGGAATAAATCCGATCTGCGCAATGATCGGGCGTTCCTCCGGAGTTGCCGGGCCAAGAATGATGATGGGATGGGGAAGCGATTCACGCAAGGTCCGAGCTTCTTCGACGTTGGCTACGCCGAATAATTGTGCATCATCAGCGAGCGCTTGCGCCACGCCGAGTAGTCCGTGGCCGTAAGCATTCGCCTTCACCACCGCGAGCATTTCGGCGGATCCGATTCGATCCCGCACGACCTTCGCATTGTGCCGCAACGCGGCGCGATCGATTTCAGCCCAGCAACGGTAAGTTTGTTTCATTGTGAGATCGTGATGTGTGGTTCGCGTAAATAAAGTGGCTCAAGCGGTGGAGAAGAAAAGCTGCATCGCGCCTCGTGGGCAAGCCTGGCCAGCACGCGAGCCGAAGGATAATGAATTACGGCGCGGCCAAATTGCGGGAGCAATTCCGAAGAAAAGACCGCCATCGTCGCATCGAGCGATCCGAGCTTCGCTTTCAAATCGGGCCCCGAAAACAACACTGGACCTTCAAGCAATTCATTACGGACTACGCGCGCGAAGAAGAAAGATTCCCTGCGTGCGTCGCCCAGCACGTAGTATTCCTGCGCATCGGATTCCATTGCGCAAATCGAGGGATATCCGATTAAGTGTGCGTTACAAGAAACTTGTAATCCAATTGCCGCCGAAATCGCAATACGCGTTCCCGCGTAGGATCCCGGGCCAAGTCCGACAATGATCGTCTCCGGGACGCCAAATTTTCTTCTGACATTTTGGAGATTCTCAAAGAATGGTGCGGAATTTTTCCTGTCGTTAGGCCATTCGCGTGCGAACTCGACTTCCCCGTCCAGCCATGCCAGGCTGCCGCACGCGGTGGAAAGTTCAAGCGCCAGAAGCTTCATCGCGGTGATCAAGAAGGGTTATGATCCGCTGACGTTCCGATTTTATCTCGAAAAAAATCCACTGGGCATGCGCGGGAACCAAATCGGGAAAGCGATCGGCCCATTCGATCACGCAAACGCCATCGCCAAAAAAATAGTCGTCAAGACCAAGGCGATCGGTTGATCCTCGGTTTTCCAAGCGGAAGAAATCGAAGTGATAAATGGGCAACCGCCCGCCTTGATATTCATGAACAATTGTAAATGTGGGACTGGTTGCTACGGCACGACATCCCAATCCGGTGACGAGACCCTTTGTAAAAACGGTTTTGCCGCTGCCAAGCTCGCCTTTCAGGGCGAGTACAGAGCCGGCGTCGAGGTCCTCCGCAACTTGCATCCCGATCGCTTCCGTCTCAGAGGGGCTGCTGGAAATGAATGTAACCAAGAGGCAATTTTCGCTTTTCGCTTTTCGATTTTTGACTGAGCGAGCCAATTCGAGTCAGCGATAGTTTCGGGAATTCTCGGCGCCACGCTCGCGCCAGGTGAATCCCGTTGCGTGGAGAAATTGCGAAGAGCAATTCATAGTCCTCGCCCTCCGAAATTGCGGCGCTGACATCAGCACCGCGCGCGACCGGCAGATTCTCAACGTCGATGTTGAAACCGACTTTGCTGGCGTGCGCGAGTCGGGGCAGATCGGCACCGAGGCCGTCGCTTAGATCCATCATCGCGTGAATGAAGAAATTTTTTGTAAGCCAGCGCGATTCGACAATGCGCGGAACGAATTTGAGATGCTTTTGTCTCACTGCCCCTCCAAGCCGGCCGGTAACGAACAGGGCATCACCGGGTTTTCCGCCCCGCCGCGATGCCGCCCGGTTGCGTTCGACAAAGCCGATTACGCTCACCGAAACGGCAATCGGCCCCGGTGTGCTGCTGGTTTCCCCACCAACTATACTGACGTCGAAATGGTCCGCGGACTTTCGCAGTCCGCGATACAGTTCTCTTATCCATGCGACGTCGGTTTTTTGCGGAGCGATCAGCGTGATCAGCGCAAATCGAGGCACGGCTGAAGCCGCGGCAAAATCGCTCAGGGGGCGCATCATCGCTTTCCATCCGACGTGCAAGGCCTTTGCTTTGCGGAGGAAATGCACCCCTTCAACAACGCAGTCGGTTTTGAGTACAACTAAGTTTTGGGCGTCAGCCATTTGAACAATTGCGCAATCGTCACCAACGCCAGCGAAGATTTTCCGGTTATCCGCACGCGGAAGATCACGCGCGATCTGGTCGAGTAGCAAATCTTCCCCCAGAGAACCAAGCTTCATTGAGAAAAAATCTCTGGGAACGCGAGGGCGGTGAGAGTGAGCGAGTTAAAAAGCGAATGCATTGTCATTGAGACAAGCAGGGAGCCGCTCCATTCGTACGCAATGGCGAAACAGCTTCCCAGAACCAACAACGGCACAAACGACGGAAAATGTGCGTGGGCCGCAGCGAACAGGCCCGCGCTGAGAATCACGCCGGCGACCCAGCCAAAGTAGCGTTTGAGTACGCCATAGATGAAAAACCGAAAAACAAACTCCTCGACAACCGGAGCGATGGCGACCGCGAAAACAATGATCATTAGCCGTTCCTCGATCGTGCGCGATCCACTGAAGAACTCGACAATGCTCTGCTTGCTCGTGTCGCCACCGAAAAACCGCTGATTAACCGCCTCAGACAACCCAATCAACGGATATGCAAAGAACAACAGCATCGTTCCGGTGCCTAAAGCTCGGAAAAAACCTACTCGGAAAAATCCCGCCAATGCACCAACATCGAAGCCACGAAACTGGAGAAGAGTAACGATGACGAGGACCACGAAAGCGGTGAGGAGCAGATTTGCCACAAGATTGCGTGGGTTAAACTGGATCGACGGGTCTGGAACTGCTGAGCTGATGGTCATCAGAAAGAAAAGGATCAGCACACTCGCAAGAATTGCTTCCGGGAATCCAAAGGTTCGTTCAGGTGCATCAGCGATGGAGCGGTTACGGATGCCTGTGCTAATCTGAGAGATCAGCAAAAGATAAACACAAACACTGCCAACGAGGTAGAGAACGGAAAGCAGATTCAGGGCGAGGTTCGGGGCGGCTCCGAATGCAGCGAAAAAGTTTCCCGATAGCATCATGGAGGGTGCTGTCGCATGCGCTACCCTCACTGCTACGGAGCGTAGTAACTGGGCAGGAAATACGCGCGTCCCGATTCGAGCTGTGGCAGGAGTTGCTTCGGAAGTTGCAATTCGATTTTCGAGTCGGATTCACCAAACACTCGAAGAAATCGCGCGAGACTGAACGGTGGACCGTACTTCACTACTTTCGCGTCCGGTGTGTTTGCCAGTTGTTTTGCTTTGGTGAACGCGTCGTCCAATTCGCCAAGGCCGTCAATGAGCTTGTTCTGCAATGCTTCTTTCCCAGAGAGAATTCGGCCATCGGCGATCGAATTGCGCAGAAGATCAGCCGGCAGATTTCGCTCCTTCGCCACGATGCCAAGAAACTTGTCATACGTGCCCATAATGAAGTTCTGCACGAATTCCCGTTCTTCCGGCGTGATCGGTCGCGCTCCATTGAGCATGTCTTTATATTTGCCGCTCTTAAAAACGACGGAAGCGAGCCCGATTTTGTTAAATAGTTGCTCGTAATTCAGCGTTTGAATGATGACGCCAATGCTTCCGGTGATTGTGGTTTCATTTGCCATCAGGAATCTGCCGCCGCAGGAGACATAATACCCACCCGACGCCGCCAATGACTCCATATAGACGACGACTGGTTTGGTTGCGCGTGTCTTAACGACCGCGTTGTAGATCTCATCGGAAGCTGTGACTTCCCCGCCCGGTGAATCGATCTCCAGCACAATGGCCTTTACGCGATTGTCATCGCGCGCCTGCTGCAGTGCCGTGCGCAAGTCATCTACCATCGAGTCACTGACGCTTCCCGGAATGGAAGAACTGATCAGGCCGCGCATCGTGATGACTGCGATCTTTTCCGTTGTCGCGTGCGCGCCTCTTTGCAGCAGAATTTCGCGGAAACGCGGTATCGGCTCTGCTTCACGGATTCCGCTCACGCGCTTAAACGCGGCGATCATCAACAGAAAATTCACGAACAGACTGGCGCAGAGCGCGATGAACAAAAAAATGCTGAGACAACTCAGTCTGCGATCCGGCGTCATTCCCAAACCAAACTGGCGGAGAACTGCTACGCGCACAAGCGGTTTTCCAGCGACGGCAAAACCGGCGGCACGCATTTGAGGCCTTCGGTTGCAACTCGATTCAGCAGGTTCGAATGAGTGCGCTATTTATCTGCTCGCTACTCTCGAAGAGTCAGGCTAACTCGCTACAACAACCGCGTATTGAAGTCATCGCCGAACTTTTGCAGGCGTTCGCGGCCCGGAGTGGCCTGGGCCTAACGGAACGGCTTACGACTTCACTCATTCTTCTTTACATTTCACTTCCAAAGTGATCCCCTGCGTGGTGTAACCTCCTTACGCCTCAACTTCAACCCATCACTGATCTCCTTGCCATGAGCTTCGAACCCGCCACCACCCGCTTCAGCGCCGTCAACGCCGAGGCCCTTGCGCTCGCCGCCACCATCGCCTACGAAGTCGATAATACAAAGGCGCGACGCCGCGCGGCAGAAGAGCTCGGTCTCGACCAATTCTTCGAGCCCTTCGAACACCACAACTTCGTGATCGACACGGAGGGCTTCGTTGCCGCGTCCAAGCAACATGTCGTTCTCGCCTTCCGCGGGACAGAACCAGGCAAAATCAAAGACTGGGCTACCGATGCCCTAGCTGCGCCCAGCGCCTTTCGGTGGTTCTTCGAGCTGGCGCCCGATGTCGGCAACGTCCACTCCGGCTTCGCCAATTCACTGCGGGATAGCTGGGCTGAGAGCATCCGCAAGCTATTAAAGAAAGCTGGCGCCGGGACGCGTCGCACTTTGTGGATCACCGGCCACAGCCTCGGGGGCGCGCTTGCCGTCCTCGCAGGCGGGGCTTGCACGTACGATCCCGAAACATTACTCCCGCTCAATGGTCTCTACACCTTCGGCCAACCCCGCGTGGGCTTGCACGATTTCTGCAACAATATCGGACTCAAATTCGGCAGCGTATATTACCGCTTCGTCAACGATCACGACGTGGTCCCGCGCGTGCCGCCTCGGGCTTTCGACTACACGCACACCGGGCGTCTCATCCATTTCGACTCCGACGGCGAGCCCGACGCAGACAGTCAGGAGCAACGGAGTTTTCTGGCGCGCGCCTTTGACACGATCAGCGCGGTCGTGGCCGATTTCACTCACAGCCCGGAACTGATCGGCGATCATGATATGACCAAAGGCTACCTGACGTGCATCCGTAATGGGATTGAATCTGGAGCACTTGCCGCGGGCAAGAAGCTACCCGCAGACTGGTAATCGGTCTACTTACGCTATTGACTCCGGGGTGAAAAGATTTGTAGACAACCTGTGGCGCTTCGGTTTAAAACCCAGGGTCTTATGATCATCGACATCATCGAAGGTTGCGAGATTCGATTGGAGGATGGTCCAGAGGGCGAAAAAAGTCACGTTCGTCGCTGATGCAGATATTGATGCCGATGGCGCCAACGGTCAGAACGACGCCCGCGCGGCTTACATGGCGGATGATTCGGGTTCAGAAGCGCTCGCCAACGGCGGAATGGGAATTCGGCATGGCGAAGTTGTCGGCATTGCGGACTGGTTCAAAGACATTGTGGCCATTGAAAACGGCAAGCCAAAGATTTTTCCTGGCGGCGTCATCGTCTCTAAAACGGCTTACCACATCCGCGGCGAACAGGAGGATACCCCAAAGCGGTACGTCGACGCTGCGACTGTCCCCTATGTCATTGTCCCTCCTGTTATCATCCAGAGAACTACAGGAGTCGTCCGCGGCTGCTTTGCTCGGGTGACGTACAAGGGCAATTCGGTGGACTGCATGATAGGGGACGGACCGCACAAAAAGATCGGTGAGATTAGCATTGCCGCCGCGTGAGCCGTCGGTATGCCGTCTAGCCCGCGCTCCGGCGGCGAGGATAAGAAGATCGTGCAATACGAAATCTTCCCTGGTCGGAAAGCCACCATAAATGGCGTCACATACCCACTGATGCGAAGCGAGGGCACCTACGTTGATTGAAGTTTCGGTGCTCCGGCGCGCGGTTCGCCAGAACCTTGGGTCTTCAGGACTTTGCCATATCGCGAATTTCCAGCGAGAGTTGGGCTTCTGTTTTCGGCTCTAATGTGAAGACCAGTTTTTCTTCGAAGGCGTCGTCTTGGCTGGCGCTCTTTGGGATTTCTGCCTGGGCATGGACGGCGAAACTTCCCTCGGTTTCCATCGCCTTCAACTCGCCGAAGCTGATCGCAAGTGAGTCTGCACGCTGCTTGTAGCGCTGACCCGCTGTGTTCGACAGATGCTGTCGCCAAGCAGTTTCAAGTGGCTTGCCGATCTCTACTGTCGCTACGCCCGCAGGTGTGATTCGGAAGCCTTGGAACGGCGCGTATTGCCACTTAAGCGAGTAAATCGCAACGGCGAACACGCCGTTCGGCGACCAAGCAACCTCGAGATCACGGTGATTGCCGTGACTCCCATCTGGCAACTGCCAAGCCTGCGCCCCACGAAACGTCGCGAGGATCTTTCCGTCTTTCACATCCACGAGGTAATTTATTACGGCATCGAAAAAATCGTCTGAATTTGGTAGCGCCGTCATTTCGCCCCGGTTCAGTGCAGCCCAATCAATTTTGTATTTCTCAGGCGCCGCCCATGCGAAGGCATAACGTCCATCTGGCGAGGACCTGTTTTCCAAAACGACAAATGACCAGGCTGCACACACGCTGGCGCTGATCCCGACTACGAGTAGAAGACAGAACGCCGCACGGTGCATACGAACACAAACTTTGGGTGCTAAGAGTAAATGTAAAGGCGCTCGCAGACTCACTCTGCAAACAACGATGACCTATTGCTCATCAGTTCGTCTTTAGCTGCAGTAATTTGACTATTTCGTCGCACAAATCCTTAACTTTATCGTTATCGGGCGCCAGCTTTAGCGCGCGGCTTGGTAGAAAGTCAGCTTCTCCTGGGCGGCTGACATTCGAGTACGCCGCACCTCCCATAGTCGTACGAATGTGATTACGCCGAAGCAGGAAACTCGAGCGCGAAATCAATCAATCGCTTTTTTCCCAAATAAACCTTGCCCAGGTAAATACGCGGAGCGATTTCGCGTATTTCGTCGCGGACCCAGTGCGCCAGCAGCGACGTCTCCGAATAATCGAGCACGATGCACTCCTTGTTGTCCAGCCAGCTCGGACCCCTATAGACCTTGGCAATGATCGCGTTCAGTCCAAACGGTAAGATGTCGGATCAAAAACTTTTCCCTGCCACGCGAAATGACTTATGAAGTTGGCGATGTCCTGCGAGTAAGTCGTTCCCGGCGCGACGATCGCCGTCCCCCTGGCCTCGCCGCCCGGAATTTCACCGGCAGGAGCTTGCGTGAACAGATCATCCAGTTGTGTTTGGGACATGCTCAACATTTCTGGAACTGTAGGTGGCATGTTTTTCCTTTCCCTTGAAGCCCTAAAGCGTTTTCAAGTATTCGAATAGGGCTCGCTTATCTGAATCCGGCAGATCCGTGTCGAAGTAGTGCCCTTTGTCCTCGCGTCCTCGTTGAAATGCGGATTGGGGAAGAGCCCGAAAACCGAGCACACCGGAAGGTTTGCCATAAACGGTTCGATTCGCTTCGTCGATCGGTTGGTTCTTTTTACAGGCGGCAAACGCAGATATCGCGCATGCAGCAAGGTAGAGCCCGAGTCGGTTGAGACGGAAAAGACACCCCCTTGCTGCCAGCAGTACCTTCACGGAGCCATCATTGCTACGTCGCTCGCAAATCCTGTGGCAAGAAAATTTGGGAAGAGAAGGAACGGACCGCACGCGTTCCGTTACTCCACAAACTGAATCTCGATGGGAACGCCGATGTACTTCTTCTCGTGCGCGTCAGCGAGAAATCGTCTGATGGCCGCGCGTCCGGTCGCACCATAGTCGCGAGTGAATTCATTAACGTACATGCCGATGAATCTGCTGGCCAGCTGCTGGTTCATGTCGCGCGCGAATGCGAGTGAGTAGGCTACCGCTTCGTCGCGGTGCATTAGACCGTACTCGATGCTTTCGCGAATAATCTCGGTGAGATCGCGGCGCACTGGTAGAGGAATATCTTTGCGCACGATGTTTCCGCCGAGTGGCAATGGCAACCCAGTCTGACGCTTCCACCAATCGCCAAGATCGACAATCTTCTCAAAACCGGATTGCGCATACGTGAGTTGCCCCTCGTGAATGATCAAACCAGCATCCGCGCGCCCGGTTTGTACCGCATCAAAAATTCTGTCGAACGGAACAACTGTAAAATCGAATTCACCGAGGAAAAGCTGAAGGGCAAGGAACGCGCTGGTGAGTTTTCCTGGGACTGCAATCGTGCAATCATGCAACAACTCTCGAATGTCATCGTCTGACATTGAAGCGTTGAAGCGTTGAAGCGTTGAAGCGCTCGAATTCCGCCGTTTCGCCGTTTCGCCGTCTTGTCGTTTCCGAACAACCAACGGTCCGTATCCGTCCCCCATGCTCGCTCCGCAAGCTAACAGCGCGTATTTGTCCGTGACGTAAGCGTACGCATGAACCGAGATGGCGGAAATGTGCAACTCTCCACGTCGCGCGCGTTCATTCAACGTCTGAATGTCTTCCAACCGGTGTTCAAACCGGTAGCCGCGTAGATTGATTTTGTTCTTCGCAATTGCGTAGAACATGAATGCGTCGTCCGGATCGGGCGAATGGCCAAGCGTAAAGATTTCAGTGGAATTCTTCGTCATGCGGAATTCGAAAATGGTCGGGACAGTCTGATCAAAGCAAATTGCCAATCATTCAAACCGTATTCGCGTTTATTAGCTATACAAAGCGCTGTGTGACCCAATTTACGGACCGTGGAGCGAGTTGGACGAAGTTAGCTGTAATCGGCCGTGTGTGAGAGGCGCCGCGGAAGGGCGCCATTCACCGCTCAGGGGATCCGCGCTTCGCATTGCGAAGCGGCTAAACAAAACAGCCGCCGCGCGAATCCGCGCGGCGGCTGAATTCGTATCCAGGAAACGCTGACTTCTCTAACAGCGCTCCTCGATAACAGTTTTAGTGATTGTTCACCACTCGCGGTGCGGGGCGGACCATCTCAAGCTGAGCGCTCACCTTCTGAATCTGGTCGGCCTGCTGCTTGAGCGCCGCGGTCAGGGTCTGAATTTGACTTTCCTGCGAAGCAATCTTTGCCGCTTGATCTTTCAGCGCCTGGTTCATCGCGCCAGGCGACCCGCCCCCGGCACATACGCCGAGCTGGCCGTCTCCATTTACGCAAACCGGGTCACCGGTGACTGACACACCCGTGATAGCGGCGACAAAGCAACCATTGAACACATGCATCGGATCGCCGATGCGAATGGTCGAGCTTTCGTTGGGGAAATCGTTACCAGCGGTTGCGCCGATATAGATATTATCGAACCCGTCGATGATGTTCTGTCCGGCCATGTCGCCGACGACCGTGTTAAAGCTACCGTTTGTGTTGCCGACCTGTGCCGAATCACCGATGGCAATGTTTGAAGCGCCATCGATAAGGGCCGAGAGCGCGTTAACCCCCATCGCCTGGTTGAACAAACCAGTGGTGTTGGCACCAATGGCATTGAACCCAACCGCGTTGTTTGAATCGCCATCAACATTGGCAAAAAGTGCCTGTCCGCCAATACCCGTGTTAAAGTTCCCGATGCCGGCTCCGTCTGAGTCATTGTTCTCCAGCGCCTCATCGCCAATGGCGGTATTCAAGGCGCCAAGAATATTTGAAAAGAGCGCCGAATCGCCGAAAGCGTTGTTGCTGAAGCCGTCAAGATTGTTAAACAACGAAAAAGCACCGAACGCACCGTTGAAGCTGCCGTCGTCGTCAACAAGGAACCCGTTAAACACAAGCGCGTCTGTGCCGACGGCCGTGTTCCGGGTGCCGGAGTCATTGAGCAAAAGCTGAGCAAAAGCGCCGCAGCGCCAACGCCTGTGTTGGAGTCGGCATTGTTGAGAGCCAATACCCCCCCGCCACAACCGGTATTGAAGTTGCCAGTGCTATCAGAATACAGCGACCGCCAACCGATGCCTGCGTTGCCTGTCCCGGTGGTGTTGAGAAACAGCGCGTCGCAGCCTTCGGCTGTGTTGAATAAGGTATTATCACCATAACACCCGTCTGGTGGCGGACTGAGCTGCGCGTGCATTTGCGGTGCAAACGCAAAGCACACCAGAATGAGCGGGATGAGAAGGAACCCGCGCCATAACGGCAGCGAGCGAGCCGGATCTCGTCCGCATGAAGCTAACGTTTTAACTTGATTCAATGAATACATGGATGTGTTCTTTCTCTGTCCCGGTGGTGTTTTGGTTTGTGTTTTCTATATCTCGGGATCCGAACAGACAAAGAACCTACCGGGCAAAAATCCTTTGTCTCTTTTGGAACCTTGCGCTGTGATACTGAATTTGGCACTTGAGTGTCAATACTTTTTTTTAAGCTTTTTTCGTTACCGCCTAGCGCAGGTCTCCCAACCTGCAATGCCAATCCAATCGGCACGGGCTCGATTTTAAGGAGATTGAGGCTATCGCCGCCATGCAGGTCTCGAAACCGGCCACACGGCAGACTTAGGGTGGTCTGGCCGCGAACTTTGCTGTTTGCGTTGGTGGGTCGGCTCCGGTAGCCTCAGACGCATGGCACGCTCTGGTTTGGGGAAAGGTCTTGGCGCGCTGATAGGTACGCCGGCAATCCCCGCGCCCAGAGATGGAGCGGACCCCGGCGAGAGAGTACACCGAATTCAGTTGGCGAGCATTGTCCCGAGCGCGTTACAGCCGCGAAAGGATTTTAGGCGCGAAGCGTTGCAAGAACTGGTCGATTCCATTCGGCAGCACGGAATCATTCAGCCGCTTATCGTCCGTCAAGGTGGCGCGAGATTTGAATTGATCGCCGGGGAGCGCCGGTTTCGTGCAGCGCAGGAAATCGGCCTGATCACGGTGCCCGCCATAATTCGCACCGCGAACGACCTGGAGGTGCTCGAGCTTTCGTTGATTGAAAACCTGCAACGCGCCGATCTCAATCCAATCGAAGAAGCCCAAGGCTATGCGAGATTGGCTAACGAATTTAGCCTGCGGCAGGAAGACATTGCGCTGAAAGTCGGGCGTAGCCGGGCCGCTGTGACCAACGCGCTGCGGCTCTTGGATCTGCATCCGCAGGTGCAGATCTGGTTGACTCAGAATTTGATTTCAGTCGGCCACGCGAAGGTGTTGCTGGCGTTGAAAGTCCCTGACGAACAATTACTCGCTGCGGAAACAGTTTTGCGGCGCAACGCCACCGTGCGTTCCACGGAGCGGATGGTTGCACGTTTGCTCGGCATCGGACGCGGACGGCGAAAGGCCAGGCGTGCTGTCTCTGAGTCGGGTGCCACGGCAACGGCGGTAGAAGATTTACAAAACCGGCTGCAACAGCATCTGGCCACCCATGTCACGATCCATCACGGAGACAAGCGCGGCCGAATCGAGATCGAGTATTACGGAACCGACGATCTCCAGCGCGTCGTTAACGCCTTGGGGCTCCCAGAGACAACGGAGTGATGGGAGTCGTTTCCGGGTGAATTCACTGCTCCGATACTCCAACAGTGCATTACTCCGGCTGGTCGTCACGTTGACCATTTGTGCGGGAAGTTCACGCGCCGCCGAGACGAAGATCTGGGAGGAATTCTCGGGTGAGAAAGCTCTCCTTCATGTTCAGCACCTCGTCGATTTAGGTCCGCACCCGGTCGGCTCGGACGCGATTGAAAAAGCGAGAGAGTATATCGAGGCGCAATTACGACACTCCGGTTGGCAGGTGACACGTCAAGGGTTTACCGAAGAGACGCCGCGAGGGAAAGTACGCTTCGTAAACTTGATCGCGCGGTTCTCCGGCGATGGAAATGCTGCCGCCCCTTCATTTTTGTTGTGTTCGCATTACGATACCAAACTATTCGATGCGATCCGGTTTGTCGGAGCGAACGACGGAGGCTCCAGCACCGGTCTCCTAATATGGCCAGGAAAATCGAGCTCGTGTTTTTCGATGGCGAAGAGGCCTACGAAAATTTTTCGGAAACAGATGGGCTGTACGGAAGCCGCTACTTTGCTAAACAACTCGAAGCCGATGGAGGGAAGCAATTTCGCGGAGGGATATTGTTCGATATGATCGGTGACCGTTCACTCGACATCACGCTGCCCGCAGATTCACCCCCCGCAATGGTGCGCGACGTTTTTGCCGCGGCTGAAGCGCTGAAGCTACGAAACTACTTTAGCTACCTGGACCGTGACCTCATCGATGATCACGCGCCACTGAACGCCATTAGGATTCCAACGATCGATATCATTGATTTTGATTACGCCTGGTGGCATACCGCGGATGATACGCTGGATAAAATCAGTGCGCAGAGTCTCAAAATCACCGGCTCTGTGGCGTTGTATTACCTGTCTGAACTCGCGTTGAAGTATTAACTTGCTCGGTTTCCCTTCAACCCTCCAAGGGCTCGGCAAATCACGAGAGCTTCGATAATTTCTGCATTGCGTCGGAGCACTTTTGTCGTCAGGCTCATCCTGAACTGCCGAGCCCATGGAGCGCCACGCCCCTGCATCCTATCCAAAGCACACAAACATTGGGATCGTCGGGCTTGGAATTATCGGTTGCGGAATCGCCGCTCATCTGCGCCGCAAATGTTTTCCGGTTTTCGTTTGGAACCGATCGCCGCGGCCTGTACCAAACTTTGTCGGTTCGTTGGGTGAATTAGCGGGGTTGTGCAATTACATCCAGATTTTCGTGTCTGATGACGACGCACTTCTCCAGACTGTCGAGCAGCTGAGCGAAAAACTCACACCGCGTCACGTCGTCCTTGCACATTCCACGGTCGCTCCGGATTCAATGCGCGCTGCCGCGGAAACTGTCGAACGCCGGGGCGCGCGGTTCGTCGAAGCGTGTTTTACCGGCAGCAAAGGCGCAGCGGAAAAAGGCGAGCTCATCTACTATGTTGGCGGAACAGATCATGCGCTGCGGCAAGCTCGTCCCATTCTTGAGGCCAGCAGCAAAGAAATCGTGCAGATCGGAGCGGTCGGCCAGGCCAGCGTCATCAAAATTGCAACCAACATGGTCACCGCCGCAAGCGTTCAGGCTGCAGCGGAGGCTCTGGCGCTGGTTCAGGGGCAGGGATTACCGCTGGAGAAATTTGTGGAAGCCATGCGCGTCAACGCAAGTTATTCCGGCACGCTGGCGATGAAACTACCGAAAATGCTCAGCCGCGATTTTGAGCCGCATTTTTCCGTCAAACACATGTTGAAGGACATGCAGATCGCCACGCAACTCGCATTAGCAAATTATCTGGACTTGGGAGTCACCGCCGCGGCGCGCGATCAACTGGGAGAACAAATGCAATGGGGTCACGGCGAGCAGGATTATTCCGCCGTGCTCCGCAAATATTTGTACGAGCCTGCGCCGGGATTTTATGAAGAGCCCCAAATGTCCGAGGCGCAGAAGATAATCGGGACGGAAGAGGCAGTTGCGGGTTCGGCAGAAGCGGTCGCTGAAAATCCCCAGGTTCAAGAAGCAGGTGTCGAGGTGTCGCAGGAGTCTTTCCTCGGTTTGACGGCGACGGTGAGCGCAACAACGCCCGCTGACGCGCCGGTGCGGCGTGGGTTTCTCAGGCAGCTGTTGAGCCGGTTTTCATCCGGACAAGAATGACGCAGCGCCCCCAAACGGCTGTGGAAAATAGAGGGTCGAGCTCCCCGAGCCCGGATGTCTTGGGCCGATTTAGTGACGTTCGTTAGGCGACGGAGCTTCGCTCTCCACCGGCTTAAGATTTTCGCTTGCTGCGTTTTTTCAGCCGGCTTTTGAATGTAAACTGACTTGTAATGCGAGACCCGGCCTTCTTCGACCTCTGCGCCCGCGCGAAGTTTCGCGTGACCGGGACTGACCGGTTCCGGTTTCTCAACGGGCAAATCACAAACGATTTGCGCAAGGCCAGCGAAGCGGTCGCTCTCGAAGCGTGCGTGCTCAATGCTAAAGGCAAATTGAACGGGCACATCTTCATTGCCGCGCTCGGCGAAAGTTTTCTGGTCGATGCCGAGCCGGAGCTTGGCGAACCGCTGCGGACACGCCTGGAACGCTACGTGATTGCCGATGACGTTCAGATTAAGGACGTCACCGATGGATTCTCGCTCTTTCATGTTTTGGCCCAGGAGCCGCCAATGCTCGAAGGCAGCCGAATTGTTTCCGTGCACCGTTTCGCCACACCGGGTTGGGACATTTGGAGCGCGCCGGAACGTTACCATGCTCTGCGCGATCAATTGTCCTTAACTTCTGTCTTCATTGATTCTACTGTGGCGGAGGTGATGCGCATCGAACAGGGACTGGCGCGATGGGGCCGCGAACTTACCGAGGACATTATTCCGATCGAATCCGATCTCGAACGACGCACTATCGATTACGAAAAGGGTTGCTACATCGGCCAGGAAGTAATCTCTCGAATGAAAATGTCGGGACAAACAAACAAGCGGTTGTGCGGGCTGATCTCTCTCGATAATACACCACTTCAGCAGGGGATGAAGCTTGCCGCGCCTTCAACAGCTGGCAAGGAAGCCGGCTGGATCACGAGCGCGACGCGTAGTCAACGGCTCGGTAAACAAATTGCGCTAGGGTACGTGAAGCGCGGTTTCAACAATCCAGGGACAACGTTAAATGCCCTCTTACGGGACAGGACTGGAACGATTCCGGTCGAAGTCGTTTCGCTTCCCTTTCTCTGAAAAATTTTCTACAGTTTTCAGAATTCCTCTCGCGACCTCAACGACCGAGCCGGGCGTGAAATTGGAAAAAGAAATTTTGTTTTGCCCTCTGGCTGTGAATTCATAGAATCCTCGTTGCTCTCCAGACAACGATTAAACCTTAACCCTTTTCACCGTCTGAACGAAGCATATCCTGACTACAGTTTTCATTCGTTGATGGTTCGCCACGGGACGACTCCGCTGCGGGGGACCTGGCGGCTGTGCAACAACGGCGCGGACGCGGTCTAGCACTATGGCCAATTTCTTTCCACGCTGGACGAATTGGATACCGCTCAAGATGATCGTCTGCGTGATTGTGATCGCTTGTGGCTTGACCGGGGCTACGTGGTATTACGCCACGCCGAAGTACACAAAAGTCGGATACCAACCGATCCAGCCGGTGCCGTTTCCGCATGATATTCATGTGACCCAACTGGGGATGGATTGTCGGTATTGTCACAGCTTCGTGGATGTGGCGGCGCAGTCGAACATTCCCAACACAGCGACCTGCATGAACTGCCACTCGCAGGTGGCAAAGGACAATCCAAAGTTGCAACCGGTGCAGGACAGCTGGAAAAGTGGTCAGCCCGTCGAGTGGGTGTGGCTTTATCGCACTGTTGATTACGTTTACTACAATCACGCGGCACACGTGAATCGGGGCATCAGTTGTTTCAGCTGCCACGGTCCGGTGAACCACATGTCGACGGTATACATCGCCAAGCCGCACAGCATGGCCTGGTGTCTGGATTGCCACCGTCACCCGGAAAATTATTTGCGGCCCGAAGATCAGGTTTTCAATCTCGATTGGAAGCCAGACGATGTGAAGCCGGAGGAGTTTGTCGCCGAGTACGGCCAGCCAAGTGATACGCATGAGGATTTTTCGAAGAAGAAACGGCTGACCCAATCCGAGATCGGCCAGACGCTGAAAGAGCGTTGGAAAATTACTCCACCTACAAATTGTCAGGGGTGCCACCGATGAAACGCGTTTTTCACCATCCGCCTGAGCCGTCTACCGGCACAAAATACTGGCGCAGCCTCGGAGAGTTAAACGATACGCCGGAATTTCGACAGTGGTTGGAGCGCGAGTTTCCCGCCGGCGCTGCGGAACTGAATGGCGATGAATGGTCGCGGCGCGATTTTCTCAAACTAATGAGCGCATCAATGGCGCTGGCAGGCGTTGGCCTAACGAGTTGCCGCAGGCCGGAGTTGCACCTCGTTCCGTTCACGAAAAATGTCGAGTGGACGATTCCCGGAAAATTTCTCTACTACGCGACCGCGATGCCGCGTCGCACAGGGGGCATTCCACTGATCGCTACGACCGTCGATGGGCGCCCGATAAAACTCGAAGGAAATCCGCTGCATCCGGCAAGCGGCGGCGCCACTGACACTTTCGTTCAAGCATCGATCCTCGACCTTTACGACCCTACCCGGTCGAAACGTTTTGTTCACAAAGGGAAAACAAGCGCGGTCGAAGATTTCGAGAAATTCCTTGCAGAACTTCATAACACGATGCTCAGCGGCAACGGCGACGGCGTCGCGTTTTTGGTCGAGGAAACGAATTCTCCCACGCGAGAGCGTCTTCGAGGAGAATTGGAAAAAAAGTTCCCCGGCATGCGATGGTGCATTTATGAGCCGCGACTTGGTCAGGAAGCAAACATTGCAATGCAAACAGCTTTCGGCGCGAACGCGAGGTTATTGCCGAAACTGGATCGCGCGGATGTAATTCTTGCGCTGGAAAGCGATTTTCTCGATTGCGGTCAGGGCGACCTCGAAACAGTGCGCGGTTTCACTTCGCGCCGGCGCGTAAGCGCGTCCAAGGACAGCATGAACCGGCTGTATGTAGTGGAGCATCGTTTTACGCTTACAGGTGCGATGGCCGATCATCGATTGCGTTGCCCGGCCAGCCAGATGCCCGCATTCGCGCATGCACTCGCGACGAAAATTCTCGCGGGAACGAATGATCCCAGTCTCGGCGCTCTGGTTGGAAATTTACAAAGCACGCCAAACACTTTCGACCAGCAATGGATCGATGGGGTTGCAGCTGATTTAATGGCAAAACCGGGAGCGAGCTTGGTGCTCGCCGGCCCGACACAGCCGGTCGCAGTGCAGATGCTGGTTTATGCAATCAATGCTGCGCTGAAAAATGTCGGCCAGACGCTGGTGGTGCGTCAGATTCCCCGCAATCCCAAGACAATCGACATCGCTCAGCTCGCAACCGACATAAATGAAGGCCACATCAAACAGCTGTTCATTTTCGGCGGCGACCCTGTCTATAACGCGCCGCGCGGATTGGTAGAAGATTTACAAACAAAGGAGCCTCTCGATTGGGCGGAATTGCAAAAGAAGGTCCCAAACATTCTGCGGCTTGGTTATCATGACCATTATCTCGAATCGTGGGGCGATGCGCTTACTGCCAGCGGCGATTATTTGTCGATTCAACCGATGATCCTCCCGCTTTTCGGTGGCCTGAGTGAGATTGAGCTGATGAATATGCTACTGGGCGGTCCTAAACCGCAAGGCCCGGAGCTGGTACAGGAAACCTTTCGCCTAACGAATCCGGCAGGCGATTTTCAAACAGTGTGGTCGCGCTTTTTGCATGACGGTTTTGCTGCGCACGTTCAAAGCGCCGATCAACCTGCCGCGTTCAATGCCGGCGCAACCGCAGCTCTGTCGCGTGATTCCTGGTCGCTTTCGGTGCCTCCTACGCCTGAATCGCCGGAGATTGTGTTGACTGGCAGCTACGGAATGGACGACGGCCGCTACGCGAGCAACGGCTGGCTCCAGGAACTACCTGACCCAGTTACAAAACTGAGTTGGGACAATGCGGCATTGATCAGTCCTGCGCACGCAGAAGGGCTCGGCGTCGAAACGGGCGATCTGTTGCAGATCGCGATTAATGAAAAGAGCCCCGGCGGGACCGTGATGAAACGCGAGCTTGTCATTGCAGCGCTGGTGTCCCCCGGGCATGCCGACAACTCCGTTACCGTCACGCTCGGTTGGGCGCGCAAGATGCCGCAATTTCTCGAACTTCCGTATGCAGGCGCCAACCTGAAGGAAAACCCGGGGCTTACCGAGCAGGCCGGGTTTAACGGCTATTTTTTGCGAACAGCAGCGAATCCGCATGTTGCTGTGGTCGGCGCGAAGGGGATTGAAAGCGTGCAGGTGACGAAAGTCGGCCGCACTTATCCATTCTCGATCACCCAGGAGCATTTCAGCATCGAAGGCCGCGGTCTTGTTCGTGAAGGAACGCTGGAGGGCTATCGCGAAAATAATGACTTCGCGAAAAAGGTTCCCGGCGAAGAAGAATTACCGCATCCACCGCCGAGCCTCTACACCCATCCGCCATTGGACGCGCCGCAACAATGGGGAATGAGCATCGACTTGAATGTGTGCACCGGGTGCAACGCTTGCGTGATCGCCTGCCAGGCGGAAAACAACATTCCGGTTGTCGGAAAGCTACAAGTGGCACATGGCCGCATTATGCACTGGCTCCGCATCGATCGTTACTACGCGAGCCGCGAGCCGTTTAATCAGGACCGAGGAGTGTGGCCAGAGCATCCCGAGATGGTATTTCAGCCGATGCCCTGCCAGCATTGCGAGAACGCTCCATGCGAGACCGTTTGCCCCGTCAATGCCACCGTCCACAGCGAAGATGGGCTCAACGTCATGGCTTACAATCGCTCGATTTTGTTCGAACAACTGCCCGTACAAAGTGCGGCGGTTTAATTATTTTGATTACAACCAGCGTCCCGTAGGGAAGAGAAAGCTCGTGGGCGCGTTGAACATTTACGAAGAATATTTTGCACCGCTAACCACCAAGGGCGCGCCCGACACCATGAAGATGCAGAAGAATCCTAACGTTACTGTGCGCATGCGCGGCGTCATGGAGAAATGCACCTACTGCGTGCAACGCATCGAGGAAGCAAAGATCGCGGCGCTGGCGCGGGCAGGCGCTTCGCCTGACAAGCGCATCGCGCGCGATTCGTTTACGACCGCGTGCGCGCAAGCGTGCCCGACGGAAGCGATTGTTTTCGGCGATATCAAGGACCCGGAGAGCCGTGTCTCGAAGATGAAACAACAGGACCGCAATTACCGGATCCTCGACTATTTGAACGTTATTCCGCGAACGAGTTATCTCGCCCATCTCCGCAACCCCAATCCGGACATGCCTGACGCGACGGATATTGGGATCGCAAGTGTGGTCGAGGCGTTACCGGAGTGAGCACGACTTAAAAATGGACGGAGCACCAGCAGCAGCACCTGCAAGCGTTGAAGAGGCCAGGCAGCGAATTGCCCATGTTCCGCTGGTGTTAAACCGGCGCAGTTTCAATTGGCTGACGCAGCGGATTTCCGAAGTGGTGGAACAACCCGCCCCGCGCTGGTGGTGGGTGATTTTCACCATTACTGCAAGCGCCGCGACCTTCGGCATTTTTTGCATTGGCTATCAGATTTCCACCGGCGTCGGCACATGGGGAAATCAGATCCCGGTCGGCTGGGCCTGGGACATTACCAACTTCGTTTTCTGGATCGGTATCGGACACGCCGGCACACTGATCTCAGCGATCTTGTTTTTGCTTCGCCAAAAGTGGCGTACGTCGATCAATCGTTCCGCAGAGGCGATGACGCTTTTTGCAGTTATTTGCGCGGCGATTTTCCCAGGGATCCACGTCGGCCGGTTCTGGATGGCGTGGTATTTGGCGCCGATGCCGAACAACTGGGGTATCTGGCAAAACTTTCGCAGCGCGCTCATGTGGGACGTGTTCGCGGTCTCAACCTATTTTACCGTGTCGGTTTTGTTCTGGTACACTGGTTTGGTACCGGACTTGGCGACGCTACGCGATCGCGCGACCACGCGGATCAGGAAATTTCTATTTGGAATTTTCGCTCTCGGCTGGCGCGGCTCGAATCGGCACTGGCGCCATTACGAAATGGCGTATCTGCTTTTGGCCGGTCTTTCTACGCCGCTGGTTCTCTCAGTGCACAGCGTCGTATCATTCGACTTTGCCTCGACGGTTATTCCGACGTGGCACACCACGATCTTTCCGCCTTACTTCGTCGCAGGCGCAATCTTCGGCGGCTTCGCCATGGTGTTGACGCTGCTCTTACCCGCGCGCGCGATTTTCAAGTTGCAGGACGTCATCACGCCGCAGCACGTCGATAAAATGGCGAAGGTCATTCTCTTGACCGGCTCATTCGTCGGTTACGCGTACGCGATGGAGTTTTTCATAGCGTGGTACAGCGGCGACCATTTCGAGCGCTACGCATTTTGGAACCGCGTTTTCGGCCCTTACTGGTGGTACTGGTGGTTCGGAATGCTCTTTTGCAACATGCTTTCGCCGCAACTGTTTTGGTTCCGCTGGTGTCGGCATAACGTATTAGTCGTTTTCTTCGTCGCCATGTGCGTCAACGCCGGCATGTGGTTTGAGCGTTTTATCATTATCGCAGGCGGTTTGGCCCGCGATTTTCTGCCATCTTCATGGAGAGTTTATTACCCCACTTGGGTTGATATCTGGACCTATATCGGCACGATTGGAATTTTCACTTCGCTGTTCCTTCTATTCATCCGTTTCCTTCCGATGATTGCGATGTCGGAAGTGAAGACAGCCACACCCGAGGCGGACCCGCATTACGGGGAGTCGCCAGAAATCGAATCGCTCCCTGCGGGCGGAAAGGAGCGCACGCGATGATAACCACTCCGTACGGTCACACGGTTTATGCCATGGCCGCGGAGTATCCGAGCGCCGCCGCGCTTTACGAAGCCGCAAAGCACGTGCGCGATGCTGGTTTCCGGCGCTGGGACGTGTATTCGCCATTTCCAATTCACGGGATGGACGACGCGATGGGGATCGGCAAATCGTGGCTGAGCGGCTGGGTTCTGTTTGGCGGAATTTCGGGATTCCTTACCGCGGCGCTTATCGAATTTGGTCCGTCATCAATTCTGTACCCCCTCACTGTGCACGGGAAACCAAGGGGTTTCTTCACCGTTCCAGCCTTTTTCCCGATCATGTTCGAGCTCACGGTGCTTTTCGCCGCGTTTTCAGCGTTCTTCGCGTGGCAAATCATGAATCGCTTGCCGCGCTGGAACCATCCGATGTTCAACTGGGACCGGTTTAGCCGTGTGACCAATGACGGATTTTTCCTGGCAATCGAAGCTCGCGACCCGCGGTTTACGGAAAACGGCGTGTACGAGCTGCTAGAGCAAACCGGCGGGCAGCATATCACCATCGTGCACGAGGACTAAATATGCTCCGCGGATTCTTTGTTATTTTTGTCCTGTGCATGATCGCGATAGTCGCCGTCTTCGGCTTTCGCGGGCAAAAGAGCACACAGCCGCCGCCGGAAGTTTTTCCTGACATGGTGCGGCAACCAAAAGTGCGTGCACAAGCGCCGCTGGATTTTTTCGCCGATGGACGCGGCCCGCGTTTGCCAGTAGCTGGCACGGTCCCCGTCGGCTACGAAATGCCGAAGCCGAAAACCGAGGACATGCCGCCCGGCATGACAGGAGACGCGCCGGAAGAAGCGCACACACGGGTCGCTTTCAGTGCCGGAACCGACTACTTCAACACTGGCAAATTCGGCGACCAATGGGGAACTGGGATCCCGTTGCCAGTAACGCGCGAGTTGATGGAGCGCGGCCAGCAGCGGTTCAACATCACATGCGCAATGTGCCACGGCGCTGCAGCTGCTGGAAACGGGATCACAAAGCAATACGGCCTGGCCACCGTGGTTTCGCTCCAGGACGACCGGATCCGCAAAATGTCTGACGGTGAGATTTTCAACACGATTACGAACGGAAAAAACACGATGATGCCTTATGGGCCGAATATCGTCGTCGCGGATCGCTGGGCGATTATTGCTTATCTGCGCTCCTTGCAACGCAGCCAGCACGCGACGCTTGCCGATGTTCCGGAAGATCACCGCGCGGAACTGGACAAACCGGCGTCACCGCCGCCGGCGGCGGCTCCAGCAAAATGAGCGAGCGTTTGGATACTCCACCGATGCCGGAAGGCGAATATTTCGACAGCCGTCGATTTACAGGGCTTTCAACTCTCCTCGGCGCGGTTGCCGTTGTGAGCCTGGTTCTCTGCCTTGTGGGCGCGTTCGTGGATCCGCATCAGTTCAGTTATTCATGGCTGTTTGCATTCGTGTTCTTCTTTACGCTCTGCGCAGGCTGCTTTTTCTGGACGATCGTGCACCACGCTACCGACGCCGACTGGTCCGTAGTTGTGCGGCGTCAACTGGAAAATATCGCTGTTTTGTTAGGCGTGCTGGCAGTTTTTTTCATTCCAATCCTGCTGCTGCGCCGGCATCTCTATTCGTGGATGGATATTCCGCCGGGGCACGAGGCGACGCTGGATTCCAAACGCGCTTATCTCAACCTCCATTGGTTCCTAATCCGCGCGATTATTTTTTTTGTTTTCTGGATCATCGCCTCGCAATTGCTGCGGCGATTTTCCGCGCGCCAGGATAAGGACGGAAATCCGCTGTTCACGATTTGGATGCGCAGAGTGTCGTTCATCAGCCTGCCGCTGTTTGCCCTTTGTCTCACGTTTGGCGCATTCGATTGGATGATGAGCCTGAACTACCGCTGGTACTCAACCATGTTCGGGGTGTACATCTTTGCCGGAGCAGCGGGCAGCTCGATGTCGTTGCTCGTGATCGTGATCACTGCTTTGCGACAAGCCGGTTACCTCAAGGGGATCGTGACCCTCGAGCACTATCACATCATGGGGAAATGGATGCTCGCGTTCTGCGTCTTCTGGGCCTACATCGGTTTTGGTCAGTACATGCTCATCTGGTATGCGAACATTCCGGAGGAGACCCAATTTTTCCTAGCGCGAAATACGCAGTCGTGGTGGGCACTCAGCATGCTTCTAGTGATCGGCCGGTTCTTTGTGCCATTCGGGATTTTGCTATTGCAATCCATAAAGAAGAATCCGCACCAGCTTAGTATCCTCGCCGGCTGGATGATCCTTATGCAAATGCTGGACATGTATCTGATCGTTTTACCTGCGTTACACGGAACAGGCGTGCACGTGAGTATCTGGGATTTGCTTTGCCTGGTCGCGATCGGCACAACCCTCGCATTTGTTTATCTGCGGCTTGTGCCACGAACTTCGCTTTTTCCGGTCCGAGACCCACGCCTGATCGAATCCCTTACAACCGTCAACTGACATGGCCGACTCGGAATCGCTTCACAGGACTGCCTATTCACCGGCGCCATTTTCTACATGGTTGGGTATCGTATGCCTTTTCGTTGTGTTTGGTGTCATCGTGCTCGCGGTGATTGGTCCTTCTCCACGCGGAAGTAATTACGAACAGATGCGTGCACAAAAGCGCATGGAACGACTCAAGACTTTACGTGAAGAAACTTTAAAGGATTTAACAACCTATGCGTGGGTCGATAAGAACAAAGGCGTTGCCCGGATCCCGATCGATCGTGCGATGGAACTAACAGTTGCCGAGCTGGCGCAAAAGAAACCCGCGCCAGCCGGTCCGATCGCCACGCCCGCCGCGCAAACACCACCCACCGCAGCGTCGCCTGCTCCGCCTGTCGCGGCACAAGGAGCAACGGGCGCTCCTCCCGCGCCGCCTTCGCCAGCTGCTCGACAATCACAACCTGCGCCGGCTTCTCCCGCACCAGCTACTACGCCATGAATCATCGACGCTTCCACGCTTCAACTCCTGAATGAACGCCACCGGAATTCCATTGAAAGAACCAGAAGTCTCCGCTGCTGCCGGCGATACGGAGCAACTGGAGCGCGCATACATCGACGCATCAACGCGCGTGCCTGTGCTGATGTTTTATACTTCGGCGATTGCGTGGCTCATTCTGGGCACGCTGCTGGCGGGATTCGTTTCTTGGAAGCTGCACTCGCCGGATCTGCTTGGGGACGTCAGTTTTCTTACCTGGGGACGGGTGCGCCCGGCTCACATGAACATCATGGTTTATGGTTGGGCCTCGATGGCGGGAATGGGCACCGCCATCTGGTTGATGGCGCGGTTGTGTCGGACGGTTTTGCGATTTCCACTTTTGCTCGTTGCGGGCGCTGCGTTTTGGAACATCGGCGTGTTAATAGGTGTAGGCGCAATCCTGCTAGGCGATAGCACCGGTTTCGAATGGCTCGAGTTTCCGCGTTACGTAGCGGTCATTTTGTTTGTCGCCTACACGCTTATGGGTTCGTGGGCGGTGGTCATGTTCCGGCATCGGCGCGGCGACCAAATTTACATCACACAATGGTATCTGCTGGGCGCCTTCCTCTGGTTCCCGTGGTTATATGCGGCCGGACAATTGATGCTGTTTGTCGTGCCAGTGCAGGGCGTTTTGCAATCGGCAATCGGATGGTGGTATTCAAACAATCTGCTTTTTCTTTGGTTCGGTGCGATCGCCCTCGGTTCGGCGTATTACATGATTCCCAAGGTCATCGGACGTCCGGTGTATAGCTATCATTTGGCGACGATTGGTTTTTGGACCTATGCGCTTTTCTCAAGCTGGACGGGAATGACGCGACTCGTGGATGGCCCGTTTCCAGCGTGGATGATTACCGCCAGCATCGCTGCGACAATCCTGGCGATGATCCCAGTCGCTACTGTGGGACTCAATCATCACATGACCATGCAGGGTTATTTCCCGCTTATGCGTTACAGCCCTACGCTTCGGTTCACCGTGTTCGGCGCGATGTCCTACACGGTCTTTAGTGTGGTTGGCTTGTTGATCTCGCTGCGCTCCGTCGCCAGCTACGTCCAGTTCACCGACGCCAGCATCGCCTATTCGCATCTCGGCCTTTACGCGTTTTTCACCATGGTCATTTTCGGTTCGATGTACTACATCGTACCGCGACTGGTTGGCCGTGAATGGCGTTACGCTTCGTTGATCAAGCTGCATTTCTGGGCGTCGGCTTACGGCATCGGGTTGATGATACTGATGCTGCTAGCCGGCGGTTTTCTGCAAGGCGCGGACATGCAAAACCCTGCGCTGTCGTTCAGCGAGAGCATCGAAACAGTGTTGCCCTATCTTCGCGGGCGCAGTCTTGCCGGGATTTTGCTCACCGTCGCGCATTTTATTTTCGCCTATCACTTCGGTCTGATGCTGTTGGGATTGGGCCGCACATCGACGGTGCCGACGTTCCTTAATCCTGTTGAAGCGGAGATCTCCGGAGGCCACTGATGAAAGGACTGGCTCCTCTTTTTCTTGGAATCTTCGGCACGTTCGCGTTTTCGTGGGTGGGGCTCACCGTGATCCCAAACTGGCAAATCGGACATCTCAATCCGGAGTCTGACGAGGAAGGAACAGACATCTATCCGCAACCTCAATCGGGGATGTTCCACCGCGGTGAGCGCGTGTACGCGGCGAACGGGTGCGTTTACTGCCACAGTCAACAGGTCCGCCCGGATTACGTAGCGAACGATATTGAGCGGAAGTGGGGTAACCGACGCAGCGCACCGCGCGATTACATTTTCGAACGCCCGGTATTCCTTGGAAAAATGCGAATGGGACAGGACCTCGCGAACATCGGCGCGCGCGCACCTGCACAGGAGGAGGGATCTCCAGCGCCGCCGACTAGCGCCAGTCCTGCGCCACAAGGGGCGACAGCGTCGAGTCCGCCGCCTGCGCAAGCAGTTGCTGCATCACCTGCGACTTCGCCCATGAAAGCGGCGAGCCCATCGGCACCGACGGC
>QHPE01000168.1:0-5084 GCA_003218945.1 Verrucomicrobiota bacterium | reverse complement strand
TCACCGTCGCCGGTCCAGCGCACCGGCGTTGCATCGCCATCACCCGGACAAATGGCGAACACCACTCCTGGAGGAAGCAGCCCTGCAGCACCGAGCGCGCAAACTCCGGGTGCGCCTTGGCCGATCCAGACAGCCGGCTTGCCGCCGATGTATTCTGCAGCGTGGCACCATGTGCATCTTTATGCGCCGCGCAGCATCAACCTCGATTCAAACATGCCGTCGTATCGTTTCCTTTACGAAAAACGACGCATTGCAGGAGAGCGTTCCGTTGATGCGTTGCAACTTTCCGGAGCGGATGCGCCGCCGGAAGGTTGGGAGGTTGTTCCAAGTTACGATGCAAAATGTCTGGTGGCGTATTTGATGGGGCTCAATCAATCGCACCCGTTGAAAGATGTGAGGTCAGTCAGTGGCGCGCCGGCGGCTGGCGCATCACCTGCGGCAGCGGCTCAAGGCGCTTCACCCAGTCCGGCAGCCGCGGGATCGCCTGCTCCTGCAAAAAAATGAGAATTCAATGAACGACGAACCAAAGACGCCGCTGCGCACAGGGCAGGGAATGGATTACGGCGAACAAGCCGACGTGCAACAGGTGCACGCAGCTGTGCAGCGTGAGAAACGCGAACCACGCGTCGGCGCTGAGCCGCTCTCGATATGGCTCATCGCAATTTACGGTCTGGCAATCTTCTTTGGCGGGGCATACCTCGGCCGTTACTCGGGAAATTTTATAGACGGCGGACTCGATCCGATGGGCGCGCCGCCCGCGCCGAAAAAGGCAGTGGCAGGCGGACCCGGCGGCGGCGAGCAAGTTGAACTTTCACCGCACGATCGCGGCAAAAAAGTTTTCACTGCAAATTGTCAGACGTGCCATCAAGCCAATGGACTCGGCGTGCCTGGCCAATATCCGCCGCTAGCCGGATCCGAGTTTACAACCGGCGGTTCGCGGCGAATGGCCATGATCGTGCTCAAAGGTTTGCAGGGACCGGTCGAGGTTAAAGGCCAACAGTACGGCACTGCGGTCATGCAACCGTGGGACAAAACTTTGACCGATAAACAAATCGGCGACGTGATGACGTATGAGCGAAGCGAGTGGGGAAACAACGCCAGTGCGGTTACGCCGGAGCAGATCGCGGCGATGCGCAAAGAACTGGCCAATCATCCCGAATCGTTTAATGCGCCCGAAATACTTGGAGCGCCTGATCAAGATATTCCCGGCGGCGCACCGCCGAAACCCGGCGAAGCCACAAAACCCTCCGCACCAGCAAAACCGTAGGATAGCAGGCAGCTTGCCCGCCGCTGCGCAGGCGTCTCGCGTATTGTGTTTTCCTGTAGCCAGGGCGCTGTGCGCCGTCGTCATTGCAGCCTATCAGCTCTCAACCATCAACTGTCTCGGTTCCTGGGTTCCCTTCTCACTGCGCGATTTGAGCGCTTTCTCCGATAAACGTCAATCCAAACTGAGGTAAATCTGACCATTTCCTTCGCGACGATGTCGAAAGCCGCTGTAGTGACAGGCATTGCGGTCCGTTCTCGATTGTGTCGGAGAACGAAGTCATCCATCACCTAAAGCTCTGTTCGTTTGAGAACTGGGTAGGAACCGATCAGCATCGGCACGCCCGACTCGATGTAAACAAAGACACATTGGCGCTTTCAACTGCGCCTACGGCGACGCAGGGGCGAAAGGGCAGCAATCGCCTGACTTGGAAACGCATCGCTTCAACGTCGGTGAATTCGTAGAATGTAGTGGCTGATCTTAGCCCTTTGACCTCGCGCCCGGCCTATTCGACTCTCACCTCTCTGCAACGCAAGCGCTATCTCTTTGTCTGCATCAATCGCCGGGCCGATGACAACCCGAAAGGATGCTGCGCGGCCAAGGACTCGGAAGACGTGTATAGAGCGTTGAAAGGGGAGGTTGCCGCGCGCGGGCTCGCCAAGCTTGAGGCGCGCGTCTGCACATCGAGCTGTCTCGATCAATGCGACACCGGCGTGACGGTTTTAGTCGAACCGGATCACTTTTTTTACGGGCGCGTCACGGTCGCAGACGTCCCCGAGATTGTGGATGGACTCATCACCGGCCAACCGGTTAAGCGTCTCATGCTTACCGCGGATTAACACAATGGAGCAACCGGGGTGAGCGACATGGCCGGTGAAGCCACGAGGGTAGCGGTCGAGCCGAGCGGGAGCGAGCGAGATACAATGGAGCTGATGGGATCAGCTACATAGGACATGTCGCGAGTGAGGGAATGGAGCGTTTGGGGAAAGCGACATAGAAGGCAAAGCCGCGGTGGGTAGCGGCGAGTGAGCTGGGAAACAAACGAGTTTCAATCGCGCAGGTAGACGGCAACGCAGCTAGGTAGTTGGCGCTGAGTGCGGCCCGACAGCCAACAATCAATCTATTTTCAATCGAAGCCGTTCAGCAAAAGCGCGAACTGAAATGATTTCCACACCTGAAAAAGATTTCAGTTCCAATAAGTCGTTATCCGCTGTGACGAGGAACTCGCAACGGTACGCAACGGCGGCTCCCAGAATTAGATTGTCACCCTGGTCACGCAAGGGTGATGAAATCTCGCCGACATCCATCGACTATCTCCTTTCCTGGTTCCTGGCTTCCTGATTAATTCTCGCGTTCCAAGTTATGCTTCCGTCGCGCCCCGGGTCGCGGCATCTTTAAAAACTATGACTGTCCAGAATCTCTCGGCCCAGCCCCCTTTTATCACGAAAGACGGCTCGACTATCCGTTCGATTGAAACTCGTTCGCTTCCCACCTCACTCGCCGCTACCCATCGCGGCTTTGCCTTCTGCGTCGCTTTTCCCAAAAGCTCCGTTCTCGATCGCACGAATGCGCCGGTCCAAAACCAAAGTCTCGCGGAAGCGCGCGTCCCCGCAGGAGGCAGAACAGAGCGGCACTATCACAAGGTCGCAGAGGAGCTTTATTTCATCCTCGAAGGCGCGGGCGAGGTAGAACTCGACGACGAACGTCGAATGGTCGGTCCGGGCGATGCGATCCTCATTCCTTCGGGCGCGTGGCACACGATCATGGCTACAGATCCGCTACGCTTTCTCTGTTGCTGCGCTCCGCCTTATGCACACGCAGATACGTATTTGGAATAACCGGTAGCGCGACGGTTTTAGCAACGCCAGCAAAATGCCATCCGTAATAAGAAGCTCGGGTCGCAATCGCGTTATTTGCCCGCCTTCTTTCCCGGGCAAGCCGTAGCATCGCCCGAAGGCTGCTTCGCGCTCGCGAGGCGCTCATGTTTCTTCCGGCGTTTGGCACGTTTCTTAGCGTTGTCTCTGCCTTTGTTATGTCCCATAAACCCAATCTTCGCCCGGTTCTTGAGCGAGAGCAAAGCAACCAACTGAGATCAGCCGACATGACCCGTCAAACCGCGAAAGGCAAGGGTCGAACGTCATAAGCCAGCAAAACTCGGCGGATTGCTCGCTAGCGCCAAGTTGTCCCAGCTACCGTGCTAATCACTTTGGGTCAAGAATCTTAGCACTCGTCTGCGTTCGGGCCGCGACAGTGCTTAAAGCCAGTGGCGGGAGATATCCTGCCGGGATTGGAGTAAATCGTGTGATAGTATTGGATGAGAGACATTAGGAGAGCGTTCCAACGCAAACCATTTCACCTTTGGATCCCCAGGACAGCAGTCGCCCGACAGAAACGCAGGAGGCGTTTTTTCCGGGTCTGGAGAGGCAATCACCAAACCGAACAGTTGGTGGAACAAAGCAGCGGGGTCTGCTGACCTTAGAGAGTTGCAAAATGAGCCTCCAAATTGACTTCAACACTCACTGGAGTCCGGGATCTAATCAGCACTCGCACTTTGTTTCGGACGAAACCGAGGCCGGCGTCTGCGTGGTTGATGCGTTCGATGAGGCGATATCTGCGCCGGCGCATCCTGAACATTGGTCACTCGCGCAGCCCCGGCTCGCGCAGGCGCCCTGGCTGCATGGTCGCTTGCTGACGCGCGTCCCGGTTCACGCGCGTTGATTATCTCAAATGTCCGAAACAGACCGGACAGATCGATCACTTCGTTAGCGGCTGATCTCAATATGTGTCCGAGATTTGCGGCGACTGACGCGACCTCCACGCGGATCCCGTGCCTGCGCAGTTTGGTAGCGAGATAAGCAAAATCGGCGTCGCCAGTCACGAGGATCACGACATCGGGCCGCATCTCGATGGAAAGCTCCAGCGCGTCGATCGCCATCATAACGTCCACGTTCGCCTTGTAATAACCTTCTTCGGCAGACGCACCATCCTTGGTCACAACCATGAATCCGTTGGAGCGCAGCCAGTGGACGAACTTGTTTTTCCTGTCCCGTTCGTCCTGCCACGTCAGGATGGCAGGCGGCAATCCCGCATAGACCACCATCTCGATCAGATCGCGTCCGCTGTTTGGCCCCGCCAGAAAATCGCGGAGCTTCAACCAATCGAGCCCGCGTCCCGCAGTCCTCACAGAGCTGCTTACGTTTGATTCATCCACCAGCACCAGCACCCGGGAACGAGCGTGAATATCTGAATCTTTCTTTCGCATCGTGGATACGAATCAACTACATCTGCGCAATTCTAGCGAGCAATACTTGTTCAAGTCGGATATGATTTCGACGGTACGCTGCAAAACCCGAAGAGAGACAGTGACTCAGCTTGTAACCGTGCAAGTCAACGCATTCGGAGTTTTAGGATGCATGAGCTCAGCCTGCTGTAGTGGCAGCCGTGTCGGCTGCAAATGGAGCGAATGGGATGAGCGAACGGCCTTCGCCAAGGCTATGTCGTGGCAGGCATAGAACACGTCGCGCTGGGAAGCCGACGGATAGACGGTCAAGCCGCGGAGGGTCGCGGTGCGGAGCTGGGCAAGCGGAGCATCAACACGTCGCGATCGGACATCGCGCGGGTAGACGGCAACGCAGCTAGGGAATGCAAGTCGGCTCGACCTGGCACGAGGTCGCCGCGGCGACCGAGTGATCAAGGCAAGGAGCGAGTTTCAATGGAGCTGAGGGGATCAGCGACATAGAAGGTAAAGCGACGAGGGTAGGAGCGAGTGAACGGAGCGGCGGGGACGCCTGCGACATAGATGGGCAAACCGAGAGGTCGA
>QHPE01000048.1 GCA_003218945.1 Verrucomicrobiota bacterium | reverse complement strand
GGAGCACGATAAAACCGTCGCAATCGTGAACTCGCCAACGTATGCGTGGCGATACCTTGGACTGATTGAACCGGACGGCACACCGACGAGGCGGGGAATGATCTTCTCATTTTTCCACGGCGGCGAAGGCCTGGCAGTGGCGGTCGCGCTCGAAGACGAAACCTATCCGATCGACGAATTGGTTTTCGATCTGGCCAATATTCGCGCCGGTCCGCGCTTCGCCGGCGAAGACGCGCCGTTGGGCGGGCGGCTCGGCATTTTGTGTCAGCGGATTTACGGCCGCGCCGATTATCCAGGTTATCTGAGTATGGGTGTGCCGGTGCAATACGGCGCCGGCGCATCGGAAGTGGTGCGCGCGCTGGTAGCTGATCCGCGCTCCAAACACAAGCTCACCAACGAACTGTTGCGTCACGGCGATATCGAACGCGCGCTGGTGGAGTGGCGCAGCATACTTCGCCACATCGTCCTTGCGCCCGCCTATCCGTTGTCGCGATGGACGGAGCTGAAAGCAGCGGCCGAAGAGCTGGTCGATAAAACGGCTTCGCCGACATCTGCTGTCGATCTTGCGACATTGGTTACATTACAGCAACGAGCTGTCGGAAAGTGACGCGTCTTCATCCCGCGATTCAGGGACTACGGCGGCGCCAACGGCGGCTGGCTCTTGATTTTCGCCTCGGCGGCTGACACAGCCGCCACTACACCGCTTCGTGGGCCTCATGCATCGTAAGCACCTTACGATGCATGAGGCCAAATCTAGGGAGACGGGACGCTCTGCAGGAGCTCGAGTTCCTGCCACCGCGCGTAGAGGTGCGCGACTTTGCAGCGTGCCGTTTTCAATTGCGTCTCCAACTCGAAAATCTCCGAACGCGGTTTCGCATAAAAATCCGGCGCGGCAAACGTGGCCTCCAAATCCGACACCTTGTTTTCTGCAGAGAGAATATTCGCCTCCATCGACTCCCATTCACGCTCTTCTTTCCACTTAAGCTTCCGCGGTTTGTCTTTGCTTTTTGTTTGCTCGGCGGCGGCTCCGGCCGGCGTGGGGGATGAATCGCGAACTAGGCCGGGTGCGCCTCGTTTTTCCAGGTAGTAATCGTAGTTCCCGACGTGATAGATCACGCGGCCTTCGCCTTCGAAAGCGAGAATCGAAGTACAAACGCGATTCAAAAAGTAGCGATCGTGACTCACCACGATGACGCAGCCGCCGAAGGCGACGAGCGCTTCCTCGAGCAAGCGTAACGTTCCAAGATCGAGATCGTTCGTCGGTTCGTCGAGCATCAAAACGTTGCCGCCTCGCTTCAGGATTTTAGCGAGCAGCACCCGGCTCCGTTCGCCGCCGCTGAGCTGCGAAATCTTCGTGTTGATGCGCTCTTCGCTGAAAAGAAATCGCCGCAGATAAGCGCGCAACGTGATGCTTTGGTCGCCGAGCGTGACGTTTTCTCCGCCACTCCCGACTTCTTCCCAAACTGTTTTCTCATCGTCGAGGAGGAGCCGATTTTGATCGACGTAATTGATCTGGGTCCGCGCGCCGATCTCCACTGCACCGCTCGCGACGGGCAGTTCCTGCAGAATGACTTTGAGGAGCGAAGACTTGCCGAGTCCGTTGCGACCGACAACACCGAGGCGTTCCCCGGCTGCGAGATTGAGATTCACGTGTTGAAAGAGCGTACGGCCGCCCAACTCCACACTCACGTCGCGCAATTCAATGATGCGATTCGAGAGCTTCGGCGGCGTGGGAATAATCAGCTCGACGTCGAGCTCCGCCTCCGGCGCTTCCTGGGCGGCCATCTCGAAATAACGTTCCACGCGGTCCACCGATTTCGTCCGGCGGGCCCGGGGTGCTTTTCTCACCCATTGCAGTTCCCGTTTCAAAAACTTCTGCCGTTGATGTTCCTGCGCCTCCTCGACCGCTTGGCGTTGCGCGCGCGCGAGCAGGTAATCGGTGTAGTTGCCGTCGTAGCTGGTGAACTCGCCGCGCGACAGCTCGACGATCCGCGTCGCCACCCGATCGAGAAAATAGCGATCGTGTGTGACGAACAAACAAGTGCCGGCATAACGCGCGAGAAAGTCTTCCAGCCATTCGATCGAGCCGGTGTCGAGATGGTTGGTCGGTTCGTCGAGAATCAGAAAATCAGGACGCGCGAGAAGCGCCCGGCAAAGCGCGACCCTGCGTTTTTCCCCGCCGGAAAGCGTGCCCACGACGCGATCAGATTCCGGAGCGTGCAGATTCGTGATGAGGGACTTGATCCGATGTTCCAAATTCCAACCGTCCGCCTCGCCAATCCGGTCCAGTAGCGTAGCGCTCTGGGGGCTGTCGGCCGGGACACTTTCGTATTCGGCGATGAGGTCGAGAATCCGCTGCGCGCCGCTGAGAATGTTCGCGTGGACTGTGGCCGTATCGTTCAAGCCGGAAACTTGTGGCATATAGCCGGTGACGAGATCACGCCGGCGCGTGAATTCGCCTGAATCGGCTTGGGCCACCGCTGCCGCGATTTGGAGGAAGGTCGATTTGCCCGACCCGTTGCGGCCGACAAGCCCAATGTGTTCACCCTCCCTAAAGGCAATCGTCGCGCCGTTGAGGACGATCTGAGTACCGTATTTAACGGAAAGGTTGTTCGCGCTCGCGATGACTGCGGTCGAGCTCTCTGCCATAGGCAGGTCGAACGTCGAACGCTGAACGCCGGACGTCCAATCAAAGAGGGCGATCGGCGCTGATTAATTCAGCATTTCTCTACGATTTCGCTTCGGGTGCCGGCGTTTTCACAAATCGTCCATCGTGAGCCGCGTACGATGCGATTATCAACGTTCAAATCTTCGGCATGGTCGCCGAAGTCCGGGGTTGCATTGGCGCTACATCCCCAGAAACCGATGCCAGAAGTCAGCGATCAGTTACGCGCGGCAGCCTTGGCGAGGGCGCGCTCGTTGCAGGCGGCACGCAAGGCTTTCATCTCAGCGCGCAGCAGAACCATTCGCTCCGCAACGCCTTTGTATTTCTTCGTGGTGCCCGTGACCGTACGGTTGACCGCGCCCTGATTGACAAGGCCCTGAAGCTTTTCGTAGGCACGCAAGCGCAGCATCTCTTCGCCGCCACTCGCTGCGTTTCGCTCCCGCAAATTGAGCAGGATAATTTCGAATAACGGCTTGAATTCGAAAGAGGCCTTCGATGAAAGCACAGCGATCAGCTCTTCGGTAATGTTGTCGGGTGCGCGACGTGTAAAAGAGATAACAGATCGTTTAGACATCCAAGACTATCGCACCCATCCGGGAAATAGCGACCGAGACCACCTGGAGGCTTGCCGTTGCCTCTGCCTTCTTAGACCCGCTGATCGCAATCTCACGCCAGGCAGGCCGCGCTAGACAAGCATCAAACCGACAGTTGCGTCGCTAATCCCATCGTAAGTCGCTTACGATGCGTGCGACGTTAACCATAATTTCGCGGGCATGACGGGACGAAGCGCGTCCATTGGGGGGCAACCGTTTCATCGACGCCGCAGTTGCTGTGCAATTGTCGTTTGACGGTTCGCGAAACTGGAATCGTGTCTAAGAAGGTCAAATCGCGGCCGGGAATAGGAGGAAAATGATGAAAGCAGTGCGGATCGAACGTTATGGAAATGAAGAGGCGGTGGAATTCGCGGAGGTGGAACGGCCTCAGCTAGGAGAAAATCAGTTGCTGGTGAAAGTGCGGGCGGCGGCGGTCAATCCGGTCGATTGGAAAATCCGCGACGGACTGGGAGAGATGTTCGGCTTGAAGCCGCCGCTGATTCTTGGCTGTGAAGTCGCTGGGACGGTAGAGGCCGTCGGCAGCCGGGGTCCGAGCCGGACTGACGTTGGCGGTTTTGTAGCCGGCGATGATGTCTATGGTTATCTCGGCGCCCACAGCGGCGGTTATGCTGAATATGTCGCGGCGCCGGCGAGCGAATTCGTGCGTAAGCCGAAGCACACTGACTTCGACACGGCCGCGTCGGTGCCAGTCGCAGCACTGACGGCGTGGCAGGGAATTTTTGATCACGGCGAACTTGCCAGCGGTCAGCGCATTTTGATCACGGGAGCGTCGGGTGCAGTCGGTTCGATGGCCGTGCAGCTCGCGAAAAACATAGGCGCATACGTGATCGGAACCGGCTCAGAACGGAATGAGGAGTTTGTACGAAAACTCGGTGCCGATGAGTTCATCGATTACAAGAAGGCGAAATTTGAAGAAGAAATGAGCGCCCTGGATGTGGTGTTCGACACCGTGGGTGACGGCACGCAGCAGCGCGCGTTTCAGACATTGAAGCGCGGTGGCGTCCTTGTGAGCACGGTCAGCCCACCATCAGCGGAAGACGCGAAGGAGTTTGGCGTGACGGTCGCGATGGTGGTGATGATGCCAAATCCCGATCAGCTGGCGGAGATAGATCACCTACTCGAGGGCGGCAAATTGAAAGTCCGCGTGGCAGCGGTGTTGCCGCTCGCGGAAGTGAAGAAGGCGCATCAACTCTCGGCGAGCGGGCACGCAGACGGAAAAATCATTTTGCGGCCTTAAGCCGAACTGCCGTGCGCGCCTACGCCCAACGAAGCTCAAGGCCATGTCAGCGTCTTTCATGATCGCTGACGTCGTCGACGTCCATCGGTTGCTCGCGTAAAGCGCCCGGACCTGCTCACTCCATATCCGGGTAAGGGCCCTTGCCGTCTTCAGTGATGAAGCGGTCGATCCGCGTCGTGACAACGGGCAGCGGTACCGAGCCGAGCTCGAGCACGGCATCGTGGAACGCGCGGATGTTGAATTTCGCTCCGAGCGTTTTCTCCGCTTTTTCGCGGGCACGCACGATCGCGAGCTCGCCCATATAATAAGAGAGGGCTTGCCCGGGCCAGGCGATGTAACGGTCCACCTCGGTTTCGATCTCATGCTCGGGTAGCGCGGTGTAATCGTGCATGTACTTGAGCGCCTGTTCGCGTGTCCAACCTTTCGAATGAACGCCGGTGTCCACCACGAGCCGCGCCGCGCGCCAGATCTGATAACCCAGCATCCCGAAGCGCTCGTATGGCGTGTCGTACATCCCCATTTCCTGGCCCAGCTTTTCACAATAAAGCGCCCAACCTTCACCGTACGCGGAGATGTAGTCGAATCGCCGAAATTCCGGCTGGTTCTTGTGCTCGAGCGCGATCGGAATCTGGAATGCGTGTCCGGGCGCGGACTCGTGCAGGGTCAGCGCGGGCAGATTGTAGAGCGGGCGATGCGGCAGATCGTATGTGTTCAGTAGATAAATGCCCGGACCGCCACGGCCTGAAGTATAAAAAGGTGCGAGATCGGGCGGGACGGGTTTGATGGTGAAACGCATCCGCGGCAGATAGCCAAAGTACTGTGACGATTTGCCGTCGAATACTTTCGCAATCCAGGCAGCGCGATTGAGCAGGTCCTGCGGTGTTTTGGCGTAGAACTGCGGATCGTCACGCAAGAACTGCACGAATGCCGGAAACTCGCCTTTGAACCCGGATTCGTGCATCGCGTCGATCATCTGCTGATGTAATTTGGCAACCTCCGCGAGACCGATCTGGTGAATTTCGTCGGGCGAGAGATCGAGCGTGGTAAACTCGCGAATTTTCTGGCGATAGTACGTTTTCCCGTCCGGCAACTCTTCGGCCGCGAGCGTTGTGCGGGTGTGCGGCACATATTCGGCCCGGAAGAATTTGAGCAGGTCCGCATAAGCCGGCTGCACGATCTCACGAATGACCTGTGCGGCTTCTGATTTGAGCTTGTCCTGGTCGGCCGGCTGAACTCCCACCATTGGTTCACGGAATGGTGTGTAGAGCAGATTGTCTTCGGGTTTGCCTCCCGCGATGGTCTCGATGGATTTCTCGCGTCCCTGCAAAGTGAGGCGTGGCGGCGTGAAGCCGCGCGCAAGCCCCGCCCGCATGTTCGCGATTTGTTCGCGGAAATAGCGTGGGATGTCGCGTATCTGCGCTATCCAGTTTTTGTAATCCGTCAGCGTTTTGAAAGGTCGCCGCGCCGTGTAGCCCAAATCGGTCCAGAAAGCAGAATCCGAGTTGGCCGGCATTTCGTAGTCATGGAATTTCTGATCGGCGACGAAATTCTCGATTTCGGGCCGATAAACATCGTAGTTGATCTGCTCTTCCGGCGAGAGCTGCGCGCGCGGAACATCATCGAGCTTGTGCAGCACATCCTGCCAATAACGTAGCCGCATCACCTGCGTCGCCGGATCTACCCTTGGCAGGCGATCGGGAACCGGTTTTTCGACTCCTTCCAGCCCGGGAAACTGCTCCAGCCGCCATTTCCATTCTTCTGTGTAGATAGCTCGCAGCCGCTCATCTGCGCTTTGCGCCCTGGCAAGACCCGGGAGGCAGCACAGCGTTGCAGCACCAAGCAAAATGATGGTTTTGATATGAGCCATCATTTGGCGCGCCACACGAACGCTCGCCGACAAAGAATTTTGCTCATTTGATTTTTGTTCGTCTCCACCGGGGGCAGGAATTTAGGCGGTTCCGGCGAGGCGCTCTATATTAATTTTTACCTAGGAGCGAGTTTACTCACGCGGATTTGAATTCGCGCGACTTTGCGGACGCGTAATAAAATCGCGCGTGCGCCGACCCCGACGGTCTATCCTAACTGGTGGCGTCATCATCATAGTCGCTGCTGTGATCGCCGTCGCTGTGCTGAATCCGCGCGTAGAACAAAAACTGTTCGAGCGCGGCGTCGCAAAGCAGGTGAGTCGCAGCAACGCCAACCTGCTCAATGATGACGCACTTCGTGCCGCGATCGCGGGATCGTCCGCGCCCGTGCCAACTAAGAAACGCGCCAAAGCGTGCGTAGTCGTCTTCGCCGGCAGCAAGTTTTATGTCGTCGACGTCGGCCCCGAATCGGTGAAGAACCTGCTTCTGTGGCAAATTCCGATGTCGCGTGTGGGCGGAGTCCTACTCACTCACTTTCATTCCGATCACATCGGCGACCTCGGCGAACTTAATTTGCAAACATGGGCGGGAGGACGACCCAAACCGCTGGACGTTTACGGTGGCCCGGGTGTTGAGCAGGTTGTCGATGGCTTCAACCAGGCTTACCGGCAGGACCAGGGATATCGCACTGCTCATCACACCGAAAAGATAGTGCCGGCGGCGACATGGCCGATGGTCGCGCATCCCGTTGTGCTCGACGGCCCGGAAACGCCGGAGCGGTCGCGCACCGGCCTTGTCCTCGAGGACGGCCCGTTGCGCATTAGCGCTCTCGAAGTGAATCACGATCCGGTAGTGCCCGCCTACGCATACCGTTTTGACTACGAGGGAAGAT
>QHPE01000047.1 GCA_003218945.1 Verrucomicrobiota bacterium | reverse complement strand
TTTTGCGCGCGGCCTTGAACAATGTCTTCAAAAGAACGGCATTGGGGTTGAAAGCGCGGCGCCGGAGTTCTCGAAACTTCAGCCGGCCAACAGAGAGACCTCAGGCCTCGGTTTTACGAATAAGTACAATACGTACTCGATCCTGAACGAACTGCGGTGGGCGCTCGATCCAGAAGCAGAACTCCCGCGCGACTCCATTGTTCCGTTAACGAAAACAACCTGGTTTGACCCACGTACTAACCCGAGGTTGGCATTTGTCGATTTGGAAGGAACCCTCCAGCGTCGAACTTTGATGCAGACAGTCACGAAACATATAACAGACTGCCGCGGAGTTATTGTTACACTTGGTCTTGCAGAGGTGTGGCGCGACACCAAGGCGAATGTGTTCGTTAACCGTACTCCCATCCCCTCCTTGTTTAAAAGCGACCCTGATCGTTATGAGTTTCAGTTGAGCAGTTTCGCCGACAATTGGGCTAATCTGGAAGCAATCTACGAATTGCTGACTCGCTATGGACATCCTGATTTTCGCATCATCGTGACAGTTTCGCCCGTCCCTTTGATGGACACTTTTTCGACGCTCGATATTGTCGTTGCAAATGCATGGGCCAAGTCGCTTTTAAGAGCAGTCGCACAGGAATGGGCGATGACACATCCCAACGTAGATTACTTTCCCAGTTACGAGATCGTAAAAAGCTCCGATCCTGCGGCAGTTTGGGAACAGGACTTGAGGCATGTCACAGGCCCTGGCGTGCAGCACATTATGAAGTTATTCTTACGAAAGTACATCGAGTGAGGATAACATCATCCCGTAACAGTTGAGCCTCGGTTCATTCTCTTAAAAGCCTAATCCCTAGCGGCGATTCTCAGCGCTGCGATGCAAACAGATTCACGTAGAAATCGGGGTCGTCGCTAATTGAATTGGAACGAAGCGGGACAAGCCCATGCCTTGTTACTTCGGAAACCGTCATCCCCCTGCTCGTTATAGCATCAATCAGATCGATCCAATTCGTCCCCGCCTGTTTTAGACCGTAAGGCCAAAGTTCCAATAGCAACTTTATATCCGGATTATCGGCTAGAACACGGCCTGCTCCGCGCAAGGCGTGAAGCTCGTATCCCTGGATGTCCATTTTAATCAAGTCAACGCGCTGGCCCGGGGAAAAGTAATCGTCGAGCGCGACCATTTCGATTTGGACCGTCCGGCGGGTGACCTTGTGGCTCACGTAGGTGCGGTGATCCACATTGAGCGTATCCGAAAGATAGAGCTCCGACTTGCCGCTGCGCTCTCCCACCGCTGCTTGCAAGATGTGCATGTTTGGAAACCCTCGCGCCGCTGCACGCAACCGCTCGAAATTTTCTGGCGCCGGCTCAAAAGAATACACAACGCCGGCAGGCCCAACACAGCGGGCGAGGAATTGCGAGTAGATCCCAATATTCGCACCGGCATCTACAGCGACGTTGCCGGGAACCAAAATTTGCCGGAGTAGCTGCCGCTCTGCGTGATCGGCGTAAGCCTTGTAAGCAGCATAGATGGGTCGGTAGATCGAAAATGCGTGTTGGTAAACCTTATTTCCAAGAATGCGAAGAACTGAAACTCCTGACATCAGCGGCGAGATAGGACTATCGTAAAAAATGACGCGCATAGCCGCGGGAAACAGCGGCTCAGAAACAGATCCATAGGAAAAAACGTGCGGTAAAGCCAGGTAGGGATTGGCACTTTATGCGATATACCCCCGGTAGCCATGTAAGACAGCGCGCTAAAGAACCGAACCGAGCAATTCGCCACATCGTAATTCTCGCTCACCTTGCCGGCCCAATCGCGCCGGCGGAAGAAAATTAGCCATGGCAATGCGATATTTGCAGACGCCAGTGGCCCCCGAACGCTTTTCAGCTCCGGCTCAGAAATTCCGAAGTCAACCGGCTCGTGATGCAAATACTTAAAGATTGGAGTCGATAGGATTGAAAAGAACGGTTCAGTGGCAATGACTTTGCCGCCGCGCTTTAACTTGTTTGCAGCCCGATTGAGAAACTCAATAGGCCTCTTCAGGTGATGCAGCACGTTGGTCAACGTAATAACATCGAGGCTATCGTCCATGATACCATCGAACTTGTCGATTTCGTGGCAGTCAAACACAAGATCAAGATAGTCGAGCCCAAGCACATCGCTGGTAACAACGTTTGACAGAAATTGTTTCAAAGGCGAAGTGCCGCTTCCTACCTCGAGTACCGAGAGCGCTGCAGGATCGGGAAAACCCTCGAACTGATCACGGTAAAGTTCACGGTACCAGAAGCGAAGGTTTTGATTCGCACTGAGGCGCGCGCGATTGCGCAATGTGACCGCGCAGTCCTGGGCCGTGTCGCTTTGACCAACTGCGATCGTCTTCATTTGACTGCGCGGATATAGAGCGAGCCGGCAAACTCGGACAGTGCGGGCACGTGCTCGAGAAAACGGCCGATGGCATTCAAGCCATTCACGAGGGGAAAAGGCGTCTTCGGATGAAGAAAATCAAACGGATGGATTTGCACATCACGAAACCCCGTTCGTTTCAGTAACCGCCGCAGAGGCCAGCGGAAGAACGCGGTCTCGTCAGGCGAATCACCGAGTTTGCGCTTTATCCAGGGGACATTCTTTTGTATGGCTATCTGCGGGTTCAGCATGTTTGGCTCGGTAAAATGGATCGCGCCGCCGATTTTTAACACGCGATAGATTTCACGCAATGCCTCCGTAATCTCCAAGTGATGTAATACCGAACTGCCCACCACGGAATCAAAGTGGGAGTCACCATAGCTCATCGCGCAGACGTTTTGGATCTCGTAGGAAACATTTGGCGGAGAACAATCGGTCCTCGCGATCTCCAAGAGTTCCGGTGACACGTCAACGGCGACAATTTGCGCCCCGGAGTGAGCCAATTCCCGAGTGAAATACCCGGTACCACAACCGAGTTCGAGCACGTTCATTCCCACACAGAGGTGGTTGCTGAGCATTTTCACCCGACGCGTCCAGCGCAATCTGCCGGCCGGGCCTTCCCAGTTCCAAATCTCCCCTGCTCCATGTTGAGCCAGGAAACGGCCATGTTCGACTTCGTTAACAATGCGCTTTTGCACTAAAGGATTCAAATGATTGCGACTTAGAAACAAATGAGCATCGGCTCATGGCGCAAAATTCTTGGATGTGGCACCGAGTTAGTAACCAAGCTTTAGTTTCAAGAAGCCGTGCCAGCACATCTTTAACATGATGAGACCGTTCCGAAACACTCTGGTCATTTTCGTGGAACCGTATATGCGCTCCTGATAATGGACGGGCAGGTCCAGAATCTTAAGGTTAAGTTTTGCAGCGCCGAATAGCAGCTCATAGTCGCCCCATCGGTCTTCGACTCCCCAGCTTCCCAACATCGGTTTGATCCGCGCCCAGTCGCTTCTCCAGAGCGCCTTCGTGCCACAAAGCGTATCCTTTACCGGTTGTCCGAGGAGGTAGGTAAATGCGATACTGAAAAATTTGTTGCCCAACATGTTGGCTGTAGTCATCGCTCCTTTGGGTACTGGATAAACAAGTCGAGATCCGTTGACAAACTCCGCCTGGCCCGAGGCGATAACATCGACAAAGTAGGGCAGCTCCTCGGGAATCGTGGTTAAATCGGCGTCAAGAATCATCAAGATATCGCCTGTGGCAGCACCGAAACCTGTCCAGACATTCCGCGATTTAGCTACGCCCGGTCCGCGTTCCAGGCGGATATCCCTGTCCGAAAAGAGCGACTGCACCCGCAATACTTCTTCAGCGGTTCCATCGGTTGACTGATCGTCACAGAAAATAATTTCTGTCTGACGTCCCAGTTGCGGCATGCGTTGCACGGCATCTTCTATATTTCCTCTCTCATTTTTACACGGAACGATCACTGAGACCGAGAGCTCTTCTTTGGGAACCGGTGGCGGAAGTAACCTGCCGACGACGACCTGCGTCATACAAAGCCGTTTCAACAGTGGCAACCGCGCGCAGAATCGATTAAGGAAAGCTGATACAAGCGGGACGTACTTCGGCAGAATGACAAGGCGATGCGTCTCGAGCGCTTCAAAACCGGCGAGCTTCAACAGATTTGCGATATCAAGTGTCGAAAGCCAGTTCTGCTCCGTACGCGGGACCTTCATTCCAATCCATTCTGCAAACGTGACCAGTGGTTCCCAAAGATGATTGTAAGTGATCACCAATATGCGGGTATGTCTTCGACAAAGCGGCTTTAAATTGCGCAGCGCTTGAAGGACATCGACTGTGTCGCCGATATCGTTAAAGAGGATATAATCGAATTTCTCCTCCGGCTCGAAAACAGTGCGAAACTCCTCCTTGTCCGGGAAAGCCACCGCAAACTCTAGGGAAGGATTTCGTTGCTGTGCGATCTCGACAATCTCAGGACAAATGTCAACGCCTTTGCCTTCAGTCGATTGGACATTGGCCAAAAGATTGCCAGTGCCGCACCGAACCGAGAGCACTCTTTTCTGCGGCTCTACCAGAAAACGAAGAAGCCGATTTAGCAACTCGTAGTAGTATCTGTTGCGGTCGATCCAGCCTTCGCGGCGACCAGCAATTTTGGCCAGATGGTTCCGGCTCCGTTCCCGTCTCTGCTCGAGGGCAGCGGGTCCCCATGTACCCTTCTTCGCCTCGGGCTCATTTAGCACAGCTTCCATACTGGTGTCGTTGACGGTAATTAGCTGCACATCCTTAAGGAACTCCGTGGCAACTTTGCACCGCAGTTTCCTTCAAATCCAGTATCCTTCAAGGGTTACACTTCGTAATCGACTCATGGGCAAAACCCAGGAAAAATCACAGTCTGTGACAGGATTTTCAAAGAAAGATATCACAAACAGCTCGTTTCTTGGGGGACTACTGCTGCTGCTTTGCGCATCGATGTTCTATTACTTTGCAGTGCTGAGGATTGATTACCAAAAGACAGCACTGCCCGACCTTGCGCCACACCCAGACGCAACCGAGTATTTCGCTCAGGCCAAGGCATTATCGAGAGGCAAATGGCCTTCAATACAGATCGGAACCGAAAAGCTGCCGTCAAGGTATCCGCCCGGTTATCCTGCACTGATGCTCCCATGGCTGAAGATTCTTCCTCAAGCGCATTCCGTTCTGGCCCCATTTCGGACGAATCAGACAATCGGGCTGCTATTGCTTTTGGCCATATTTGTTTTTTACATCTACTTGGCAATGCCTTTGACCGGAGGTTTTGCGGTATTGTTACTGGCGACTCTTCCAAGTTTCTTCACTTTCTGTCGCTCTTCACTAAGCGAACTCAGTGTGTCCCTGTTCATTGTCTTAGCTTTCATGTTCGCCTATTTGGGCGTTAAGGAAGAACGCCGCTGGAAAGTCTATTTGTCGGCGGTTCTTCTGGGTCTCTCATTAAATATCCGAATTCAGTCGCTGTTCTTTGCACCACTATTGCTCGTTATGGCCATGCTCCCAACGAGGGGAATGCGTCTGCGGTGGCTCCTTCATTGCGCTGCGGTTCCGATTGTTTTCCTCACAGCGGCCAGCCCTATCCTCGTGTTGAATACGATCAAGTTTGGTTCGCCGCTTAAAACCGGCTACGACTTCTGGGTCCCGTATTTTAGCGAGAAACACGTTTTCTTTTCGTTTCACTATGTACTGGGAAATGCTGGCGAGCTCTGGAGGCAACTCACTTTGCAACCCCACAGCTATGACGCGGTCGACATCTTCGGAACAGGCACCTCGTTTGTTGTGGCCTTCGTTCTCCTGAGTTGCGTCGGGACCCTTTTTGTTCGGCCGAGCTGGTTTTCTTGTTGCGCTTTCATAGCGTGGCTCTTCCCCTTTCTCGCGGGACTATGTTTCGTGTTTGGTAGTGATGGACGGTTATACGTGCCTCTCTTCATAATTATGGTTAGTGTCGCTGTCCTGCCCGTCGCTTGGGCTGTAAATAACTTTTTTGCCGGCAGACGCAGTGTTTTCGCTTTAGCGGTCCTCGTTTTATTTGCCGCAGCGTGCCTCGGTTACCCTTCACGTTCGGGCCATAAGAGCAGGAACATTAATCGCTCGCAGGCATGGGATGCTCTGCATTTCAACACTTCGCCACGAGAACCGATCCAATTTGTCGCGCAAAGGTATTTTGGCAGCCGGTTTCAAGGTGAACCTGGAATTGTTCTGTCCGACATCGATCCTGTTTACCTGAACGCTCTTCTGCCCCGCAGTTTCGTCGCAGCCCCGATTGATGAGAACCATCACTACAAATGGAGTCACACCTGGCGTTACGATCGACCGCAAGCGCTGGCCCTAGTGCAACGCGGGCTAATTCAATCGCTGCCGATCTACGCCTTGTTCGTGTCCACGCAAGAAATGCAGGAAAAAACACGCCGATTGCCCCGCGTCGATGGCTACGACTGGCACCTGGTAGACTCGAGCGCCGAAGCGGCGATCTTAAGGCTCGCCCCGACTAGCTAGCAAAACCTCGCGGTTACAATCCAAGTTGTCTTTACTCACGGTCGAGATTCCCGTTCAGAATGCTTGCGCAGCTCATCAGAATTGCTCCCGCTCGCGAGCAAAATCGTAGATTCCTGAATGCAGCCTGCATCGGTCTGCTGCTGGCGTACTTTCTTCATTTTGCGCTGCCCGCACTGAGGGCCGGCTTTGGCGAGGACGAAATGATGAACCTGTATTTGTATTGGTTCCCAGGCGCGTTCAGATCAATCCGGGAAAACTTCTGTTTCTGGTCGATCTCATATCCGCAGCGGCCCGCCGGTGCGCTGTATTATCTGCCGCTGTATCACTTTTTTTCGCTCGACCCTCTGCCTTACCGGATAGTTCAGATCAGTATACTTACAGCCACAATCCCTATCTTTTTCTATCTGGCGCGGTTGCTCTCTGGATCGCGCGCAGTG
>QHPE01000046.1 GCA_003218945.1 Verrucomicrobiota bacterium | reverse complement strand
CATCGAGAATGACTAGCGGCGCGGCAATGCCGGCACACGTTTCTGCTGCAATTGATTCCTGTACCCCCCGCGTCGGTTCTCCGACATTCGCCGAGGGCCCGATAAGCGTGACGCCCGGATCGACATCGCCGCTGTTGGAGGGCACGCCGCCCAGGACTTCAGGTGGCCTGCGTCGCAGGTCCGCGAGTTTTTTGCGCATCAGCTCGCTGCAATCCGCTTCGTTGAAGGCGAGCCGGACTTCGATCTTCCATCCGCACCGCTGCAGACATTGCGCCGCGAACAAAGCATCGCCCGCGTTATGCCCTTTCCCAGCGAAGACGATGCACAGGCCAGGTTTGGCAAAAAATTTCGTGACCGCCTGCGCGACGCCGACACCGGCCTTGTTCATTAGCGCTTCAACTTGCACGCCGCTCCCAAATGCGGCCTCTTCTGCGGCCCGCATCTGCGCCGAGGTCAATATTGGCAGGTCCAATCAGCCCTCCCGATCTGATGTGCCGGTGCGCGCTTCTGAGTCGGCCGGTTTCGAAGAGCTTTTTTTCTTGCGCGCGCTTTTCTTGTGTGAACGCTTCGAGCGCCGACGTTCAGATTTCGCTACCTTGGTTTGATCGATGTATGGTTGGAGCGGAATGCTCTCAGCCGTTGCGACTCGCGTCGTACTGAAACCGCCCCCCACGGAATTGCGTCCGCGGATTCCGGCCGCAATTTCGTCGGCGAGCTTTTGCCGATAACCAGCGCTCTGGGCGTACGCGGCCTCGGTCGGGTTCGTCAGGAAACCGCATTCCACCAGCACTGCTGGAATGGCCGTCTTTCGCAAGACGTAGTACCCACGGCGCCGAACTCCACGATTGGCCGAAGGCGCGCCGCCAGTGACATAATAATGAATTGCCGACGCGAGCGGCAGGCTATCTCGGCTGTAAAAATATGTTTCTATGCCGCTGGCGCCGCTCCGTCCTGTGGCGTTAAAATGGATGCAGACGAAGACGGCATTTCGATAGGAATTGGCGATTGCCACTCGCCCTCCCAACGGAACAAAGACGTCGCTGCTCCGGGTCATCACGACGTGGTAACCATTGGCTGAAAGAATATTCCTGAGGCGCAGTGCCACGTCGAGCGTCATGTCTTTTTCTGCAATTCTTTGACCGGGAATTCCACCGCGATCGTGGCCCCCGTGTCCTGCATCGATTACTACAGTGATGGGCGAGCTATCCCCGCCGGAACTCCTGCTGCTCCTTGCTGCGTGCGAAGCAGATGACAGACCTGTGATCAACAGACCGGCTGCTAATAAAGCGATTCCGAAAAAATTCCTGCGCATTATTGGTCGTTTGTGGGCTCCCCGGGAGGGCGAGCGGAAAGTTTGGGCACCTTGCTGGCCGAGTTTCGCGCAGGCGCTTCGATCACCCCGCCGCGCACGGCTATTTCGCCATTCGCGGAATGAACAAGGCGCGGCCGCGTTTTTGTTTCCATGAATGACGAGTGCTCCAGCAACTCGCCGTTCAAGCCAACCCGCGCATACGACCAGGCGCGCGGAGCCGCGCAATGCAAAACGTGCAGTTGATTGGCGCGATCAATCTCCGCCTGCGGTTGCTCGAAAGAAATAGTGCGGCCTAACGAGTAAGTGGCATAAACGACTCCATTATCTTTGTCCTGCACGCGCACGTACAAGGAAGTATGATCCGGAAAACGATTGGTCATTAACGAGTACGTGCGCACCTCACCGGATCCGGCAGTGCCCTCTGGAACTCCGACTGTTTGCTGCCAGATCGGCCGCGCATCGGTGACTTCGAAAACCCGGGTTCCAGAGTAGAAGAATTTCCCCAAATCCGCGAAGTAAACATTCGTTCGCACATGGTAAGCGCCAAACTCGTTCACGGGATAAAGCAGCGTGAGATTGATTTGCCGTGTGACCCTCTGCCCGGCGGCGATTTTCAAAGCCGGCTCCGCCTTTGCGCCGCTGAGGGGCGCGATCGGTTGTTCCTCACTGCCGCTGAGCTCGAATCCCAGCCAGGATTGGCCGTCAGCATCGTGAAGCTCAATATCGCGTCCAGCCAGATTTGTGATGGCAACCGTCGCCACGACGGGTTCATACGCAATGTATTGCAATCGCTTGAATTTCAGGTCCACCTGGATCTGCGCCTCTGCCGCATCGGCGAGAAGAAAAACGGACGACGCGAGAAAAGTGAGGCGGATGACATTGCTCAACAGACTCTGTCTCGTTCGGATGCAAACAACACATCCTCGAAGCAATTCCGTCATCGGGCCGATGGATTTTTTGAAGGAGGAAACTGCTGCAAAAGCCGCGAGGGTTCCGCCTGGACAGCTTGCAACTCGTCGTCGTAATAAACCCGAACGATGTAGCCAAGGTATTTCCGTTGTCCGGTGTCCGCCGCGCCTTTTGAGCCGCGACTCTTTTGGCCTGGTCGCACTTTTGCTGCCGCTTCGGAAAGCGACGATTCAGATAAAGCGCCGCCCGTTTTCGCGCGCACATAGCGCACTAGGAGCACTTCTGGATTCGTGTCTGACCAATCATGCTTTGGCGTCACCCACTCGTTGGTCACATCTGCATCGGTCAGCTTAATGTCTTTGTCGTTCACAATGTCGTAGAGGAAGACCAGAATTTTCACCTTGTCGTGGTCCACAACTGCTCCCGGCTCTTTCTTTATCCCGATCTCAAGCGCCAGATTGGTTTCGGCATCCGCGTCTGGCGTTACTGTTGTTTTGACATCCAAAATGCCCATAATGGGGCCGTCTGCGTTGCCGCCAATATCTTTGCGTGGCGTAATGTCCGTTTCTGGCTTGGTGCTGGCTGGCTCAGTCGGGGCGGTAGCCGCAATTCCGACCTTCAATCGGCGATCGGCCAATTCATACATCGCGCTATCGGATGGGCTGATCTGCTTGATCCTGCGCCAGACATCGTTCGCGCGATCGAACAACTGCATGGCTTCATAAGTCTGCGCCATCTCCTCCAGGACGCCGGTGTTCTCCGGTTCGCTGTCCAACGCCTCCTGGAATCGTGCCAGCGCGTTTGTGGTGTCGCCGCGCTCTCGTAATTCTTTGCCCTCTCGCAACAACTGGTCAACGATCGATGGAGCAGGCGAAGTTACCTCTGCTGCTGGCGGGACCGCCGGCTGCGCCAGCGCCGGCGCTGGCGAATATACCGAAGCGGGTGAAGCCGCTCGAGGACGCGCGATCGCATTTGCTATTGCCTGTCGCGAAACGCGGTTCGCCCGCGCTCGGCCCACATAATATGAAGTTCCAAAGAAAATCTCGACTACTCCGAGGATTACAATCAATCCCAGCGCGACGTGGAAACTTGGATCGATTTGAATAGCCCGTGAGAGAAGAGTCCGCATGGGGAGCAATGAATCAGTTTTCTAAGCGTGCAGTTGCCAGCCTGTCAACAATCTGGCGGATATTTGACCGCTGAAACATTAAAAAGTTAGAATGGCAACAAGTTTCCTCGTGTGTCACGTGAGCGGAGCGCTGCAACGAAATGCGAAGCGTGAGGCCAGGCTTTCAAACAGCTCTGAGCTCCGATTGTCGGCGGCCCGACACCGAAACAAAGAGATCCGAGATTGACAGCCTAGCCTCGCCCCGAACGCTTTCGGGGCTGCGTTGCAGTTTTGTTCCATTCAGAGTGACAACGCAATTGTCTAACGGATTACCTATCGCGTGATGTCATCCTGGCTCAGCATTTTAAATCCTTCACCTGTGAGCACGGAGCTGGCGCATTCCGTATCGTCAACGTGCAAAGCGATTGCAGAAAAACCACGCGGCCGAATCAGCAGCGGATAAGCGAAATGAACATTGACCTCCGCCATGACCAATGCCGCGAGCAGTTTAACCAGTTGCGTGGCCACTTCCCGCATTTCAACCACCACCACCTGGCTGACGCCGAAACCAACATTGTTTTCCCTAAATAATTTTTCCACGCCCTGCGGGTCGCTCGCGATGATCCGCGCAATCGCTGAATCGGTGGATTCCGACACGCTAAGCGCAACAACGTGCGTGTGATGCGTGCTAAGCAGCTTCACAATTTCCAGCATCGCCCCCACTTTGTTCGGCAGAAAAACCGAGAATTGCTTCACTAGCGGTCCGTCCAGCTTGGAACTCGTTTGAGGCAGGTTAGCAGTCATTTGAATGATGGCAGCGCGACTGAAGCTCGTGCGGGCGCGCAGCCCAAACTATCTCATTGTAGGTGTTTGATTGGCAAACCTAATATGTTGGTTTGGAGCGTTGAAGCCAGCAAGTCGAGCAACACTTTCACGATTTGGCGTGGCGAAGCACGCGCCGCGCCTTACATTCGCTGTCCGGATATGGAAGATGAAAATGAGTTGATCGCGCTCAGACGAAAAAAACTTGAGATGCTGCACGCGAAAGGCATCGAACCATTCGGCACCGGTTTTGATATCAGCGGATCGATCGCGGAAGTGCACGAGCAATTTAAGGAAGGTGAAACACTTCGCGTCGCCGGCCGTATCACTGCGCATCGCGACATGGGCAAAAGCCATTTTCTTGACCTGCGTGATGCCACCGGACGCATCCAAATCTATATCCACACAAAAGAAGTTGGCCCGGAATTGATCGAACTTTTTCGTTTGCTGGACATCGGCGATTTCATAGGGGTGGAGGGAACCTGCTTTCTGACAAGAAGCGGTGAACCAACAATAAAAGTCCACAGGTTCCGATTGCTCGCGAAGACGTTACGGCCGCTTCCAGAAAAATGGCACGGGCTTCAGGACATTGAAGCGCGTTACCGCCAGCGTTATCTTGATCTTCTCACCAACGAACGTTCGCGCGCGGTGTTCGAAAAGCGTATCGCCATTGTTCGCGAAACTCGGCGTTTCTTTGAGGAACGAGGCTTCGTTGAAGTGGAGACGCCGATTTTACAAACGACGGCTGGGGGTGCAGCAGCCGAACCATTCAAAACACATCACAACGCACTCGGCATCGACCTTTATCTGCGCATTGCGCTGGAGCTTTATCTGAAACGCTTGTTGGTGGGCGGGTTCAACAAGGTGTTCGAGATCAATCGCAACTTTCGTAACGAAGGCATCTCAAGAAAACACAATCCGGAATTCACGATGCTTGAAGCCTACTGGGCCTATGCCGATTTCGAAAAAATGGCGAATCTCGTCGAAGAATTGGTTTGTTATCTAGCCGAGAAAATATGCGGCTCGCTGGCCATAGAGTATCCAGAGGCTGACGGGAAGGTTGTTCGCACCATTAATTTGAAACGGCCGTGGCGCCGCGTGCGTTACCGCGATGTGATGCGCGAAGTGGCGGGCAAGGATTGGTTTGACCTCTCGCCCGAGCAGCGGCGTGAACGCGCAATACGCGAGTTTAAACTCGATATCCTGCCGCAGCTCGCCGATTTCGAGGTGACACAACATGTGTTCGAAAAACTGATCGAAGAGAAAACGATCGATCCGCTGTTTGTGACGCATTGTCCGAAAGAGCTTGTGCCGCTGGCAAAGCAAAATGTGGAAGACAGCTCGCTCGTTGACGTTTTTGAACTGGTCATTAACGGTGCGGAGATTGCGCCAGGTTACAGCGAGCTGAATGACCCGGTGGCGCAACGTCAGCGTCTGCTCGAACAGGCCGGTGAGGAAAGGCAGAACATCGATGAGGAGTTTCTGCTTGCGCTCGAGCACGGCATGCCGCCCGCAGGCGGCATCGGTATTGGAATCGACAGGCTCACGATGTTGCTCACCGGCGCCGAATCCATCCGCGACGTGATTTTGTTTCCTTTGCTCAGACCGAGGAAACTGTAGCCGTCGCACTGTGAGCGACGTGATCTGGTGACTGCGCCGCTGAACCGTCGCTACAGTATCCACGGCTACACTCACGGCGGACTGGAGACCGCCGTTCCTTGTCTTATGATTGCACCGATGCATCGAACGATTGCACTGGGGTTTTTCCTGCTTTCCGCATCCGCCCTAGCAATCATGCCGGCTGAACCAGAGCGCCACGTCGTAATCGTCGTGTGGGACGGGATGCGTCCGGATCTTGTGAGCGAGCAAAATACTCCAATGCTTTGGAAGCTCGCTCGTGAGGGCGTCACTTTTCGGAATCACCATGCGGCCTATCCCAGTGCGACGATGGTAAACGGAACGGCCATGGTGACCGGTGTTTATCCCGGCAAGAACGGTATCATTGCAAACCACGTCTATCGGCCAGATATCGATTCTCACCGTACGCTCGATGTCGAATTGAGATCTGTGGTGGAAAAGGGCGATCAACTTTCGGGTGGAAAATACATTTCAGCTCCAACGATTGCCGAATTGGTGCAGCGCACCGGCGCTCGCAGCGTAATTGCAGCCGCAAAAACTGTCGGTCTTTTGTTGGACCGACAATTCGGAGTGCAAAGAGACAATGGCGCAGTCCAGAGCAGCGTGACGCTGTTCGCCGGGCAGTCTATTCCGACCGGCGCAGTTGCGCCGATCACTCATGCGCTCGGTCCATTTCCGTCTGCTCATTTGTTAAAGGATTTTTGGACGACCAAAGCGTTGATGGATGTCCTTTGGAGAGACAGTTTGCCGACATTTTCAATTCTGTGGCTGGGCGAACCGGACCTCACGCAGCATGAAAACGCGCCAGGAACGCCGGCGGCCATCGCCGCAGCCAAGTCTGCAGATGAAAATCTCGGCGTTGTTCTCTCGGCGTTAGATGAACAAAACGCGCGCGCAACAACGGACGTTTTTGTCGTTTCGGACCACGGTTTTTCCACGATCAGACGCTCGATCGATCTGAGAAAAATTCTCAATCAGGCGGGCTTCACCGCGACGACGGAATGCAATCGTGAACCGAAACCGGGAAACATCATACTCGCCGGCAACGGTGGCAGTGTTCTCTTCTACGTTATTGGAAACAACTCAACAGTGACTCGTCGGCTGGTCGCGTTTTTGCAACAGTCGGATTTCGCGGGAGTAATTTTTACAAGGGAGCCGATGGAAGGCACGTTCGTGCTGGACGAAGCCAGAATCCAAACTGATCGTGGGCCCGACGTTGTGATGGCGTTCCGCTGGGACAACTCGAAAAATCGATTCGGTATTCCAGGAATGATCGACGCCGATTGGCAACGTGCGGCAGGGAAAGGGACGCACGCTACACTCAGCCGGTTGGACATGCATAACATGTTGGTCGCTGCCGGCCCGGATTTTACGCGTGGCCAAATGGATGATCTGCCGAGTGGAAATATCGATCTTGCCCCAACAATTTTGCAGATCCTCGGCATTAAACCACCGTCAACAATCG
>QHPE01000167.1 GCA_003218945.1 Verrucomicrobiota bacterium | reverse complement strand
AATACGTCATTCAAGTCTCTTTGTGCCGACGTCTTTCCTATGCGGGCCATCCGCCGGTTAAGTCAGCGATTCTTGCTACCGATTCGACGATTATTCATTACGCACGGTTGCATGCTCTATTGACTCAAGGTTCTCCCATCAATGTTCGCGTTTTCAAAGATCGACAAGAAACGGCCGAATGGCTCAACGTGCCGATCGAACGACTGGTGGCGCGAAGTTAACTTCCGATCGTTTGCGGAACAGTAAGGCGGTTAGCCGGTTCCCAACGTAATGCTGCAGTCGAAACTCGGTAAACCGAAGCTAGCCAGAACGGCCATAATGTGGCGGCAAATATCTTGACGGCCATTCTATCTGTTCCCTACGCTCGTGTTCATGAGTACCAAATCTCTCCTCATCGTTTCGGTCCTCAGCTTTGCGGCGATTTCGCTCTTGCAAGCGCAATCGCCCACCCCCGCCGAGTCTCCTTCGACGGAAAAGAAGCACCGCACGCATAAGAAGTCTGAGGTGGCAGCTTCGCCCGTTCAAAGCCCCACAACGGCTTCAGCTGCGGAATCGCCGGCAGCTTCGCCGAAAGCGAAGCGTACTCGGAACGTCAAGACGGGCGCCGCCGCAAGTCCTGCGGCAAGTGCGGCTGCCTCGGCATCTCCAGCAAAGTTCAATCTCGGAGATTTGTTCAAGCCTAAAACTTCTGCGTCAGCCGGTCCTGCACCTGCGAATGCAGCGCCTGCGAAAGCCACCAAAACCGGGGGCGCGAGGAACCCCACACCGGCTCCGGGAGGAGGGCACGGCCTTGTGTGGGTTAACACCGAATCGCACGTCTACCATAAGGAAGGATCGCGTTTTTACGGCAAGACCAAGAAGGGTAAGTATGTCAGCGAAGCTGACGCGATCAAAGAGGGAGACAAAGCAAGCAACTAGCTCAGGGAGAGGGGGGCCGCGCTTAATAAGATGCATCACCTTTTCGACTGACTGTGCCGAGTGTCGAATCGCATGCTCCCATCCTTTCGTTGTTAGTTTTAGTTGACGTGGAAAATCCTTTCGGGCTCAAAACAGAACGTATCACGCGAGTGCTGCAGGCCCGAATCAAATGAAGGGACAACGTCGTGAATGAGCGGCTGACTGACAAGTTGTGGAATCTCGTTTATTCAAGGGGGAGTGAATTTTTAGTAGGACACGGCTCCTTGTCGTACGTAGCGCTGAGTCGATTTCATGATGAGCCATTCAGCAGGAACAAAGGGATGCCATGCACAAAATATTCGAGAAGCTTAAGGAAGAATTTTTCGCGATCCTGCCGCCAACGATCTTTTTCTTCGTAGCGCTGCACATCGTCACGTTTATCCGCATGTTGATGACCAAGGGCTCGCATTTCGAACCTCTTTCCACCGTCTCGATTGCGGTCGCGTCGCTGATCCTCGGCAAGGCAGTATTGATCGCGGACCTGTTGCCACCGATCAATCGGTATCCGGATAAGCCGCTTGCTTACAATGTTGCCTGGAAGACGACGATCTACCTTGTAGTCGCTGGCGTCATTCACTATTTGGAGCGACTTATCGATTTCTCCCGGCAGGCAGGCGGCATCGTCCCTGGCAATGAGAAGATGCTCGCGGACATGGTATGGCCGCATTTCTGGGCGGTTCAGATCATCTTGTTTGTGCTGATCCTGATGTATTGCACGGCGCACGAACTGGTGCGCGTGATCGGCAAGGAAAAGATGCTGCGATTGTTCTTTGGGCCTGCGCCGCTGCCAGCATTCTGAGGAAGAATGCTGGCTTCAGTTGGCCTGCGGATTTTTCCGTGAAAAGAATCGACACTGCTTTGACCGACATGTTAGCCTGGGCGGCTAAACCAAAATAATCTATGCTACACATCATCTGGTACATCATCGTCGGTTTCATCGTCGGTTTGATTGCACGCGCCGTCATGCCCGGTGCGCAGCAGCTCGGTTTCATCTTGACTACGCTGCTTGGTATCGGTGGCTCCATTGTAGGAGGATTAATCGGGCGTTTGTTTTCCAAACCGGAGCCGGGCTCAGCCTTTCATCCGGCCGGTTTCATCATGTCGATCATCGGCGCGATTATCCTGCTATTTATCTGGATAAAATTGGTGGCCTGACGACGGCACTCGCATAAGGGCGTTCCCCGTTCTACGTTCGGTGTTCCATCGTAAGACCATAGTTAATTACTATTGTGTCTTGCTTTTCCGAAGCTGTGTTGGGTAAAAAACTAACCCATGAACAAATATATCGCCGAATTCATCGGAACATTCTTTCTGGTCCTGACGGTTGGCTGCACGGTAATCGGCGCGGGATCGGGAGTGATCGCCCCTCTCGCGATCGGCGCGGCGCTGATGGTGATGGTTTTCGCCGGCGGCCACATCTCCGGTGGACATTACAATCCCGCAGTGACACTCGGTATCTTGATCCGCGGTAAGCTGCAATCAGCTGACGTAGTGCCTTACTGGATCGCACAGCTCGCCGGTGCGGCCGTCGCCGCGTTACTGGTAAACAAAGTTCTTCGCGCTGGTGTCGCGGTCACGCCCATCGCGCTGCATGTTGGCCCCGCGTTGCTTGCGGAATTTCTCTTCACGTTTGCGCTCGTGTATGTGGTATTGAACGCGGCCACCGCCGAGGGCACGTCAGGAAATTCATTCTATGGCCTGGCGATCGGCATGACCGTGATGACCGGCGCATTTGCTGTCGGCGACATTTCGGGCGGCGCGTTCAATCCCGCAGTTGCTTTGGGCATTTGCATTCTTGGCATTTCGGATTGGGGCAACATCTGGATCTATCTGCTGGCGAACTTCGCCGCCGGTGCGCTTGCTGCAGTGATCTTTCAGATGATTAATCCGGCGATGCAGATCACGCCCATCGCGACGGATGAGCCGCCTTACGAAACACCCGATTGAAAACTCAGCCAACAACTCTGGAGAAAAATATGAATCAAACCAAAATCATTGCAGTTATCGTCATAGTTTGTGCTGTCGCGTCACTTACAAACGCAGCTACGATTCCCGCTGGAACGACTCTGGCGGTAACGACCGTCAGCCTTATTACCTCGCAAGATGCCGTGGGCAGCAGCTTCGAGGCGAAGATTGCCCAGGACGTTTCGGTGAAGGGTAGCGTTATGTTGAAAGCCGGAACAAAAGCATTCGGGAAGATTCACTCTTCTCGTCGTAATCCGCGCAAGTCCGAGGCACTTTCTGTGGAGCTGACATTCGTCGAGGTGAATGGCCGCAGAGTTCCGGTGAAGACGAACAGCGTCGAACCGCATGGTCCGCCGCAAACTGCGCGCCAGGCGCAGTATGGGCATACTGCCGGCACGACAGTCGTTAATCCGAAAACCTTGCTGCAGTTCCAGCTCCGCCAACCTGTGGCGTTGTAGTCGCTGCGCAACGCACAGAAGCGCCACCGAGGCTATCAGCGGCTATCGAGGCGCTGTCTGAGCGACGGTCGTTTTTGAGACGCCAGGGAGCCCGAGATTCAAACGTAGAATTCGGTCAAGCTCAGCGATCGTTTGCGGGAGCTCGCACGAACCATGGGGGCCGGGAACAATGCACTCTGATTGCGCACCGTCGAGATGCGAGCTCCAATAGGGCACAACGCCGTCGGTGCTGTTTGGCGAGTCGCCTTTCCCGCGATCACCAATGATCGAATGATAAGGTACGCTGATCGGCGCACTGTTGATAACCGGCAACCCTGGGTTCGACGGTTTCAAGCCTGTGATGCTGTTTGGGAGACGTTTGGAACTTCCGGTCAATTGCACGAGGTCAGCGCTGGTAAGCGCGTCCTTCATCTTTGTGGCAATGTTAAGTGGAAGACTGATCAAGCTAATGCCAAATCTACCCAAACCGCTGCTGGCCATCTCGCTCCCGCGATGCGGAGTACAAATGAAGACAACTCGTTTAATCCTGGGATTTGCCTGAAAAATTGTGGCGCGGACAATCAAGCTATCTCTGGACTTTTGGCGGAAAATGCTTTTCGCGGTTTGCCCCAGCGTTTTCTCCCACATCGCCTGAGTGGCCGTAACCACCTGCATGTGAGCGAGCATCCCGCCCATGCTGTGACCGACCACCACGTACGGCCGATGATTTGGATAAAGTTTATCGGCCCTGGCCAGTTCTTCGCGCAGTCGAAGAGCCGAATAGAGGATGGGGTTGCCGGTCGGGTAGGCAAACACCCAGAATTGATAATGTTTACGGATTTCAGGATCGGCTTGAAGTCCATTGATCGTTTGCACCCAGTCGAACGGCGTTGAGAAAAGGCCGTGCACGAAAACAAGCGGGGTTCTATCAGGATCGTAGGGCTGCAGGAAATACAAGCCAGTCTTTTCCATATAATGACCGGATCGAAGCATTGCCATCAACGACACGAGCAGGAGATTAGGCGGCGGCTGGTAATAACCGATTGGCGCTGAGAAATTGGCCGCCACCGGACAGGTCTTCCCTTCAACACTCGTCATCGGTTGCTTCGCGGGACGCCGAAGTGCGAGTGTGGCATCGGTTGCATCAAAATCGAGCGTTGCTGTGACCGGTGCAGTGATTCCCTTGGCCGGCATGAACTTTTCGGGTGGATTGACGATTCGCACGCCGACGAGCGCGCCACCAACACCCTCCTGAATGATTTTCTTCCTGATCAGTTTTTCTTTTACCTGATCCGGGCGCTCAAACGTTGTGAAGTAGTTCGGCGCCCAGACTGCAGAACCGGCCGGTTCAAGCCGTAGACGATAACTGTTGTTGTTACCAGTGAGAGTCAGCGGATGGTTCCACAGTTTGCCGCCTTCACTGGCGCGCAGCAGAACGGTAAGTTCACCGCACGCCGCATTGTAGGTCTCACAGGCGGGTGTCCCAATGCCGCTGCCCAGCATGGAGGCAGTCACAGCCGCTGCCTGCAAATAGTCGGCCGCCCGTTTTTCAACTGGCACGCTCAAAGAGCGCGCCTCACGCATGATGCTCGCGGTCGGCGCATATTCAGGACCGTGCGACGTTTGCGGCGCTGTCGCACAGCCGGCAAGAAAGGCGATACACGTTACGGCGGCGATCAGGCGAATGGAGCCTATTGTGTGGCCAGGCTTCATAAGCTTTGCAGTTTGACGAGTATTATCCGGGACGTGGACGAACTTTCGTATAGGACTTTAGGCCTGTGCAGGCGATCATTTTCTTGCGATACAACTCGAGAAATTCGCGCCTGTACTGAAAAAAACATGGTGTTTGAACTGATCACCCGCGTTCGCTCAAGAGTTGTCCTGTTTCGTGCTCGAATAAAGTGAAACCAGCCGGGCGATCAGGACTGCCACGTAAAGCAGACCGGTCATTGCTTCCATTGCCGCAAGCCAGCGCGCAGCTCTTGAAACCGGAGTGATGTCACCATAACCGACAGTGCTCAGCGTGATGAAGCTAAAGTAAAACCCGGTGAATCCGTTCATGGATTGCGCGCCACGGCTGGTGTTGAAAGAAAACGCACCGCCAGGGGTTAACTGATCGACAAGCCAGTATGCGACAGTCCACATCAATCCCAGCATGAGATAAACCGAGACGCTCGCGCATAACACTTCAACCGTTACAACAGGCGCTTGCAGAATGAAGTGCAACAGATGTGCGATCACAAACGCCAGCAGCAGGAGCGCGCAGATGAGGAAAACCGAAGGATGAACTAGGTCCGGCCAAAAATGATTAATCCATCTGGCCGTGAGAGCTGGAACCGCAAGCGCGAGTGCAATGGCGAGCGTGCGCCTTCGGTTGGCGACAGCGATCACAGCAGCCACCAGGACCAACGAAAACGAAACGGACAGAATAAGATGGCCGCCTTCGAGTTCTTCGATGAAAGGCGCACAGATCAGAAGAACGGCTAGTGCAATAAGAAGCTGCACCATGGAGAAGCGATCCATTCCGAATCGGCGCATCATCTGTTTCGATGAATGTCTTGGAAGCGTCGTTTCCTTCATTCAGCTTTTCCGCGGCCGTGTACTGCATATTCCGGATTTCATAGATCGTAATCTGCCGTTCGTACTAAATCCGTCGAATCTTTGCAATGCTCAGGCTTAGAAAGCTAGAACTCGTTTTTACTTATTACTCCGACTTCAGATACTTCATTTGCCTCGTACCAGCTTCGCGGCTGTCATCCGGCCGCTCTTCAATCAATTCCTCAGCGGGCACAGTGTGAAAGGAAACGACTGCCCAATCCGCCGCGTTATTGATTACCGGGCGATGCCAAACATTCATGGGGATTGAAATCCACCGCCGTTCCAACGGCGCGTCAGGATCGCTAACCAAAACATTCGACTGCCACTTTCCCGGCTCACCGGTTTGGAAATCACCGCTGCCTTCGAACGACATCATCCGTTGGTGACTGTTTGGATGTCTTTCGGCGCCTGTGTCCGCGCCCGCGCGCAGAACAAAGACCCATGCAGATCGGATCTCAGCCGGTAGCGTCGTTACAAAAATGTCTAACGGAATCGGCTCCCAACTCATGAGCGCATCTTTTTTTTGAGCCAGCGCCTCGCTCACGCGTACCACCACGGAGCGAATGTGGTCGCGCACGCTGCCCGATTGCAACGCCGCATCGAGCAATTCAAGCCGCGAACGTTCTTCTGCCGTCATGTCATGTATCCTTTTGCTTCCTGACAGTTCCTTTTTCTTTAACTAATACTTCCTAGTTCATCTTTATGAAACTGCTCGCACTCATTGCATTTACGTCCGCCGCAACATTCGCCTGCGCGGTGAATATTCCGCTTACGCAGGAAGAGCTAGTCCGTCGCACTCAGGAGCTTTACGATGCGGTCGCGTTCGCTAACCAAGCGCCGTGGAAAAAATATTTCGCTGACGACTGCATCTTCGCGGACGAGAAAGGTCGCGTTTTCGACAAATCAAAGCTGGTTGCCGACATCACACCGCTTCCCGTGGGATATTCCGGGACGATCAAGATTGAGAACGCCCAGAGCCGGATCATTGGGAACACAGCAATACTGAGTTATGACGCGGACGAGACTGAGACAATCTTCGGCCAAAAGCTGAAAGCGCGGTATCACGTCACTGACACGTGGCTTCGGCGCAACGACAATTGGAAAATCATCGCCAGCCAGGCACATCGCTACTATGAAGATCCTGCCATCGGAACAGCCGACCCCAAAAAATTTGCTGACTATATCGGCACGTATGAACTCGCGCCCGGGCAAACCAGATCCATCATTGCCGAAGGCGACAGGTTGTTTGTTGAACGCAACGGTAAAAAAGAGCAGCTGCTCCCGGAAACGTCAGAGATTTTCTTCCGCAAAGGTATCGAAGGCCGAATTCTCTTTCGTTATGCTTCCACGGGCAAAGTCGACACGCTGATTGATCGCCGTAACAACGAAGATGTTATTTGGCGCAAAGCAACGGAAAGTAAGAAGTAACAAGGAAGAATTAAGAAGTGTCTTTGGATCGTCTTAAGATTGTTACGAAAATAGCAATCAACTCGGCACATTCCTGCCGGATAACTGCGAGTGTTCTGCAGGGACGATTTTTCCTTCAACGAGCAGTTCAAGCCAATAAGCGGTCTCTTCAAGCTCGCGCAGCGAGTCGCCACATTTCGCGATGAACTCCACCTTACTGCGCCCCCGATATGCCTCGCGATAATTTGCTCCGACTGATGTGCCTGAACGAAGCAATTGTTTTGCACCACCTGAGCCGGTGTTGTCTTCGGTATTGTCGAAAACGTTCTGATGACCTGTAACGCAAAACGTTTCGTTCTGTCCTGCAAATCTCTTGGTTCGTTATGCACGTCCCGATTCTTGATTCATACTTTTTCCTTCTCACTTGTCCGTAGGACGATCTTTCCAAACGCGCCTGATTCCATTACAATGCGATGTGCCTCGCCGGCCTCGGCCAGGGGAAGTTCTTTACCGATCGCTGGACGCAACGTCCCGTTTTCCAAACCGGCCACAAGCGCGGCGTGAATGCTGGCCAACTCTTCTGGCGGCGTATTTGGCAAAACCATTCCGCGAACATCTGCATCGCGCTGCATCGTGTCTCGGGGATCGATCTCTACGCGGCCGCGGCTCCCGATGACCACCACGCGCCCGCCTTTCGCCAGAATGGTCAGATCGTTCCCGAGATTCACGTTCGCCAGCAATTCCACAATCACGTCAACGCCGCGTCCGCCTGTCGCCTTCATAATTTCGGCGAAGTGATCATCCGCACGATGATCGAACACTTCGTGCGCGCCCTCTTCGCGCGCGAGCTTGAGACCTTCGTCACTGCCCGCGGTTCCGAACACGCGCAGACCGCGAGCGCGCGCCAGTTGCACCGCCGCTGTTCCGACACCGCCGCTCGCACCGTGCACGAGTACCGTCTCATCGGGTTTCGCGTGTCCGCGCTGGAACAACCCGCGATATGCGGTCGCGTACGGCGTGCCCATGGCTGCGCCTTGGGCGAAGGAGACATTTGGCGGCAGGCGATGCACTTGCGCCGCTTTACACAACGCACGCTCTGCATACGTGCCGCTTATTGAGCCAGCGGTGTAAACGCAGTGGTCTCGTTTGAATTCATTCACATTAGAGCCGACATGCTCAATTACGCCTGCGCCGTCGTTGCCCGGCGTGTAAGGCAGGTCTGGCAGTCGCGCGTACTTTCCCGCGCGGATATAAGTCTCCACCGGGTTCACGCCAATAGCGTGCATCCGAACGAGCACTTCACCCGGACCCGGCTGCGGCGTCGGCACTTGTTCCAACTGAAGAACTTCCGGACCTCCAAATTGATGCACCCTGATTGCCTTCATTGTTTTTAGTTCTCTCATTACTTCTCTATCCGAAGGAGATTGTTTGTCTGTGGCTGTTCTGTAATCAAATTACGATCATGAATTCCGACAGATCGCCGCAGGATTTTCCTTACAAAACTTACCTCAACATTCTGCATGGACCGCTCGAAATTATCGATGTGCAGAAACTGACTGACGCTTGCACCGACGAATGGTACAACCAGACGCTTTGTAAGGTGAACGATTCGGTTATCAGAATGGCCGTGGTGCAGGGTGATTATCACTGGCATGAACACAACGAAATCGACGAATTCTTCTTCGTGCTTGATGGGCGGTTCCTCATCGATCTCGAAGATCGCGTAATTGAGCTTGTGCCGCGGCAGGGATTTGTTGTTCCCAGAGGTGTGCGTCACCGAACGCGCGCGCCTCAACGGACGGTCATCCTGATGGTCGAGCGCGCGGACATCATTCCGACCGGCGATTGAAGTCCGATGGCGGCTCGTCGGCGGTGAAAGCCCGTCGCTACAGTGAAAGCACCAAAGATTATTTCGGGCGGGCAGACGGGCGTTGATCGCGCCGCTCTCGATGTTTCGCTCAAACACGGAATCGCTTGCGGTGGGTGGTGTCCCGCCGGACGGCTCGACGAATTCGGCAGGATTCCGGATCGCTATCCGGTTCATGAACTGCAAGCCGGCGGTTTTACAGAACGCACCATGCAGAACGTGAAAGATTCTGATGGAACTGTCGTGATTTACAGTAGGCAAATCGGCGGCGGAACTGAGCAAACAGTTAGGCTTTGCGTTGACCTACAACGGCCGCACGAATTGATTGACGCGTCAAAAATTCGCGCCCAAGACGCGGCGAGCCTGATCGCCGATTTCGTTCGCGCGAAGAAGATCAAGATCCTGAATGTTGCCGGTCCGCGCGCGAGCGAGTGGCCTGAAGGATACGAGTACGCGTTGCGCGCTCTCGAGACTTTTATAGGAAGCCAAAAACTGTAGTGGCAGGCGTGTCGCCTGCAATCGTGATCGCGCAGCAGACACGGCCGCCTCACAATATTATTCGTAACGCAGGGATTCGACCGGATCGAGCCGCGCGGCGAAGTACGCAGGGATCAGCGCCGCCAACGAACAGATTAAAAAGGCGCTGATGCAGATGATGGTAACATCGTGCGGAACGACTTCGGCCGGAATGGACGAAAATTGATAGACTTCGCGTGGGAAAATCTCGATGTGCAACGTCGATGCCAGCCAATGACTGAATTCGTTCCGGTAACGGATCAACGTCATTCCCAAGCCCAGCCCTGTCAGCGTTCCGAAAAGCCCGACAATTGTCCCCTGGCCAAGGAAAACCCAAATGATTTGGCCGATATTGGCCCCGAGGGCCTTCACAATTCCAATTTCACGCCGCTTCTGGACCGTCACGGTGATCAGCGTGCTCATGATCCCAAACGCCGCCACGATGACGATAAAGAACAACAGGAAAAACATCACCGTGCGCTCGAGCCGAACCGCTTCGAAATACTGGCGGTTCATGTCGATCCACGTTTGCGCGTATTCTGGCGGCTCGAGAAATTGCTGGATCTCTTGTTTCACGCGCTCGGCCCCATACGGGTTGTCAGTCTTCACGGTGATGCCGTGCAAAGCGTCTTCCAGACCATATAACTCCTGCCCGACATAAACCGGCACGAGCAGGAATTCGGAATCGTGCAGATAATGGCCGGTCTCGAAAATCCCGGTAACAGTCAGCTCTTTCGGGAGAATCACGTCGCGCAATTCGTCGATCGCTTTCTTTTCTTCGTCGCCCTTCGCATTCTCAAGTTTCTTAACGGTGTCGAGGACCTGGCCGAGATTGCCGGGCGAATAAATTGTCACTTTGTCGCCTACGCTGACGCCGAGTTTTCGCGCCAGCTCGATCCCGAGCACTGTCGATTCGCCTTCGAGATCGAGCTTGCCGATTTTGATGAACTTTTGCAGGGGAATCACTTTCTCTTCCTGCTGGGGATCGACACCCCGAATCACCGGTGCGAGCCGCCGGTTGTGAAATTCGACAATCACGGGGCCTTGCACATACGGAGCGGTGGCAACCACGCCGGGAGTCTTGTCGATTTTCGTCTTGAGCGCTCGCCAATCGCGCATGACATCCTCCGAAGTGACGAGAATGTGGGCGTCAAAATCGATTACTTTCTGCCGCAGCTCCCGATCAAACCCGGTCATAACCGAAATCACGAGGATAAGCACCATCACGCCGAGCATTACGCCAATGATCGAGATCAATGTGATGATCGACAGAAATGTGCGCTTCGGCTTCAAGTACCGGAACGCCAGGAAAAGACTAAACGGCAGTTTCAATTCGCACTAAGCGTGGCGGCAAACTCACTTGAATTCAACCGCGGCTGGTTCCCGGGAGCTATTTGAAATCTATTACTTCAGGGCATGCGCCTTTAGCTCTTCGAGCGTGATGAATTCGAGCGCGGAAGCATGGGTTGCTTCGAGATCGACCGGCGCGGCGCGATTGTGGTCAAGCGCGCTTTTCCAGCGCGTAACACACACGCACCACGTGTCGCCGGGCTTCAATCCGGGAAAACCCCACTCCGGGCGTGGCGTGATGAGGTCATTGCCGTCCAGCACGGAGAAATCCAAAAATTCCTGCGTGACTTTCACGCAAACCGTGTGCTGACCCACATCCTCCGGCCCTGTGCGACAGAAACCGTCACGATAAAAGCCGGTCATTGGGTCGCGACAACAACATTTCAATTCTGTTCCCAAAACATTCGTCGGCATAATCACCTTTAGCCAAGTGTAACTCCTGCTGTCATGTCGAGCGAAGCGAAACATCTCAGGTTGTTGTAATCGAGTGATCCAAAAAAATCAGAGATTGAAACCCTGGCCTCGCCCCGAAAGCTTTCGGGGCCGTGTTGCAGCTTCGCTCCGCTCAGAATGACACCGGCAGATGAAATGTGATATTTGTTAGAGGAGGACCGAATGCCAATCCGCGCAAAGTACGTGCATACAAATCTGATTGCCAGAGATTGGAAGAGACTCGTCCGATTCTATTGCGACGTTTTTGGATGCGAACGCAAAGGTCCCGAGCGCGACCTGTGTGCCGAGTGGCTCGATAAAGTGAACGCGGTTCCAAATGCGCATCTTCGCGGCGTTCATCTGCGCTTGCCCGGGTATGGGGAGGATGGGCCAACTCTGGAGATCTTCAGCTACGATCAGGTGATCGAAGGCGAACTGCCGAAGTCTAACCAGTGCGGGTTCGCACACATCGCCTTCGCAGTGGACGACGTCGATCAGGCATTGCAGAGAGTGATCGCCGCTGGCGGCGGGGCAGTGGGAGAAACTGCCGAGGCCGAAGTAAAAGGTGTCGGTCTGCTTCGTGTGGTTTATGCGCGCGATCCTGAAGGCAACATCGTAGAGTTGCAGAGGTGGAGTTGAACCGCGGCGAGTTAGTCTGTTTGTGACCCGGCGAGCCGTCATCGCCTATTGGCTAATACCTGCGGAGCCGGCGCACACGTTTTTCCACAGAGTCATCGACGATCTTGCGCGCCGATTCGATGCGCCTGTCTTCGAGCCGCATGTGACACTTCATGTGGGAGCAGATCGCGCTGATTCGGCCCAGGCAACCCTCGCGGAGGCCGAGCGTGAATACACACCGATCAAGCTCAAGCCACTTGGGATTCAGGAATCCGCCGAATTCGTCAAAACGCTTTTTGTGCAATTCGCGTTGACCGCAGAACTATGCCACGTGAAGGGGATCATTCGCGACGCTGCGCAGGATTCTTCACAGTACGACCTGAAACCGCACTTGAGCTTGCTCTACAACAAGTTGGAACCTGCGGTCCGGCGCGAGCTCGCCGCATCGATTGTTGTACCGTTCTCCCAGATCACTTTTGACAGAATTAAAGCGGTGCGCTGCGTTTCACCTACGCACTCCCGCGCGGATGTTGAGAGTTGGCGGGTTATTACGTAACAGTACTTTCGTCATTCCGAGCGGAGCATAGCGGAGTCGATGCTGCAACGCAGTGGACGAAGTCCGCGAGGCCAGGCTTTCAATCCCGGGAAAATACCTGAGCGTTTTGCACCGGGATCCCTCGACTTCGCTCGGGATGACCAAAATTTTGCGCTCTACAGCTCAACGATTCGGTACGGTTTTCCGCTCTTATGCAGTGCCGGCGCGGAGACGTTGTAAACGGGAATACCGGTTGAAGTCGTCCCATCGAGGGCGCCATTGTGCGCATGACCGTGGAAAACGGTCGTCACTTTGAACCGATTGATCGGTTCTTCCAATCGACTGGAGCCGAGAAACGGATAAATTTCCGGATCTTCGCCCTGCAACGTGGCGCGAATCGGGGAGTAATGCAGGACCACGATCCGCCGCTCCGTCTGCAGCTTGACCAACGCCTGCTCGAGACGAATGGCGTGGCTGATCGATTCTTGCACGAACTCTTTAATCAGCGGCTCACCCCAGGCGTTTAGCATTCGCCGGCCGAATCCGCCGCCAAATCCGCAGATTCCGGCAAACCCGACGCCCGCGATTTCCACGGCTTCACCATTGAGCATAGTCACGCCAGTTTCATCGAGAATCTTCGCGACTGCGTCCGGCTGTCCGGATTCATAGTCGTGATTCCCAATAACGCCGATGCATGGAATTCTCATCGAGCTGCGAATATCAGCGGCGAGTTCCACCGCTTCCTCGGCAAGCCCGTATTCAGTGAGATCGCCGCAAAGCAGCAGCACATCTGCGCTCTGTGATATCTCGGCAAATGCCTCCTGCATCTTTCCACGCGAATGCTTCGCATAATGAAGATCCGCTGTCGCAGCGATACGCAATGCTCGTTTTGCCATTGCTTTAAGAAACGAAACGGGCATCATGCATGGACGTTTCATCCGAGCGCACTATCCAGCCATGCACGCGTGACGCGGTTTTCATGCGTTATGACTAGTGATGACTGCAGCGATGGCAATCCGGGGGATCCAGCCTGGAGGCAGCCCTAACGGGTTTCATTGCAGATCAGTGGCTGTGTTGCGGGCTGCGGAGATTCCATTCCTGATCGGCGGCGCGTATGTGGTGGAAGTGTATGCAGGTGTGTCGCGTAGCACGAAAGATTTCGATCTGTATATCCGGCCAAATGATTTGAACGGCGCGCTCGACGCGTTAGCCCGCGCGGGATACGAAACCGAACTGACATTCCCGCACTGGTTAGCCAAAGCAAAATATGGAAAAGACGTCCTTGATCTAATTTTTCGGGCCGGAAACGGATTGTGCGAAGTCGATGATTCATGGTTTGAGCGCGCGCGACATGACGAACTGCTGGATATGCCTGTGAAACTTTGCGCGCCCGAGGAAATGATTTGGATGAAGGCATTCATCATGGAAAGGGAACGCTTCGACGGCGCGGACATCGCGCACATTCTTCGATGCGTCGCAGCCGAACTCGATTGGCTGCATCTGGTTGACCGATTTGGCCCTGATTGGCGAGTCTTACTCAGCCATTTAATCTTATTCGGCTACATTTACCCTGGTGAACGCGCGCATATCCCAGCCGCCATTACGGAAGATTTGATCGCGCGACTCCGGAGCGAATCCACCGCCGCCGCGCCTGATCGCGTGTGTCGCGGCACGCTGCTGTCGCGAAAGCAATATTTGGTGGACATCCTGGAATGGGAATTTCGGGACGCCCGTTTGGACGAACGAGTCCATATGAATGCAAAGGACATTGCTGGTTGGACAACCGCAATCGCGAAAGAAGAAGAGGCGCGACGAGCCCGCGTGATTCGTAATTCGTTAAAGCGTTAAAGCGGCAACAGGAACCCGTGCTTCAATCCCAAAGCCTCCGGGGGTTCAACGTTTCAACGCGGCGAAGCCGCCGGCGTCAGCGCGGAAGCACGGATGCTTGCGCTGCGTTGCGCTCCCACACACAGCAGATACAGGCTGAAGTCATGTTCCTGAAACCAATACCCCACCAGCCAACAGAGCAAAGGCAACAACAGCAGAACTACAGCAGGGAAAGCAAACAGCAGAATATTGACGCGGCTCATAGAAAGCTGTTTCTACATCTAACGAGAATTAGGAGGAAAATTTTCCGTCTAATTCGGGCGCCGGCTCCTCGCCAGCGGTTCGAGGTCTAATGGGCTGCGCACGGCCAGGCCAGGTTTGTTTAAAACATGGGTGTAAATCATCGTGGTGGATACGTCCTTGTGGCCGAGTAACTCCTGAAACCGTACGAATGTCCTGCTCGTTGTCCAAGAAATGGGTCGCGAAGCTGTGCTGGAACGTGTGACAACTCGCCGCTTTTCTGATGCCAGCCCGTTCGATTGCCGCTTTCACCGCTTTTTGCAGATTGTTCTCCGCCACATGATGTCGCCGCCGCTCGCCGGATCGAGGATCGGTTGACACTTTTGCAGCGGGGAAAACATATTGCCATGGCCAGGAACGATTCGCGTTTCGGTATTTTTGCTCCAGCGCGAATGGCAAATAAAACCTGCCGCCATTTCGCGCCAAATCATGCTGATGAATTTGTCGCACGCGCTCCAAATGAAGTTGAAGGGACCGGCGCAATTTCTCTGGCAACATCGTTACTCGATCGCGCAAGCCTTTTACCCCGTGAGATAACTTCGTAGGCGGCTTTTGATGTATCGTTTTCCCCAGCTCGACTTCAAATACTTTTCGCGTCGCGTGGCATCAGTTTGGTCGAGGCAGCCCTCCCAATAGACAAGCTCGAATGGATTGCGTTGTTTAGTTGAAGGAACCAAGCCCTTTGTGTGATCCTGGACTCTCTTGCGTAGGTTTTTCGTGAATCCGACATAGAACCTTTGGTCATTTAATGAGCGTAAAAACGTAGAAGTAGGAACTCATGTTCTTATCTCACGGGGTGAACCATCCCTCACCGTGACATGCCCATAACCAAAATCGACATCTTTGACGCGCAACCGAACGCATTCCATGAGCCGCAGGCCTGCTCCGTAAAGAAGTTCTGCCATTAGTCGGTAATCACCTTTCAAATGCGCTAAGACAGCTCGCGCCTTCGCCGGCGTGAACACGACGGGCAGTTTGGCCGGGCGCGTGACGCGCTGGACATTATCGATGAAGTCGAGTTTTCGCTCGAGTATTTGCTGGTACAGAAACAAAAGCGCGCTGAAGGCCTGATTCTGAGTGGAGGCTGCGACATGTTTTTCAACCGCGAGATGAGTGAGAAATTCGGTGATTTCTTTCTCGCCCATTTGGTTTGGATGGCGTTTACGATGATAGAGAATATACCGGCGAATCCAATCGACGTACGCTTGCTCGGTGCGGATAGAGTAATGTCTCACCCTCAAATGCCAGCGAACGCGATCGAGCAGCTTGGGCGAGGAAGCCACGGCGATGGAGGGCGACACACCGCAGATGGTGTCAAAATTGTTGTGCCTTGGCAAGCGGAGCGCTTGCCCTACAATTCTGAATACCGCGAGTCCGGCTCGGATTACGCCGGCGCGCCGCCGAGAGCGCCGGGGAGCGGCGGGGCAACGTCGGGTGCAACGACTTGCTTGGGCGGTTTATCGGGCAGTTTCTTGGTGGGCGTCGAGCTAATGCCGGGCGGCGGATTGATCAGGCGGCCGTGATCGATGATCTCTTTGATCTGTGAACCGTCCAGGGTCTCGTACTCGAGCAAGGCTTTTGCGATGGTTTCGAGTGTGTCGCGATTGGTAACGAGCGTGTGCTTGGCCAGTTGATAGGCGTCGTCGATCAGCCTGCGCACTTCCTGGTCGATTTGTTCAGCGGTCGCTTCACTGTAGTCGCGCGCTCGAGAGATGTCGCGTCCGAGGAAAACGTAATCTTCGTGTTCGCCGTATTCGACCATGCCGCGCCGCTCGTCATCTGGCGCAGGAAGAGCTCCTCTGCCACACGGCCGCCCATCAGGATCGCGATCTGCGCGTCGAGGAACTCGCGCGTGTAGGTGTGCCGGTCGGCCTCCGGCAATTGCATCGTCACGCCGAGGGCGCGCCCCCGCGGGATGATGGTGACCTTGTGCAAGGGCTCAGTGTGCGGGAGAAGCACCAGCAAAAGCGCGTGGCCAGCTTCGTGATACGCGGTATTTTGTTTTTCTTTCTCGCTCAGCGCGAGGCTCCGGCGTTCTTTGCCCCAGCGAACTTTGTCGCGTGCTTCCTCCAACTCGGCCAGTGTGATTCCTTTCAATCCGCGGCGCGCAGCGAGTAACGCCGCCTCGTTGATGACATTCGCCAGTTCCGCGCCGGAATAACCGGGTGTTCCGCGTGCGATCACGGCAAGGTCGACGCCCTCAGCGAGCTTCACTTTCTTTGCGTGGACACGCAGGATTTCTTCGCGGCCTTTCACATCCGGTAGATTCACGGTGATCTGGCGATCGAAGCGTCCCGGTCGCAGCAATGCCGGGTCAAGAACGTCCGGCCGGTTCGTCGCCGCGATGATGATCACGCCCTCTTGTGTGTCGAATCCGTCCATCTCTACTAGCAAGGCGTTCAATGTCTGCTCGCGTTCGTCGTGTCCGCCGCCCACGCCGTGGCCGCGGTGACGGCCGACCGCGTCAATTTCGTCGATGAAAATGATGCAAGGGGCGGATTTCTTGCCCTGCTCGAACATGTCGCGGACGCGCGAGGCGCCCACGCCGACGAACATCTCCACGAAATCCGAACCGCTGATGGAGAAGAACGGCACATCCGCTTCGCCAGCGATCGCGCGCGCCAACAGGGTCTTGCCGGTGCCAGGCGGCCCGACCATCAGAACGCCCTTGGGAATACGGCCACCGAGTTTCTGAAACTTTTTCGGATCACGCAGAAACTCAACCAGTTCCTGTACTTCGTCCTTGGCTTCCTCTACGCCGGCGACGTCGCGAAAAGTGATCTTGTTCTTGTCACGGGCGAGCATGCGCGCCTTGGATTTACCGAAGTTGAGCGCGCCTTTGCCAGCCATCCGGATTTGCTGGCGAAACAGGAAATACAGGACCAGGAGGAAAAGCGCGATCGGCAGGAAACCGACCACTGTCTGCGCCAGCATGTTGGATTCTGTTTTGATCGCGGGCTGCATCCCAGCGTCGGCGAGTTTCTTCTGAAGATCATTTGTGAAATTCAGATAGACCGTGGTGTGAAACGGGACGGGCTGTGACGGCGCTGCGCCTGCGCCCTGGCGGACGTACGCACCGCGCAAGGTTTGGGTTGGCCGACCATCCTCGACGACCAGCTGAAGCGGGTAGTTCTTGTCGTTAACGATCTGTTTGTTTTCCAACAGCTCGAGAAAACGGTTATACGGCACGTCTTCGACCGGTTGCATCCCTCCCCGGTAGAAAAGCATGGCCATCGCGATTAGACTGAAGGCGATCACGATGAGAACGACGCCGCGCCAGTTAAAATTCGGTTCGCTCCCGCGCTGTCTGTTCTCTTTTTGAGAGTTACGATCGAGTTGAGGCATAAACCAATTTACGTAGGAAAAGTTACCATGAACAAATTGGCAATGCAAAACGAGCGACCCCAGCCGGCGCTTGCATCCCGTACCCACTTCGAATTTGCAACTCGCCGCGGACCTGGGTCTGCCTCGGCTAGCGGCCGGCTGCAGCGACGCGCTGTTTCTCGTCTCTTACGCCAATTCCCGCAACGTTTTCGCTAACTGGGTCAAGCCGTCGGTTTCCGTTACAATCCGCTGCAATGATTTCAACGCGGCAGGGACGTGCTTAAGAAAGTGTTTATGGCCTTTAACCAACCCGAGAAAACCGTACGCGCCCAGCGCTTGCATCAGGCGTTGCATGGCACAGAGCCGCAACTTGAGATCGAAATCGCCGTTGATCGCGATTCCTCTTTCGATCTGCAGCTGCCGATAGTATCCGGCCAGCTCTGAGCGTTCCACTTCCGGAAGATCGACATACGGATCGTAGAGTAACGACGCAAGGTCGTATTCGGCCAGACCGGGCCGCATCCCCTGAAAATCAATCAGGTACGCGTAGCTGTTTCGGATGATGATGTTTTGCGACTGAAAATCGCGGTGCACCAAAACTCTCGGGAACGACGCAAGGTGCTCGGCAATCTTCTGTAGCGCAGGCAACGCGGCGAGCGGTGCGAGCTTTCCCTTGTCGATTTTGAAATAACGGCCCAGGCAATTTTCGAAGAAATAGTTTTGCTCCCAAAGATAAAGCTCTGAATTGAATTCGGCGGGCAAAAGCTGCTTCATCTCGACGCAAACCGATTCTGGCAAAGCATGCAGGATCGCGATTTGCTCAAGAGCCGATTCGTAAAAGGCGCGGCGTACCAGCCAGGTTTCTCCCCGATAATTGTAAAGATCGCGCTCGCCAAGGTCTTCCAGCCAGATTAAACCTTCGGCTGCGTCGTGAAAATAAATCTGTGGAACGCGGATTCTGTGCTCGCTGAGAAAATTGGCGATGGTCACGTAATGCCGGTTTTCTTCCCGTTCCAAATTGTACTTCACCAAAATGAGCGCCTGCTCCGCCGAGCATTGGACGCGATAGAATTTTCGGTCTGATCCTCCTTTTTGGATCGGGCTGATCTTTATCTCGGCGACATCCAATCGTGGGAAATGCTTCCGCGTTCGTCGGACAAGGAGGTCGGTTCTCATAAATCAGATGTCGATATTGCGATGGACGCCGCTGACCTTTTTTCGGGAGCGGACAATACAAGCCTCCAGCCGCGTTTGGGAAGCAATTTCCGCATCCGGCCATAAGATTGTGTCTTCCAGAATCGCTTCGGCACCGATGCGACAGTTTGGTCCCACGACTGTGCAGCCGTGTAACTGCGCAGTTGGATCGACGTATGCGCTTTTCGCAACCGGCTCGGCCCAATCGCGCGTCTTCAAGTACGCCGGTCGCCAGTCTTTGTTCAAGATCGCGCGATGGACATCGAGATACTCCTTGCGCGATCCGATGTTGAACCAATTCCCGTCATCGAGCGCCACGCCGCCTATCCTTCCGCCATTCTGGATCCAATCTATCAAAACAGGAATAAATGAAATTTTCTGCCTGGCGGGGATGCGGTTGAAGATTTCCTGGTTCCAAATCGAAATGTTGGCGTAATCGAAGTTTTCCTTGGGATTGTATTCTTTTGAAATCTCGACGATTCGGCCAGCTCGCACGACCACGCCCGCCCCCAGGCCGGTATTCCGCCGAAGGCCAAGCGTCACCTCATTACCGGCGCGGAAATGTTCGGCAATCAGCGGTTCGAGCGCGACGTCGGTCAAAATATCGCCGCTGTAAACGATGAATGGTTCTTTCCCAAGAATGCCTTCGACATTTTTGATACCGCCGCCGGTTTCGAGCAGCTCTGGCTCGTGAACAAGCGTAACCGGAAAGCCAGCATACTCGTGACGGGCGAAAAAAGTTTGAAATAGCTCTGGATGCCGGTGCGTATTGACGACGAATCTGTTCACTCCCGCGTTTATCAAGTGATCGAGGGCAAACGTCACGAGCGGTTTTTGAAAAATCGGGATAAGCGGTTTCGGCACTTCCTCGGTCAATGGACGCAACCGCGTGCCAAGTCCCGCAGCCAGAACGAATGCCTGTGTAATGTGATTCACGAGCAGAAAATCGAGAGATTCTTCAACTTCGCTCGGAATGACAAACGGACTGTTGGAGCGTTCGCTACCGTAGATACAGCGTGCGGGTGCCGAAGTCGATGATGCCGTGGTGACGTCGCAATGTTTCCGCGCCGAGCAGGCCGGCAACGGGTGGTGAACCTTCCAACAGCCCGTCATGGATGAGTCCTTCCAGATCAATGACACCCACTTCTTTGCCGACGATGTCCACGGAGCCGACGGACAGCTTGCGAATATGCGCCACACGCACCCCGCGCTCTTTCAGGTTGACAGCCGAGGAACTATATGGCGTCTCACGAGTGGCAATTCGCATGCTCCGGACAAAGGACCGATGTAACAAAGTGGTGAAAGAACCGGTATCGACCATGAGTTTTGCCGCTCTGCCGTTCACGGAACCGTTCACATACAAGTTGTAACCGTCGCTGACTTGAATCGGAACAGCGCGTAACCCGCGGCGACTGAAGCCCGGGAAACTGCCCACAACATTCGGGTCGATCTTGAGAACCAGTAATTGCCTTTCACAATCGAGCACGGCTTGCGTCGGGAAAAGGATATCTGCTCCAATGATTCCGTCGATCTGCGGCTCGTGCGCCATTCGGGCTGCGCGCGCGGAACCGCCGAGATCGACCGTAACCACCGGTTCATCAGCGAGAATTAACCCGCCAATCCGCAGTTCACGGGCGATCGCGACATTATTGAATGCGCCGTTGATTTGAACGCGCGCAGGCAAACTTGATTTCGCCGTGATCGGCTTGAGCCGAAAATATTCACGACGATTCAGGGCAATCGCGCTCACGGGCGCCCCGCTATCGACCGTCAGCCATGCGGGTCTGCCGTTGATGAAGGCATGGACCAGCAGGTGATTTTGTCGGGAGCGTACCAGCGGCAGCGCCTCGAACTGAGTGTTTGCCCGCGTCAAAGCGGCCTGCGACGCGCCACCCAACTGGATGACCAACACCAGAGCAGCGCAGCTCCCCCACAGAAACCGTCGCGCCCGGAGCAGATGATTCGCGGTCATCACGGTGGCGGGGAGACTACACGCTTACTTTTTTGCCGTAAACAACTTTGCGGCAGTTTTTTGGCGTTGCATGGCAGGCGTGACTGATGATTAACTCTCCGCGAATCCAAAGGATTCGATATGCCAAGCGCAGTCACCGAAGCACCTGTAGCCGAAGAAAAACTTGTTAGGGGGCTTGGCTTATTGGACTCCACCATGCTTGTGGCCGGGTCAATGATCGGCTCGGGGATTTTCATAGTCTCATCGATCATTGCTCGCCAGGTTGGATCGCCGGGGTGGTTGCTCATTGTCTGGATCGTTACGGGATTACTGACACTGACAGCCGCGCTCTCGTACGGTGAACTCGCGGCGATGATGCCCAAAGCCGGTGGGCAATACGTGTATCTGCGCGAAGCATTTTCGCCGCTATGGGGATTTCTTTACGGCTGGACGCTTTTCCTTGTGATTCAGACCGGCACCATTGCGGCCGTCGCAGTCGGATTCGCACGCTACAGCGGCGTGCTTCTCCCATGGATTTCCGAAAGCAATTACATTATTTCGCCGATTCGGTTTGGCGGATACGCACTATCGCTTTCGACGGCACAGCTCGTCGGCCTGGCGCTCATTGGATTTTTGACATTTACGAACACGCGTGGCTTGGAAGTCGGCAAGCTTATCCAAAACGTTTTCACGACCGCAAAAACTGGCGCGCTGCTCGCGTTGATCGTCCTCGGAATCGTTATCGGGCTGAAATCCGGTGCAGGTGCGGAAAACTTCAGGGACTTCTGGACTGTGCGCGGTAATCTGCAGGAAGTTGGCACAGGTTTAACAGCTGCGACGGTATTCGGACTCTTCGTCGGAATCTGCGTGGCACAGACGAATTCCTTGTTCTCTGCCGACGCGTGGAACAACATCACTTTCACTGCCGGAGAGGTAGTGAACCCGCGGCGCAACGTGCCGCTTTCCCTCGCATTGGGCACGTTCCTGGTGATCGGACTTTATTTGCTCGCAAATGTCGCTTATCTCGCGACGCTGCCGTTCAACGCAATCCAGAATGCGCCCAGCGATCGTGTCGCCTCTGAAACAGCCAACGTAATTTTTCCAGGCGCTGGCGCGACAATCATGGCGGTTGCGATCATGGTCTCGACGTTCGGTTGCAATAACGGGCTGATTCTTGCCGGTGCCCGCGCCTATTATGCCATGGCGAAAGACGGTCTGTTCTTTCGACGAGTCGGCGAGCTCAACAAAAGCCACGTCCCGGCGTGGGCGCTCGTTTTCCAAGGCATTTGGGCCGGCGCACTCGTTTTGCCACGCACAGTCAAAACAGATGCAGCTGGCAGCGTGACCGGGTATGGCAATCTCTACGGCAATTTGCTCGACTACGTCATTTCAGCCGCGCTGATTTTCTATGTATTAACAATCATTGGCATCTTCCTCCTGCGCCGAAAAGATCCGCATGCGGAACGGCCATATAAAGCATTCGGCTATCCAGTCGTTCCCATTTTGTACATCCTTGGCGCGACCGTCATCCTTGTCGTGCTCTTCATTTACCAAACTGCGACCACGTGGCCGGGACTAATCATCGTGTTGACCGGCGTGCCGGTTTATTTCTTCTGGAACAAGTCACGCGATCGCAAGATCGGCCTGGATAACATCGACAGTCCGAGCCGGACTGGCACCAACATCTGAAGTCATGGGAAAACTATTCAAGAAAAAACCGCTGGACCTTCTCATGTACGAGGCCGCGCAAGTTGGCGAGCATACTCTCAAGCGTTCGTTAGGCTGGGTCAACCTCGTTGCGCTCGGCATCGGTGGAATCATCGGTGCCGGTCTGTTTGTGCGAACCGCCGCTGCCATCGCGGATCGCGCGGGTCCGTCGGTTGTGCTGGCGTTTGTCGTGGCTGGCATCGGTTGCGCGTTCGCCGGTCTGTGCTACGCCGAGTTCGCGTCGATGATTCCCGTCGCGGGCAGCGCTTACACGTACTCGTACGCCACCATGGGCGAATTCGTCGCATGGATCATCGGTTGGGATTTGATTCTTGAATACGCCGTCGCCGCGGCGACCGTGTCCGACGCATGGAGCGAATACGCGAACCGCGTGCTCGGCTGGTTCAACATGGCGATCCCCTATCAGTGGACGCATTCGCCATTCGAACACGACCCCGGCGGCACGTACGGCATCATGAACGTGCCCGCGCTTTTCATTTTGCTTCTCCTGACGATGCTGCTCATTCGTGGCACGAAAGAATCCGCTTTTGTGAACGGGCTCATCGTAATTTTGAAAGTGTCCATCGTACTGCTCTTCATCGGTATCGGCTGGCAATTCATCAACCCGGCGCATCACACGCCATTCATTCCGTCGGCGACGACGCACGTCACAGCGCAGGGAATCACGCATCATTACGGCGGTATTCTTGGAATTCTCGGGGCGGCCGGTGTCGTGTTCTTCGCTTACATCGGATTCGATGCCGTCTCGACCGCAGCACAGGAAGCGCGCAATCCAAGACGTGACATGCCGATCGGCATTCTTGGTTCTCTGGTATTCTGCACGGTTCTCTATGTGCTCTTCTCGTACGTGCTCAGCGGCGTCGCCACGGTCGAAGATTTTCGCGCCGCTGGCCGTGAAGCCTCGGTCGCGTTCGCGATCAGCAAATACATGCACGGTTACGAATGGCTTTCGCGCGCGGTCACAGTCGCGATCCTCGCCGGTTTTTCGTCCGTCATTCTCGTAATGTTGTTAGGCCAATCGCGCGTGTTCTTTTCGATGAGCCGCGACGGACTGGTTCCGTCAATCTTCTCGGAAGTGCATCCGCGGTATCGCACGCCATGGAAATCGAACATGCTGTTCTTCGTTTTCACCGGCGCGCTAGCCGCGCTTGTGCCCGCCGATGTGACCGGAGAAATGACCAGCATCGGCACATTGTTCGCATTCATTCTCGTCTGCGCCGGGGTGTGGATCATGCGCGTGAAGCATCCTGAGCTAGAACGCGGATTCCGCGTTCCCGCCGCGCCGCTGGTCGCCACGCTCGGCATCATCACCTGCAGCGCCATGATATACGGACTAGGCTGGACGAACTGGATGCGACTCATCGTCTGGCTGCTCATCGGCTTCATTTTCTACTTCGGCTACGGCAAGAGCCACAGCCACATCGACGCCCCACGGCCGACGGATATGCCGGAAGGAATCAAGATGACGCGTGACGGGCTGCTGTAACTGAGTTCGTCACTGACTCCAGCTACCGGCGCCGGAGCCGCTCGTTGGACTCGGTCCACCGAAGCCGAGAACGGCTTCGAGGCGTTTATGCAGTCGCGACTCGTTAGGCCTTTTGGCGAAACTGACGCGGCCGCTGCGCAGATCCTCAATCGACATGTCCAACGCGCGGAGAATTTCGCGATCCGCCGGCGCAGGATCGAGATCGCGCTCTGCGAATGCCACAATGCGGTCTTCCAAGCGCGACAAAGCGGTGACGAGCGGATCACCGTTCGTTAGGCCCAACTGATCGACTAATTTTTGGAAGCTGATGTGGAACGGAACCGTTGCGAGATCGACCTGCATGTTTTCGGATGGCGCATCGGCCGGCATCGCGACTGCGTCGGAAATCGCGACAGATCTCCAGCCGCGATCCGGCGCGTAATAACCGAGTTCGACGCGGTACATCGCGCGCGGCTTCGACACCGAGACGTAGAACCTTCCAAGCATCGGCTCGACCGCGACTCTTGCCTGTTCGAAACCATCGCCTGTAAGTAATCGAAGATGGACTTGTCGATCCACAGGCATCGCCTTGTCGAAAACAGACGGCCAATCGATATCCCAGCTGACAAAAATAGTCTGCTCATCGCGTGCGATGGCGAAGAGCAGGGGCTCTTCACAAATCCGTGGCATGCTCGCGCTCTCGGCGGCATCAGATGACTGAACAGCTGCGCCAAGGTGCACAACCGGCTCGCGGCAGATTTTGAAACGGCCATGGAGCTTCGATGTTCCCACGTTGCGTTTTGCTTTTCTTTTCGCCATTTTGAGCGTACCTCGCGCAAATTAGTTAAACCAACTGCGAATTGGCGCACAATTCCAAATTTGGATACCAACGTATGAATCCAAAAATCGTGGAGCTTGAGGAACTTTCCGATCGCTCCGAAAAATTGCGGGCTGCTGGAAAAAAGATTGTAGCCACAAACGGATGTTTTGATCTGCTTCACGTGGGACACGTTCGGTACTTACAAGCTGCGCGAGCGTTAGGTGATGTCCTCGCGGTTGGTCTCAATGGCGATCGTTCAGTCCGCGAATTAAAAGGAACCGGACGTCCACTCAGGACCGAGAACGATCGCGCGGAGATCCTTGCAGCTTTGCAGTGCGTGGACTTGGTCACGGTCTTTCCACAAATTCGGGCCACGCAGTTTCTCGCTGCGGTCAGACCGGCTGTGTATGCTAAAGGAGCCGATTACACGCCTGAGACGCTGAATGAAGAAGAGCGCTCAATTTTGACTAAGACGGGTGCAGAGATTCGCCTGATTCCTTTTGAGGCAGGTTATTCGACTTCGCGATTGATCGAAGAAATCTGCAAGACCAGGAGTTCACAAACACGAAAAGTTAGATGAAACGGCTGCCAATTGGCATTCTCGGATCCGGCAAAGGAAGCAACGCGCGGGCGATTCTCGAGGGCATCCGGTCAGGCAAACTCGCTGCGGACGCGCGCCTCGTGGTATCCGATGTGCTGGATGCGCCGATTCTTGATATCGCACGAGAGTTTGGCGTCCCGAACGCTTTTCTGCCGCCGGGGAGATTTCGCACCCGTCTGGAACCTGAAGCAGAAGACCAGCTCGTCAAAATGTTGCGTGGTGCCGGTGTCGAACTTGTTGCTCTTGCCGGTTTCATGCGTGTCCTGCACGAGCCGATGCTCAACGCGTTTCCCCGCCGCGTCATCAACATTCACCCATCGCTTTTGCCCAAGTTTCCTGGGCTGGAAGCGTGGAAGCAAGCTCTGGCGGCGGGCGAAAAAGTGACTGGCTGTACCGTGCACTACGTCGATGAAAAAATCGATCATGGACGCATCGTTGCACAGCGAGAGGCGACAATCCTGCCGAACGATACACCCGAAAGCTTGCATTCTCGGATTCAGATCCTTGAACACGAGCTGTATCCGGCGGTAATTGCCGAACTCTGCGAAAGATATCGTGAAGCAAATTTGTAACTTCCATCGCCGGATGCGTCAGGCCGGCTAACCGCGTCACAAAGGCTATTCAGCCTTCGGCTCCCGCTTCAGTAGTTCTTCCAATGCAATGGTTGTTTTTTTCTGCTCGTATAGAACCGCGTACACCTGATCGAGAATAGGAGTGGCAACGTCTAATCGGCGCGCGCATTCCCACGCGCTTCGCGTGGTCGGAATGCCCTCCGTGACGGTTTTCATAGACGCAGTGATTTCCGCCAGCGGTTCGCCGTGCCCAAGCCGTTGCCCGACAGTATGATTTCGGCTTCGTTCGCTGTAACAGGTCAAAATCAGGTCACCCGCGCCGCTCAATCCATAGAAAGAACCTGGTTTACCGCCCATTGCCTGGCCGAGCCTAACGAGTTCCGCTAACGATCGAGTCACCAGCGCCGCCTTGGAATTGTCGCCCAGTCCAAGTCCATCGCTAATTCCAGCGGCGATGGCGAACACATTTTTCAGAGCGCCGCCCAGTTCGATGGAGACGACGTCCTGGCTGGTGTAAATGCGAAATCGGGCATGCCCCAGCAGGCGCTGCAGACTCGCAGCGCAACCGCGATCGTCGCAACCAATGACAGTCGCCGTAGGAAAGCGTTTAGCGACTTCGGCCGCGAGATTCGGGCCGGATAACACAGCGATTGCATTGCCACGAAACAGCTCGCACAAAATTTCGCTCATCCGCATGCCGGTGCGATGTTCGATTCCTTTGGTGCAACTCAACAACACAGCATGCGTGTCGCCAATCACTTTCCGCAGCCGTGTTGCGATCTCGCGGAAAGCCGTTGACGGTGTCGCGAGGACCACAAGATCGGCGCCCGCGCAGTCGCCTAGCTCGGACGTAATGCAGACTGAGCGAGGAATTTCGATTCCAGGCAAATAATCGCTGTTTTGCCGAATCTTTCCCATGCGTGCGATCCGATCTGCGTTATGGCCCCAAAGGAACACCGGGCGCCCATCGTCCGCGCACAGACAAGCCAATGCAGTTCCCCAACCGCCAGCACCGATGATTACTATTTTTGCAATTTTCACTTTCGAGTAAAGCGCGGTTCGGTGCCGTGCATAAGCCGGGACAGATTTGAACGATGGCGCCAAATCACAACTGCCGCGGCGCAAACGGAAAAATAAAAGATTACTTTTGCGCTTTGATTCCGCCAGCTAATCACCAAAATCACAACAGGCAGCAGCAGGGCCGCTGTGATTGAAGCCACTGAAACATAGCGGGTCAGCCAGAAGATTACGATCCAGATACCAAACCAGATTAACCCACCTACGGCGGTTAAGGCGAGAAGTGCTCCGGCGGAAGTGGCAACGCCTTTTCCGCCCTTGAACTTCAGCCATGGCGGATAGGAGTGACCGACGATGCTGGATACTGCCGCGATGCTCCCGAATAGTTCCGGCGAGTTCCAGTCTGGCGGCGATCGCATTGCCAAAAGCATCGACAGCTTTACCGCGCCGAAGCCCTTAAAGAAGTCGAGCAGAAATACCGCGTAACCGTATCTTTTACCCAGAACACGCACGACGTTGGTCGCACCGATGTTGCAACTACCAACCTTGCGGATGTCGATTCCCGCGATTCGACCGATGAGATAGCCGAAAGGGATCGATCCCAGCAGATAGCTGCCGGCTAAGACCACGATGAACATGATCATGTGGAGTTTCTGTCATTCACTTCGCAACATCCTTATGCCTTGCGTAAGTCATTTTTCTTTAGCCAGATAGACATAATAGCGATATCGGCTGGAGTGATTCCGCTGATACGTGCAGCCTGGCCAAGCGACGTGGGGCGCAAACTCGATAACTTCTGTTTTGTCTCGGAGCGCAAGCCGAGGACTTTGTCAAAATCGAGTCCATTTGGGATCCTCTGTTTCAGGCTATGCTCGAGCTGTCGATTCTGCTCGGATTGGCGCACCGCATATCCCTCGCATTTGAACTCCGTCTCAAGCAGTTCCCAGACCGGAATCGGGACGGCCGACCGTATATCAGGAGGCAGCTGCTCTATAGTAAACTCCTGTCGCTTAAGAAGTTGAGAAATAGAAATGCCATGCAACTTCGTTCTAGCAGCTACCATGCGAGCTTGCTGCAATAGGTGCATTTTTTCTTGAAAACGACCGTATCGAGCTTCGGTGACTAAGCCGGACCGAAATGCTGCCGCCGTTAATCTTTGATCCGCGTTGTCGTGTCGCAACGATAATCGAGCCTCAGCGCGGCTAGTGAACATGCGATACGGCTCTTCTGTCCCCTTCGTGACGAGATCATCAATGAGAACGCCGACGTACGCGTCCTTCCTGCTTAATACGAATGGCGCACGATTTTGAACCTTTAAAGCAGCATTAGCTCCAGCGATCAACCCTTGAGCTGCCGCCTCTTCGTACCCGGAAGTGCCATTAATTTGCCCGGCAAAGAAGAGTCCGCTGAGGAGCCTTGTTTCCAATGTTGGATGAAGTTGGGTTGGGGGAAAGTAATCGTATTCCACAGCATACCCAGGCCGCATGATCTCGGCTTTTTCGAGTCCTGGAATTGAATGGAGAAATTGCAGCTGAACTTCGTACGGCAGACTCGTTGAAATTCCGTTGACGTAGTATTCGCCAGTGTGCCGCCCTTCGGGTTCCAGAAACAGCTGATGCGCCGGCTTCTCCGCGAATTTCACTACTTTATCTTCGATGGAGGGACAATATCGCGGCCCGATCCCTTGAATTCGACCGGAATAGAGCGGTGATCTGTGCAGATTGGCACGGATGATCTGATGCGTCGTTTCAGTCGTGTGCGTGATCCAGCAGGGAAATTGTTCCACGTGGAACTTTGCGTCCTCGACATAATTTAACGTGAAAATTTCGTTTGCGTCGGTGCTGATCTCCTCCGGATGGAAAGCAAATCCGCAAGGCGGTTCATCCCCAAGCTGGATTGAGCAACGTGAAAAATCGATGGATCGCGCATTTAAGCGACAGGGCGTCCCGGTCTTGAAACGTCCTATCTCGAAGCCTAGCTGCTGCAGGGTTGTACTCAGGCCGGAGGTGGCGTCGCCCATTCGTCCCCCGGGCTTGCTTGTCTCGCCAACGTGCAAGAGCCCTCGCAGAAATGTCCCGGACGTGATGACCACGGTCCGAGCACCAATTGCCACGCCCAAGTCGGTCTCAACCCCAACTATCGCTCCAGAATCGACAAGCACACGTGATACCGTGGCCTGTTTGACGTCAAGATTCGGTGCCTGCTCGAGAATCGCCTTCATCCGAAACTGATACGCCTTTTTGTCGCATTGAACTCGCGGAGCGCGCACCGACGGTCCCTTGCTTTGATTCAGCATTCGAAATTGAATCCCCGTCGCGTCGGCATTCAGTCCCATTGCTCCTCCGATCGCGTCGATTTCGCGAACAATATGCCCTTTTGCCAGGCCGCCGATTGCCGGGTTACACGACATTTGACCAATCGTATCCAAATTCTGGGTCAAGATCAGCGTGCGCACTCCAATTCGAGCGGCGGCCAAAGCCGCTTCGATCCCGGCATGACCGCTCCCCACGATGACAACATCGTAGTCACTTATGAAATATGCCATAACAATTTATTCCTGAGGTATTTATCTTGATAATATCGGACGCTCTACAGCCTCATTTGAGGCTGCGCCAGGGGGTCCTGCCGACGACGCTTGAATAACGCGATAGGCCACGCGGACCAATACCGCCAAAAGCAACACGGTTGTGACGAATGCGCCACCCCAGATCCAATATTCAACCATGCGGGGGTAACTTCGACCTCGCATCACTCGTACCGCGAGTTGACCCAGCGTACCGATGTAGCAGTACAAAAAAAGACCTGGCACTCGCCCAACCGTTGCCCAAAACATGTACGTGCTGAACCGAATTGGCGTCACTCCGTAAAAGTAGTTCAGCAGGCTGGTAGGAAAAAGCGGATGCAACTGACTTAGCAAAATAATCTTCCAGCTCTCGCGTTCCACCGCAGGCCCTAGACTCCTCAAAGTCGCGTTACGCGATAGCGTGCGCTTAAACCAGCGTCTTGCAACGAACCGACTGAGCGCAAACGAAATCGCTGTGGCGACGATGTTGCCTGCGAGCACGACTAAAAAGCCCCACCACAAACCAAAGAAGAAGCCGCCCCCTACAGCCAGAATACCGCCCGGCAAGACAAGAATGTTGCAGGCTGCAAAAAGCAAGGGATAGCAGATCCCAGCCCAGGCGCCCCAGCTCATGACACGCGTTTGTAAGGCTTCGATAAAACTGACAACCGGAAAAAAACGGGAGAGCCCCACCGCAAGCGCAATCGCACACACGACCGCTGCAGCCTGCCAGGAAATCACGCGGCGGACGCTCAGCATCTTGAAATTGTGCGCGCGTCGTGCAGTCTGCGCAAATCTCGCCAGCCGTTTGGGTAAATGCTTGGAAAACTGCGGATCGTCTTGCTCCGGCTAGAGACTCGAAGCGTGCGCGTTCCGATGCCGGGAAATGCCGAGGCTATCGAAGATTATGCGCGTAGCGTCCGAGCGGTTGAGCGTGTAGAAATGAATACCCGCAACATCATTTTCAAGAAGATCCCGACATTGCTCCAAAGCGTACTGGATACCGACGCGCCTGACCATTGCGGCATCATCTTGCCAAGGCTGTAGTGCGCGTAGAAGCTTCGCGGGAAATCGCGCACCGCCAGCCAGCTCGGCCATGCGCTTGAGTCCACTCATGGATGTAATCGGCATGATCCCGGCAATAATCGGGATGTGGATACCCGCCAGTGCACAGCGCTCCCGGAAATCGATGAAATCGCTATTCTCGAAAAATAGCTGCGTGATCACATAATCCGCCCCGGCATCCACTTTCGCCTTAAAATGTTCCATCTCGATCAATCGATTCGGCGTGGCGGGATGTCCCTCGGGAAAGCCAGCCACTCCGATTCCGAAACCGCGACGGTCCGGATGCACGCCGGACTCGTTGAAGCGGCGAACGAATTTTATCAAATCAATCGCGTGCTGGAATGAATCGCGGGATTTGTCGTAAGCCATTTCAGGCGGCCTGTCCCCGCCGAGGGCGAGAATATTTCCAATGGCTGACCTGGCATATCGGAGCAGAATCGCTTCGATCTCCTCTTCTTTGTGGCAGATACACGTCAGATGCGGGATCGGATCCAGTTTTGTTGTGTTTTGAATGCGCTCGACAAGATCGTGCGTGAGCTCACGCGTCGAGCCGCCGGCTCCATAAGTGACGCTGACAAAATCCGGTGCGTACGATTCCAGATCGCGAATCGTCCGGTAGAGCGTCTCGGCCGCTTCAGGCGTTTTCGGGGGAAAAAATTCAAACGAAAACGTCGGACACTGCCCTCGCATAATGTCAGTGATATGCATGACTCAGCGGCTAGCATCGTTTCTGTGGCGACTTTCCGTCAAACGATGAAGCCGTTTTCGGCGTGAAAAGTTTAGACCGTCAATTCCGATTCACCTGGCTCGTTCGGCACGATCTGAGCGTCGAAGCCGACCCATGGAACAGGCTTTACTGATCCAAAAGAGCGAATCGGGCGGCGGACGGATCTACTGGCACGAAAAAGGACCCAAATGGCAAGAGGACGGCGACTGAGTTCGCGTGCCAGCGCGGTAGCGCGTTTGCCGCAACGCTTCCGAGCTTCGATTACCCTGCGATTACTTGGGCGAACGCATGTCGGCGTGGGTTTTGATTTCGCGCCTTTGCTTTTCCACGACACGACGCAGCTCGCGCTCCATCGTTTTGAACGCATCGTGGATTACCTTTATTAATGGTGCATGAGTGCCGTTATTCATCTGCTTTTCATCGGCCACGAGTTCGTGCCGTGGTGCCACGGTCACGTCGATACGGCACCGATAAGGATTTCCCTTTTGATGAGTGTGATTGGTCTGCTCAATAGCGACATCGCAGCGGTTGATGTGGTCGCAAAACCTTTCGAGTCGTGCTGCATAATCCAAAACGACTTTGTCAATCTGGTCAGATTTCTCCAAACCCCGATACGATATCTTAACAGGCAATTGCATAATTCCTTATATACTACGGCTCTGTTGACTGTTGGGGGAACAAAAATCTCGATTCCACGCCAGTGTTCAAATCTGCTGCAGTGAACGGAAGTGGCTGATCAATCTTGCAGGTTCCACTTTCACCAGATCCGATTTCACATGTTCGACGATTCGTTGCCGCACAGCAGAAGGTAAGGAATCCACGATTGCCGCGTGTATTTCCGCAGGAGCGGCAAACGACCAGCCTTCTTTTCCGTTTCGCAAAACAATTTGCGTGATTTGATCGGCCAACTCCTTTTGAATTCGCCGATCGATTTCGCTAATGAGTTGCGTTCGTTCGGCAATGGACGCAGGTCCACGGTGCGCGCCCGCCCCCTCGGTCACAGGAAAACGCCCCGCCGCATCGCTCAGTTTATCGACGAGTCTGCCGTGCGCGTCAGTGATGTTAAAGGCCTGCACGAGTTGAAGGCTCGGTCCTCGCGTTGGCGTCTCAGTCACTCGATACGCTTTCAAGCTGCCGCGATCAGTGACGATCACAAGAGAAGTCGGTGTCATTGGCAAATCACTGGCGGCGCGCGACTGCGCACATCTCTACTATCTCTATAAAAGAAATCGGTCGGCGTTGCAACTTCGTGCTTGCCCAAAATTGCCCGCGGCAAGGAGAAACGCTATACGCTAGCTTTTGCGCGCCGCGCGTTCTTCCTCCGCGGTGACGCGGGGAAATTCCACGGGCCGCTTTTTCCAGGATTCCTCGCGCGCCTGCGCTTGCGTACCCCTGGCCAGTTGAAGGAGACAACAGGCGCGTCCGCCAAGATTGATATCATCCCCGGAGGCGAATGTTTTTGGCTCGGTCAAAAAACCCTCTGGATCGCTTGTGTCGAGAATCAACTGCCATTCCAGATTTTCCTGACCCGGCAGGACAAATGGGATCGGCTCGTAATGCGCATTTATCAGCAGCAGAAAGGTCTCATCACGAACTGGTTCATCTTTGGAATTGACCGCATCGGTCGCATCGCCGCTCAGCAGCATGCCGAGACAGCGCACGAACGGGGATGTCCATTCTTCTTCAGTCATCTGGTTACCGCCCGGAGTGAACCACATCACATCCCGAATCTCGGAGCCCGGAACGCGGCGACCTTTCAAAAACTTCGGCCGGAGAAAAACCGGATGCTCCTTTCGCAATTGGATCAATTTTCGCGTGAACTCAAGAAACTGATTCTGCTTGTCGTCACGATGCCAGTTGAACCAACTAATCTCGTTGTCCTGGCAATAACCATTGTTATTTCCGCTCTGGGTTCGCCCCAGCTCGTCTCCGCCGCAAAGCATCGGCACCCCTTGCGACAGAAACAAAGTCGTCAGGAAATTCCGGCGCTGGCGATCGCGCAAAGCGTTGATCTGCGGATCTTCGGTTGGTCCGTCCACCCCGCAATTCCACGACAGATTATTGTTGTCGCCGTCGCGATTATCGTCGCCGTTCAGCTCGTTGTGTTTTTCGTTGTAGCTGACCAAATCACTTAGCGTGAATCCGTCATGGGCGATGACGAAGTTGATGCTGGCATAAGGGCGCCGGTCATCGTGTTCATACAAATCGGGGCTCCCCGTCAGTCGATAGGCCATTTCGCCAATTCGGCCTTCGTCACCTTTCCAAAAACTGCGAACGGAGTCGCGATATTTACCATTCCATTCCGACCAGGAAACGGGAAAATTCCCAACCTGATAACCTCCTTCACCGATATCCCACGGTTCTGCAATTAACTTCACTTGCGAGAGCACAGGGTCCTGCTGGATCACTTGGAAAAATGGATGCAGCGTGTTGAATCCTGAATGATCGCGTGCCAGCGCGGACGCGAGATCGAATCGAAATCCATCAACATGCATCTCCAGCACCCAATAACGCAAACTGTCGGTCACCAATTGCAGCGTTCGCGGATGAAGCAGATTGAAGGTGTTGCCGGTGCCGGTGAAATCGAGATAGAAGCGAGGGTTCTCCGGATGCAGCCAGTAGTATGCAAGATTGTCAATTCCGCGGAAACACAGCGTGGGCCCGAGATGATTTCCTTCTCCGGTGTGATTGTAAACCACATCGAGAATTACTTCGATGCCCGCCGCATGCAGGCTGCGCACCATGGCCTTGAACTCCGCGACCTGTTGGCCCAATTGCCCACTGCCGGAGTATTCCTCATGCGGAGCGAAAAATCCGATTGTGTTGTAGCCCCAGTAGTTCGTTAGGCCATGATCAGCCAAAAATTTGTCGTCGCTATGCGCGTGCACAGGGAGTAACTCCAAAGCGGTCACGCCAAGTTTCTTGAAGTAGTCGATGGCGAGCTGGCTACCCAGGCCCGCGTACGTACCGCGCAATTGCTCCGGCATCTCGCGCCAAAGCTTGCTGAAACCTTTCACGTGTACTTCGTAGATCACCGACTCGTGCAGCGGAATGGCCGGCCTTTTATCCCCCTGCCAATCGAATCCGGTATCGATCACGATGGATTTCGGAACACCCCATGCATTATCGCGAAAGTCCTGAGTCAAATCTTGCTTTTCGTCGCCTATGACATAACCGAACATTTCATCTGCCCAGCTCACTGCTCCAGCGATTGCTTTCGCGTATGGATCAAGGAGGAGCTTCGAATTATTGAAACGCAGTCCGCGCTCCGGATCGTACGGACCGGAGACGCGAAACCCGTACAACTGGCCCGGTCGCGCATCGGGCAAAAAGACATGCCAGACATGACCGGTACGCTCCTTGAGCGGAATCCGAACATTGTCTTCTGTATTGTTGACGCTATCGAACAGGCATAGCTCAACGCCGGTAGCGTGCTGGGAAAAAATTGCGAAGTTGACGCCGTCGCCCGTCCATGTCGCGCCCAGAGGATACGAATAACCGCGAAAGGTTTTTACCGGAGTCATAAACGCGCCGCGCATTTATCAGGCATTGACGCGACACTGGCAACGACGAACGGCGGATCGGACAAATCGTGACGAAGTCGCTTTCGCTTAAGCGGCGCGATCGAGGAACCCTGGCGAGTTACAGCGGACGATAAGGTCATCGCGATTCGCCCTGAGGGATCGGAGCGGCCAAAGATTTTCCTAAAGCTCCTCGAGCACGCGCCGCGCTTTTTCGATATCCGAAGGTCTCAGGATGATCAGACCTCTTTCTGCTTCCCGGCCAGCGGCAAGATAGGTATAATCAATATTCACCTCGGCTTCGGCGAGGGTCTCGGCGATTTCAGCCAGAACACCTGGCTCGCTTGCTGTCTCGATCGTCAGCACGTCCGTCTCCAGAGCGAGCACGCCGGCTTCGCCCAGAAGCATGAGCGCCTTGGTCGGATTGCTCACAACCATGCGTACAACGGTGTGATCGACGGTATCGGAGGTAGCCAGCGCGTAGATATTGATTCCGGCGTTGGCCAGCGCCTCACACACGCGCGCAAGTGCGCCGGGACGATTTGCAAGGAAAACTGCCAGTTGAGTGGCGGTTTCGACGGAGAGCTTGGGATGTGCATTCATGCTGCTTGCAAACTGACGTTGGGAAGCGGTTCTGACAACTTAGGAAAATCTCGTAAACGCCGAAACATCGAACGGCTGAACATCCTCGAACATCAAATCAACGGACTCGGTGCATTTGCGTTCAATGTCGACTATTGGGTCTTCGGCATTCTGGCGAAAGAAACTGAATCGAATTTTATCGTGCGATGACTACACTTGCGCAGCCTGTCGCTGTTAAATCTGCACCGCTGAAGCGCACGATCGGGTTCGTAACCGCATGCTCGATTGTCATTGCCAATATCATCGGCACCGGGATCTTCACGAGTCTTGGTTTTCAAGTGACGGACATTCACGCAGGGTTCCCGCTCCTGATGCTCTGGGTTGTCGGTGGAATCGCGGCGCTATGCGGCGCGCTCTGCTACGGAGAGCTCGCCGCCGCACTGCCGCGCTCCGGAGGCGAATACAATTTTCTCTCGGAAATTTATCATCCGGCGGTCGGATTTATGGCCGGATTTGTGTCCGCCACGGTGGGATTCGCAGCGCCCGTGGCACTCGCAGCGATGGCGTTTGGGACATATTTTAACGGAGTTTTCGGCGTAGGTTCCCCCGTGATGCTGTCATTCGTCGTTGTTTGGCTGGTCACGGTGTTTCACCTTGGGAATCTGCAGATCGGCAGCGCGTTCCAGAACGTTTCTACGCTGGTAAAATTGCTCTTGATCGGTGCACTGATCGGGGCGGGCTTCTTTGTAACACCGAAGCAGCCGATCAGTTTTTTGCCCGCGGCTGGGGACAAATCCTCGATCCTGAGCGGCGCATTCGCGATCGCGCTCGTTTATGTCATGTATTCGTACTCCGGCTGGAATGCCGCGGCGTACATCACGAGCGAGATTGAACGCCCTGAGAAAAACGTGCCGCGTTCACTGCTCGCGGGCACAAGCGTCGTGATTGTGATTTATGTGCTGATAAATGCCGTTTTCCTGGCGACCACACCTGCGGATGAATTGAAAGGACAGCTTCAAGTCGCATTGATTGCCGGGAAGCATATTTTTGGCGAAAACGGTGGACGATTCGCGGGTGGAGTTATTTGTCTTGGGCTGGTTGCCGCAATCAGTTCGATGATGTGGATCGGTCCGCGCGTTACGATGTCGATGGGCGAAGATCACTGGCTGCTGCGACTGCTTGGCCGCAAGAACAAACACGGAATCCCGACAAACGCCGTCCTCCTGCAACTGCTCATGGTGAACTTGCTTTTACTTACCCAAAGCTTCGGGGAAGTGGTGCGCTACACTCAATTCAGTCTGTTGCTTTGCTCGTTGCTGGCCGTCCTAGGGGTAATGGTGCTTCGTTTTACGCGTCCCGAACTCGCGCGACCGTATCGCGTTTGGATTTACCCCGTTCCACCGATTGTATTTTCGCTGATCACAATTTGGATGATGTTTTATCTCTTGCGTTCACATGCGGCCGAATCCCTGGCTGGTTTGGCCACGGCACTATTGGGCCTGCTGCTCTATTGCTGCGCAGGAAAACGCCTCGATCGCTCGCCATGAAAACAAATTGGACGGCTTTGTCGGTGATTCTGGGTCTGCTCACCGCCATTATGGTGTGTGCGCAGGAGAATCCGGAAATTGCGCCTCGTGCAATCCCCGTAAATTCCGGACCCAATGATGTGGCGCGCTTTCTTGCCGGGATGCCTGTGCCGGAGGAGTCGCCGCTCGCGCCGCTGATGCGCGATCCGGCGTGGCAGACGCACGCCGCGTTTTTCGAAGAGCAATTCTCAAAACTAAATCTTCGGCAACTCCAGAAGCTGCACGCCTGGCAACAGACGGCTCTTCCTGAATCACTTCAGCCAATTCCAGTGGTGTTTTATATGTTCAGCGGACCCGATTTTTTGTACGTGGATCAGTTTTTTCCAAAAGCTGGCGTGTATGTGCTTTGCGGAAAAGAAGCTCTCGGTCCGGCGCCGGATCCGTTGCGCATCGCGAACTTGTCGAGTGCGCTCGGCAATCTGGAGAACGCAATGAAGTCTTCGCTCAGCACGACGTACTTCATCACCAAGGATATGAAAGTCGATCTACACGAACAGAACCTGAACGGCGTGCTGCCGATTCTCTACGCTTACCTGGCTCGTGCCGATAAATCGATCACGAACGTTGCCTTCGGCTCGCTGGGCAGCAGTGGCGTATTTGACGAAGCTGCGCCGGGCAAACGGGGCGGCAGCATTCAGGGTGTTCGGATCCGGTACACCGACAATCAATCAGGCAATGCACAGACGTTGTTTTATTTCACCACAGACATTTCCGACGGCGGCGTCAAGGCGACTCCGGGTTTTTTGAAGTTTTGCCAGCGTCTCGGCACCGGCGCGAGTTTTCTCAAGTCGTCATCGTATTTGTTATTCGAAAATGGTTTCGCCACGATCCGCAATTTCATCCTCGATCATAGCAACATCATCGTGCAGGACGACTCAGGAATTCCGCTCGATTACTTCGACCCTAACAAGTGGAACCTGCGTTTCTTTGGCGTCTATCTCGGACCTATTGATATATTCAAACAACATTATCAACCCCGGCTACGCGAATTGTTCGACCGAACCAATCCGCCACCACTCGAGTTTGGATTCGGTTACCGATGGAATTACAAGGAAGCGAATCTAACCGTGGCGACGCACAAGTAATCCTGGGATCTCGAGCGAAGTCGAGAGATCCCGCGAAATCACCAACTCTTATGCCACGGGATTGAAAGCCTGGCCTCGCCCCGAAAGCTTTCGGGGCTGCATTGCAGCCTCGACTTCACTCGGAATGACAGAGACGTTAAAACCTGCGGAACCACGAATAGGGAAAATCGTCGCCTGGGCAGTCGGTCGGCCAGCGCGGCGGATTGATTTCACGGTGTGGTTTTACAGGAATGGCGCCTCTCCCGGTGCCACCGCAACGCTGTCGCAAATAGCGGATAAGTTCCTCACAAGCGTCTAGCTGCGCGCGTGTTGGCTGATCCCGATTGAAATCGCCTACCAGACAAATGCCGAGCGAGATATTGTTGAGATAATCGCTGTGCACGTGGCCGCCATTGATCTGACGCCGCCAGCGATCCCCAACTTCGATCTGCCCATTTCCGGTTGATGTGCCGTTGCCGATCACGAAATGATACGCAAGGCCGTTCTGCATCCGGCGAACATGTCGATGGTAATAATCGAAAACCCGTGCGTTGCCCTGCCGCGTGCCGCTGTTGTGCACGACAATAAATTGCCAACGACGGCGCTTCACCGGCGCGCGCCGGATTGCTTCAATTACGGAGCTTGTCAAGTAACGGTAGGTGACTGGACGACTCCATGGCCACAAACCGAATCGGCGCGGCGGCGGTGATGGCGGAGGTTCCAATCCCTGGTCCTCCTCGATGCCGGATTTTTCAATGACGACCTGCGCTTGCCCAGTCGCTGAAACGGCGCGTGGAGGCTGAGGTTGTGGCGAGGGCGCTGGTGTTGGTACAGCAATCGCCCGTGGTGGCGGGCTTGCGATCTCTCCCGCGGTGCGCTCTTTTTCTACTTGCGGCTGCGGTGTTTTTTTCGGCTTTGGCGTTTCCTCTTCTTTTTGATCGGACTTTGATTTTGCAGATTTGCCGGATGCTTCTTTGACCGACTTCTTTTTCGCTGATTTCGGCTCGGGCGTTGGCGTATGACGCCGCTTCGTTTTTGGCGAAGCACTCGGTGTGTGAATTCCCGCCTTTGCTTTTGCTGCAGGGGTCGGAGATTTCTTTGGTTTTGGAGACGGCGTAGCAGACGTCTCGGTTTCGCTGGACGGCTCGCGCCGTTTGTGTTCGCCGACTTGCGCACAGAGGACACCGGCGAGGATTGCGCCAGACGCGAGTGCCGTTGCGAGCGAAATGCGAAAGCGCTCCACTGCAACGGAGAGTAACAGAGCGCGCGACTCGATCAACGCCTGTGCGAGTGATTTGTTAAAAAAGTTAAAAAATCAGGTGAGCCAATGACTCTCTCTCTATTTAACTTTTTGACTCTTCAACTGGTCGCCGCCGGCGCGGGTGCGAGAGGCGTGTCAACGCGCATTTTTTCGCATTCACGCCGAATGATGGCGTTCAATTTGCCTCCCAGCAACAGGAGCAGACAAGTTAAATACATCCAGGTGAGCAGCACGATAATCGATGCCAGCGCGAGATAAGTCGGGTTGTAACGATCGTATCTCGCCACGTACAGTTGAAAAACTTTTGTAGCGATGATCCAGCCGAGGGCAAAGAAAATCGCGCCTGGCAACGCTTGACGGCCGGTTAAATAGTTCTCGGGGGTGAAAAGATAAAGCGCAAGCGCGAGGCCCACCAGCGCCACCGCGGTCAACGGCAGATTCAATCTCGCAATCCAGGCCTGCAGCGGAAACGCCAGTTGCCAATTTACTTCGGCAATGCCGGCGAGCTTCTCGCCGAAAACGACGGCGTTAAAACTAAACACGATCACTATCCCAAACCAGAAGAGCATAAAAAACGAGATGATATACTTCGACCACCAATGCCGATCTTCGCGGACTCCATGCATTTGGCTCAAGGCGCGAGAAACCGTAGCAATGAAAATAGTACCGAAATAGATTCCCAGGATAATGCCGGCGTTCGCGAGCAATCCGCTTGTGCCTGTCACCACCACACTGGCCATGGCAGAGTCCAGAATATCCTGCACTTTCGGGTCCGGCGGCATGAAGCTCTTCAAGAGAAGAAACATCCGGTGCAACTTGCTCGGGTCAGTCCCAAACAGCCCGAGCAGATGCCAGAAAAAAAGCGTGCCGGGCGCAAGCGCGAAAAGCAGCAGATACGCCATCTGCGCTGCCATGCCGGTTGTGTTATCGGTTGCGGTTTCCCAAACCAGCCGGCGGGCAACGCACCAAATGAATCTGAGATATTTCATCTCGGCAGGAGTTTACTTTGCGGGGCACAAATATCCATTAAAGTCTCCCGCAGTCGCAAGACTTTCGCCTGTGACTCCGCATCTGCTTCTGACCTTGTCGCAGGCCGTGTCGTCTAACGACCAATGAAGAAGAGAGTATTGATTCTGACTGCGGGTTTCGGAGAAGGCCACAACAGCGCAGCAAGAGGAGTGCGCGACGGGCTTGCTCGCATCGCTCCGGATCAGACTACAGTGGAATTGCGGGATTTGTTTGCCGAGGCCTACGGACCGATCAACGAACTGGTGCGCCGCAGCTATCTGGCACTGGTGAACTCTGCGCCACGCGCCTGGGGAGTCGTTTATCGCTGGCTTGATCGCAAGACAGATTACAACACCGAATTTCGACGATTGGCACGGCTGAAGGCTCAGTTTGCTCCTGTGCTCGACCGTTTTCAGCCGAACATCGTCGTCTGCTCTTTTCCGGCCTACGCCAATGTACTCCAGGAGATTTTGGGAGCCGGAAGAGTCTGCAAATGTGTCGTGGTGGTCACGGACTCGATCACTATCAACGCATCCTGGTATCGGAGTCCGGCCGATTATTTCGTCGTTGCAAACGAGCAAAGCGCGGGCGTGCTACGGAGCAGCGGCGTCGCCGCCGAAAAAATCAAGATATTTGGATTCCCGGTCAGTCCGAAGTTTGCAGACTTCGCTGAGGATCGGCCGTTGCCTTCCACCAATTCCAGCCGGCGGGTTTTGTACATGATTCATGCTGCCAAGCGTGGCGCGCCGGAACTGGTGCGTCTGCTCGCGAAACTTGGCGTAGATCTTACCGTGACTATCGGTCGCGCCGATGAGCTCCGGTCTGAAATCGAAGCGGCCGCGAATGGCCACCCCATGAACATCGTTGGTTGGACGAACGAACTTCCGCGCATGATGCACGAGAACCATTTGCTCATCGGCAAAGCCGGTGGCGCAACGGTACAGGAAACGATTGCTGCCAAATGTCCCATGATTATCAACCACGTCGTCGCAGGTCAGGAGGAAGGAAACGCCCGCTTAATCGTTGAAACCAATTCAGGTGTGATCGCCCAATCGCCTCGAGAAGTGGTGGCGCAGGTGCAGCGCGCTTTCGATGACGGCGCAAAACAATGGCGCGAGTGGGCCGTCAACATCAGCAACTTGAGCCGGCCGCGCGCAGCGCTCGATATCGCGGAATTTCTGATGTCGCTATAAACCTGTCGGGCACTGGTGGTTTCCTCAGGGTGAACGAGCAGGCTCGATCGCCTAAAGCGTTAAGTTAGCGTGAGCCGAAGCGGTTGAAATGGCTTTGCGTCAGAGCGACCGCAAACACCGTGCCAAAGCCGCGGTCTCAATTGGACCAGACTCGTTCGCCACCGATAAAGGTTTGCATCACGTCCAGTTGGGGTGAAAGCACGACAAAATCGGCGTCCGCTCCGACCACAAGACGACCTTTCCTTTCGAGACCGATTGCGCGCGCGGGATTTTCCGTTGCCATCGCGACGGCCTCACCCAACGGAACGTTCACCTCGCGCACCATGGTGCGCACGAGCTGGATCATGCGCGCGGCGCTACCGGCGAGAGCTGAACGATCAGCTAACAGACAGACGCCGTTTTCAACTATGCAATCCCTGCCAAAGAGCGAGAACTCCGAACCGTCGGCCAATCCCGCGCCTGCGGTTGCATCAGTCACGAGACAGATTCCGTCTCTGCGTTTCGCGCGATATAACATGTTCATCAAGGTGGAGGAAACATGGTGACCGTCCGCAATCAGTTCACAACTGATCTCTGGCGTGCTCAGCGCAAACTCGAGCAAACCCGCGACGCGATATTCGCCCCGACGGCGCGCGCTCGACATGCAATTAAATGTGTGCGTCACACTGCGCATACCGCAATCGAATGCTGCCCGGGCGTCCTCGTCCCATGCATCGCTATGTCCGCCGCTCACATTGATGCCGCACCGGTGGAAAGTTTCAATTGCCTCCAGCGCTCCCGGCAGTTCGGGTGCAATCGTCACG
>QHPE01000045.1 GCA_003218945.1 Verrucomicrobiota bacterium | reverse complement strand
ACCTGTAAATAAAGCCGGATTTGGTCCCGGGCGCTTTTACGACATTGCGGGATTTGTTGAACGAGGACGATGGGCACGCTTCACGCAACCTTATTTCGATCAAGTCGGCCCGGTTTACGAACTGGACTCAGTAGGCTCATGCTACCTCGTGAACGCTGACCTCTATCGCTGGGGCGGCAGACATGAGGTTGACGTCGCGTCGATTAACTTCGTGTCCACGAATTCGGTTTGGTCGGAGGATACCATTCATCGCAATCAGGAAGCGAAAGCCAACTGCTTTACCGAGCACTACAGCATATGCGCGTTTGCGCGGTCGACTGGGCTTCCGGTGCGCGCATTCGGCGATCTTATCGCGTATCATCAGAAAAACTGATATCGGAACCCCTACAGCCAGATCGTGTCATTACTGTTAGTCTAACAACCCGTGCCGGAACCGCCACCGCAATATGTCAGCCCGGGCCACTTCTCTTCCCCGGTTCCTAGCGCCGAGGATCTGGCACGAGCCGTCGCTGGTGTTGCCAGCTCGGCACCGGTGATCGGCATCGATATGCGAGAAGCCGAACAACTTGCATTTCTAGAGCGCTTGTCACGTTACTATCCTGATGTCCAATTTCCAGATCATAACGTTGGCAGCACCCGGTTCGCCTTCAACAATCCATCCTATTCCTGGTGTGACGCGATCATTCTCTTCTGCATGCTGCGCGAGTTGCACCCACGACGAATTATTGAAGCAGGCTCTGGATATTCATCGTGCCTCATCCTTGATGTGAACGAGCTATACTTTGACTGGCAAATCGACTGTACTTTCATCGAGCCATACCCCGAGCTCCTGCGTTCGCTGTTAAAACCGCAAGATTCAGATCGTGTGAACCTGGTCCCGTGCAAGTTGCAGGATGTGGAAACGACGTTGTTTGAGACGCTCGAGACCGGCGATATTCTCTTCATCGACTCCAGTCATGTGGTAAAAGCTGGAAGTGATGTGCTGACCCTGTTCGCAAACATTCTGCCACAGCTCAAGGTCGGCACGTTTATCCACTTTCATGATGTGTTCGATCGCTTCGAGTATCCAGCCGATTGGCTAATGCAAGGTCGCGGGTGGAACGAACAATATTTTTTGCGCGTGTTTCTGCAGTATAACAGCAGCTTCCGGATCAAGTTATTCACTCCGTACATGATTGCTCGGTATGGTGAGTGGTTCCGTGAACGGATGCCTGATTGCTTCAGGAATACTGGAGGACATATCTGGATCGAGCGTGTCGGCTAGTCCTAGCCGAAAGATCTTAATTCTTGATGTCTTAGTCGGATCAACTGCTGAATTGCCGCGACGGATTACTTATCTTTCGAATCAGTAGCGCGATGTTTCGAAACAAAGAGTATTGCTACTGCTTCGACCGTTGAGTTCGTGGCTACGAGCGATTGGTGGCGTGACGATTATCGGTGCACGAAATGCGATTCCATTCCGCGAGAGCGCGCTGTCATGTACTGCATTGAAAGATTCTTTCCTCGATGGAAAGAGCTAAGCATCCACGAATCCTCTCCAGTGCCAGGCCGGGGCGCAAGTCGACGATTAAAGGATGAAGCGCCAGGATATATTCCGAGTCACTATTACCGAAACATCGCCGCAGGAGAGATTGTGAATGGCGTTCGCTGCGAAGATCTTGAAAACCTGAGTTTCGAGGACGAGAGCTTCGATTTGCATGTCACTCAGGATGTCTTGAAGCACGTGTTTAACCCTGCTGCCGCATTCGGTGAAATTGCTCGGACACTTCGACCAGGCGGCGCGCATGTCTTTACGACGCCGCTCGTCAGAAAAAACGAGCCAACTCGACTTTGTGCATCCTTAGCGCCTGACCGGACTGTCGTTCATTTGATCGAGCCGCCTGACTATAACGGCAATCCAGTATCGTCAGAGCTATCATTTGTCACAGTGAACTGGAGCTACGACATCACGAACTTTATCTTCCAGACGAGCGGGCGTTTCACAGAAACCGTTTTCCTTGATATTCTCGAGTGTTGCATACGGGCCTAATATATCGAGGTTCTTATAATGCGGAAGATTGCGAGGAAGAACTCGCAAGAGTTTGAAGCCGCCCCCTCTCCAGCAATAACAGGTCATTTGGTGACACGAAAAGGGCTCGTTAGCAGAATCGGATGCGCGGACTTAGAGTCATAATGGGGTGAAGCATGACGCAACTTCCGGACATGGCCAATCGTCGGCCGCTCGGGCTCGACGCAGCTCTGCGGGCGATCGGTTTCGTTCTATGGTTCAGTTTTATCCTCTTTTGCGTCGGGTTGAATCAGAGTCATGGGCTTTGCTGCGCAGACGACGCTTGGTTTGCCATTGTCGCAAAGTCTCTGGCGAGCGGCCTCGGATATGCCACGACCTTCTCAGCTTCTGAAGAAATTACGCATCCTATCCTATTCAATCCGTCTACGGGAACGGGTCCTACGTTGATTGTTCCTTGCGCGATCGCTTTCAAGATCTTCGGAAAGAATGAGGTGTTGCCCGGGTTAACAGCCATTCTCACTTGGGGCGGTGTCTTCACTCTCGTGCTTGCGCGCATCAGCCGTCGCATTGATGGCCTTTCATTCCTTCTCGGAGTTAGCGTGATGTGTGCCGCGTTCCTCGCGAGCTTTTCGTTTCACTTCGAACAGTGGTATGCGTTTCTCGGAGAAATTGTCGCCGCTGCCTTCCTTATCCTCGCACACTGGATCATATCAAACGAGCGATTCTCGGGGAAGTCGTCATTCCTATGCGGTCTCGCTCTTGGGTGCGCGTTCCAGGCGAAGTTTCTCGCCGCAATCCCCGCGACAGGCATTGTCCTAGTGTTTGTTGTTAGAGGCATGCGTACCGGCTTTCAGCCTGTCCAGATGGTCAAATATGCCGCCGCACTGCTGATCGGTTTCTTGATCCCCACGTTAAACTTTGAGGCCTACAAATTAATCGAGCTCGGCGGATATCGGTATCTGGCAAACTGGCAGGAGTCACTTAACTTCATTAGAGCGCAGGGCATACAAGGCAACGCCCATGTGAACTTGCTTCTCCTGCAGCAACGAATCGCGCTAGTTCATGACCACTTTGGCGTAAACCTCATCGGACTGCTCGCATTGATTGCGTTCGGAACATTCCTTTATTGGCGCTCCGCCTCGAAGAATTGGATCTTATTCTCAGCTGGCCTACTTCTTTCGGTCATGACTACTGCCATTTACTGGGCCACGCTATCCGTCGGATGGCCCCGCTATCTTGTCATCGCGGTAGCGATTGGAGCCTTTCTCTTGAGCGTTCCTGTCTTCACGCTCGAGTTGTGGCCTAAATTCCTCTTTACCCTTTTGACTCTCGTCTTATTGAGAACCGGTTTCTCGCGCGACGCATACATCGTGCGATCAGCCGACCATGGACTATTCAGGCCTACGACTGAGCGCGCGGCGCGGGCCTCACTAGTGCGCATCATAGATCAGCGAAAACGGAAGGCACCTACCATTTTGGCCTCGCGATGGTGGGCTTCATTTGCGGCTGTTGAATTTTCGCTTCCGGGCAGCATGAACTTCAAGAGAATCGAGACCGTAAGCGAGTTGCCCGAGCCAAAGATAATCCTGTTCAATCACCGTTTTGACCCGCCGCAAGACGAACTCATTGACAAAACAAGGGCTCAGACTTCATCGATAATCTTTCGCCGCGGCCCTTACGAACTAGTTGAGGTACGTTAATAACTTCTGATTCTGGGGACAGCTGAATCCATTGCTATGATTGTCTCCCGTTATCCCAACGTGTGAATGCGTCAGAGCGGTCTATCCCGAACGCTGGGTGAAACTATGCAGCACCCTTTTCTGCGTCGGTATCGCGCCATAGTGGCCATTTGTGTCGGTGTCGTGTTGCTGCTGCCAGCTATCCTAGATCGGCCTAACTATGAAAAAAATGTATCTGCGACGCAATGGCAAACGGATGGCGGCTTTTGTGGCTAATGGACAACCGGATCCGAGAGACTTTCCCGCACGCGTTTGCGGTCACCGGATTCACGGTTCTGGAGAAATTATACCGAGAAAGGAAGGTGCCAGGCCGACTGCGATCTGCCGCCTTCGTCTTGCGCACGAACGCGTGATCGTACCGGCAGTGGGTTTCCCGAACTCGGAAGGCGACGCCGGAATTTATCTCGGGTCGGAAACCGATCATCAACGATTTTGGATTCGCGGGGGGAGGAGCGCACCTCGAACGACAACCGTTTACGCTTTCTCTTCCAAATCCCTAACGAACAAGGCAGTCCGACTGATCGCCTTTTCCAAGAGTACGCACGCGTATATATTGGCGTGGGAACTCCCTTGCCTGCCCGCCGTTGATTTCGCCGCATTTCAACCTCGCGGTCGAGTTGCCGCTTAAAGCGATCGTCCGTGGATATTCTTGGACCACTATCCCAGTCACTTCGCGCAACCGCCGGACAGGGAAAGCTAAGCTGGCGATCAGAGAAATGGGTAGCAGATATCTCTTTTGTCTGCCTTTACATATCGCTGGAAAATATTTCAGCCGCGGCGATTACCGGAAAACCGGCAGCGCCCATTAACAGTCTTGAGCGAACGTGGTTTTGGCAACACGCCCTTGTTGTGACGCTATTTTGCGACTAGGACAGTAGATGTGCTACGATGAATTCCAGATCCTTTGCTACCAAACACTCCCCAAATTTCGTCGATGCCGAGAGGCTGCCGCGATCCAAGCCCGTGCTGTTCCTGCACATTCCAAAAACAGGCGGCAGCTCGTTTCTGACAGCCTTGGGGAACATATTTGGTGAACGTCGGGTCAGGCGGCTGCGCTGCGCAGAAGAGATGGCGCAGGCGCAGATCGATCGCATTGTCTCAGACGAAATTCAAGATATCGATTGTTTGGTCGGACACTTTCCGATTCATGTGTTTGCCAAGCATTTGGATACGTTTCGCCCCTTTACCATCCTGCGCGACCCAGTGGATAGGGTTATGTCGCTTTTCCGATTTCTGAAGAGAGCGCCTAAAAGAGAAACAGAACGGTTGGAGTTACGAGAGGACTTTGGGTTCGACGATTTTATCGAAAGCCGCGTCCCAGAAATTTATGCTCAGAGTCGCAACTTGATGTGCCGCATGCTGTGCGGCGACGAAGAGATGAGCGATCCGTTGGCTGCTGCGTTCTGGGAACCACGTGACCCGGCTGCCCTGGTGCATCAAGCGCTCGCTACGTTGAGAGCGATCGAGTTCGGTCTGCTTGAAGACATGCAATCCACTCTAACCTTGGCACAGCATTTTTGCGCTACCAACTTCAACTTGGACGAATATCGCGCCAATGCTACCGACGCACCTGGTGCCGAGTGGACGGCGCACAATATCCACCGGATCGTCGACCTCAATACGCTGGATGTTGCGTTGTATCATCAAGCCAAGGTATTGTTTTCCACGCGTGTCCGCGACGCCTCGGTGTTAGGGCAATCGGGTGATGGTACCTCTTCGGTTTCTGTGCTGCGCGTCCAACCGGGACAGAAGATAAGTGTCAATGATATTCCGGGCCGGCGAGGATTTGAAGAATTCGAGCCCAAGGACGGCTTCGCCTGGTTGGCTGCGAACCAGACGGCTCTGATCGCGTTCCTTGCACCGCCAAAGATGCTGCGGCTGCAAATGAGGCTCTACCGCATCACCGAGGCCTTTCCGGCTGAAGAGATCGAGGTGACGTTGAACCGCACTCGGCTTACTCATCGAACAGGGCGCTTCGAGGACAATTGGTTTTCGCTGAAGACTGAAGCGTTCCGGCCGAACGAAAAGCTCAACGTTTTGACATTGCGTCCGCCCTACGTAGTTCCGGTTCGCTTCCTGCACCCGTCGTCAAAGGATGACCGCTATCTAGCGGTAGCTTTGGCAGACGTGGTGTTTCTGGAGTGAGCGCGCGATGGCATTGGGCTCCGCAGCGCGTTCATACCCATCCACGAAGCAAGCTCCAGAAGCGAAGACTGGAGGTAAGGGGATTCGAACCCCTGGCCTTCTCATTGCGAACGAGACGCTCTACCAACTGAGCTATACCCCCGTGTTACTGGCAAAGATGGCCCTGATTCTGATCCCGAAAATTCCGTTTGTCCACCGTTTTTATCCACTGTAGGTTGAACGCGTAGCTACCGCATGAACGGTGGCGATAATTGCGATCACGAAAACCCAGACTGCACGCCAGGTCCCGACGGCCTTTGCACAGGAAATTGTGCCCTTTCCTACGGCCAGATTCTGCAACGCTCTGCTGACTACATAGCAACTTACGGTGTCACTTACTACGAAATCTATCCACCCGATGCGAGCAACTTGAAAGACATTGTCACCTACATTCACTGCCTGCTGAATCCGAGTGCTCCGAACTGCAATCCTTAGCTCGGGACTACAGGAGGTGAATGGCCAGCTGGTATTAATGTTCTCCATTCAAACGGTGAAATGAGCGCATTATTCCGTTCAGCGAAGCAGACCGAAAGCTCTAAGCCATCTGCGCTACAAGTTTTGTCTTGCCACGCTGGCGAGGTTTTGGGCAAGCTTATGGAATCGAGGTGGCGGCTTTTTGTTTCATGCGCGTTAGCGCTCACGGTCTTTGAAATCGCCCGCGTGCTCGTGCGTCTCGATTAGATTGCGAACTGTGTTGGAAGTTCGGGCTGACCCGTCGTGAAATGGCCAGGCCGGCCTTTAGTAAACGCCCCGGCCCTCGTTAGGCCAAAGACATGACCCGGCTTGGATCTAGCCTGCAGCAAACGTCCCGCGCTTCCTTTTACCGATTTTCTACCAACCGGCGCCAACACCGGTTTGTCCGAGCTAGAATCGCCAATCCGCAGGGTGAGTCGAGGACGTGAAGCGCTATTGGGAAACCATCGCTGACAATCTCAGCAAAGCCGGTTGGAGTTTGGGCTGGGTCTCAGCGATTGATGCCAACGGGCAAACGATCTGGATTGCTATTTCACGCCAAAAAAAGTTATAACTATTTTAACGATTTTTCGGAACTTGGGATTGCCAATCCCGTAGTTGTCTATGTGACGCAGTCCCCCCCCTTGCTTGCGCTACTCGATGAGCCATTTTGGTTCTGCCTAAAGGCGCAGCCGAAGCGAGAGCATTTGGCCGCGA
>QHPE01000044.1 GCA_003218945.1 Verrucomicrobiota bacterium | reverse complement strand
AAATAGGACGACATCCGGTCCAGCGGAAACGAATGAGCGTCAGTTCACCGCGCGGGCGCGAGGCCAGGACCGAATACCGCGTCCTTCGTTTAAATGAACAGGCAAGTCTGATTGAATGCCGCCTTCACAGTGGCCGCACCCATCAAATTCGTGTGCATCTCCACCATCTCGGCCATCCCGTGTTGGGCGATAAAATCTATGGGCTGCGGTTCGCGAAAAATTTTCCGCGCCAGATGCTTCACGCGTGGAAGCTCGGGTTCCGTCACACGCGCACCGGAGAACGGAAAAATTTCGAAGCCCCGTTGCCTGATGATTTCGAACAAGCCATTGCTCTGACGGGCCTGTGAAATCTCGCAGCCGACTTCCCAAGCCAGCCAGGAAGGCGGCGGCAATGATCTCATTCTCGCGATCGTGCCGTAGCTAATTTCAGATCGCCGGTTTCAGATGTGGGGCCATCTCGCTTGCTTCAGACATCGACGTTCTTTCTGAGAATTGCCTCGACGTCGGCCGCGCACACCCTATAAGACAAAGCAAATGGAAAATGGTGATTTCTCCAGATTGGGCGGACGACTTGGGCTGGTCCAATTGCTATTATTGCTCATTGTTCAAACCGCGTACGCCGGCAGTGCGACTTGGAAAACCAACGCAATCAACAGCAGTTGGAACGACGCTCGAAACTGGACTCCAGAAACCGTGCCTAACGGACCAGACGATGTGGCCACCTTTGCTACTTCTGGCATAACTTCCATCTTCCTTTCGGAAATCGAGGTAAGTGAAATCGTCTTTAACCCTGGCGCGAGTAGCTTCACTATTACCTCAGACTCATTCCACCTCTTCACCGTCAGCGGGCTTGGAATCATAAACAACTCCGGAGTCACCCAGCAATTCATAGCCGACCAGTCACTGCTGACGCCCGAAACTCAACCGATTCAGTTCACCAACAGTGCAACCGCGGGCAATGGCACGGTGTTTCAAGCTCTCGGCGGGATTGACGAAGATGGCAGCGGAGGGGGCAAGATAGAATTCTTTGATAGCTCAAGCGCCGATCACGCCAGCATCGAGATTTTCGACGCTGCCGCTCCTGACGAGGCTTTTCCTGGAGAGGCCATTTTCAATCCCGGCTCCACGGCTGCCAACGCCAGCTTCATTGTTCATGGCGGTGTGAACCTCCGTGATCCGGGCGTCCTTGGTTTCGATGGAGCAACTGCCGCCGAAGCGGAGATCACGAACCTCGGAGGCGCACCGTCATCAACCAAGGCCCTGGAGCCACAGCCTTCGGATCCACTTCGACTGCAGCGCAAGCCCTTATCACCAATAAGGGTGGCACCTCGCCCGGAGATCTGCGCATAGGTCATACCGGGTTTACTGAAACTGCCACGGCCGGAGTGGCTACGATTACAAACGAGGGCGGGAACGGCGCCGGAGCGGGTGCCGGCAGTACCTCATTTAGCGACACGTCGACTGCCGGGAGCGCCACACTCATCGCCAATGCCGGTGTGGATGGAGGAGCGGGAGCATCGATTAGCTTTTATGACTCAAGCGACGGGGGAACAGCGCGATTCGAAGTCTTTGGCAATGCAACTTTGGATGTCGCTAGTGTTAGCGGGACGCACGTCCCAACAATCGGCTCGCTTGAAGGCGATGGCATAGTCAATTTAGGGGCAAATAGCTTGGCGATCGGCAGCGCTAATAGTAACACTTCTTTTGCGGGCCTGATCCAGGGCACTGGTGCCGTTACAAAAGTCGGCAGAGGAGCATTGACCTTATCCAACGCGAATAGCTTTACCGGAGGAATGACTCTCAACCAAGGCGCGCTGATCGCCTCCAACCTGTTTGGCTCTGCGACAGGTGCCGGCCCGCTGCAGGTAAATGCGGGAACCCTGGCCGGTACAGGGATTATCGCCGGCGCGACGACGATCGGGACCGGCGCGTTTCTTGCCCCGGCGGCTGGAATGAATGCGCAAGCCACGCTCACGATCCAAAGCGCGCTCACCTTCAATGCCGATGCGACCTACACTTGCACCTTCAAGGCGAAGCGAAACAGGGTCACCACCGACAAGGTGAATGCCAACGGGGTGACCATCAACAGCGGCGCCATGATCTTGCTGAGCGGGCAGATCATGGGAGCCTTGAGCCAGGGACTCGTCCGGACCGTGATCACTAACACCTCTGCCCATCCAATAAGAGGGACCTTCAGCAACCTGCCCGATGGCGGGATCATCACAATCCACGGCAATAACTTCCAAGCTGATTACGAAGGTGGCACTGGGAACGATCTCACGTTAACCGTTGTGCAATAGAACATATCGCAAATCACAAGTAGGCTTCATGAAAACGACACTACTGATTTTCCTGACTATAACTCTCGCGCTCGACGTTTACGCTGGCAGCGCTACCTGGCTGCTCAATGCCGGCGATGGCAATTGGAACAACGCTTCGCACTGGATACCGGCGACCATTCCCAACGGACCTGACGATATAGCTACTTTTGATGTCTCGAACACACGCGTTCCTTCTGTCTTCGCCGACACAGAGGTTAACAGCATCGTATTCAATTCCGGTGCAAGCGCGTTTACAATTACTGTCATGCCTGGCTCTACGCTCACGGTCAGTGGCACGGGCATCATAAAAAATTCTGGCCAGACGCAGAACTTCATAACAGAAGTGGACGACTTCCTCAATGGAGGGGACGGCGGCAGTATCAGCTTTACCGGCGCGGCCACAGCAGGAGCCGGGAGCGTGTTCAGCGTTCGCGGGTCCGAAGGGAATTATGCCGCACAGGGGGGGCATATAGATTTCTACAATTCTTCCACCGCCGGCAGCGGCAGCTTTATCAACACGGGCAGCGCGTACGCCCACGGAGGAGTGGCGTCGTTTCGCGACAGTTCAACGGCGGCGGCTGGCACATTTACTAACTACGGTGGAGCAGCAACCTTTGGCGGTAATGGTAAGACAGAATTCCTAGACAATTCGTCGGCTGGCAACGCCATAATTACAAACAAGGGTGCCACTACACTCGCCTTGGGGGGCTTTGTCGATTTCTTTGGAACCTCGACGGCAGGTAACGCGGCCATTACCAATGAGGCAAGCTCAACTGCCTACACCGACGGCAGCTGGACGACTTTCTGGAGCTCTTCGAGTGGAGGCAACGCCACTATCACTTGCTACGGCGGCGCCACTGGAAGCAGGGGACTGGTGGATTTTACCGATGATTCTACCGCAGGCAACGCGACGATCATCTGTCACGGTGAGCCCGCGGATGGCGAAGGTGGAATAGCATTCTTTGACCAATCGTCCACGGGCGGCACCGCGCGTATCGAGCTTTTTGGCAAGGGCACCTTGTCGCTGACGAACCGCGAAGTACCGAAGCTGGCGGTGGGCTCTATCGAGGGAGATGGCTTTGTAAACATCGAACGTAATGGGCTCATGATTGGTAGCAACAACTTGAGTACTAGCTTTTCCGGCATCATCGATGACGCGGGCCTGGGCGGCTCGCTTACAAAGATCGGCAATGGCACGCTGACTCTTGGCAATGCCAATAATTATACCGGCGGCACCCACGTAAAGCGCGGCAGCCTTGTGGTGAATAACACCGGTGGCTCGGGAACAGGGACTGGGCCGTTACAAGTTGATTCGGGGAAACTTGGCGGCAAAGGAATCATTACGGGCGCGGTGACAGTCGGAAGTGGCGGTAACAAGCCAGCAGTGCTGACGCCCGGCGATCGTGGAACCGGTCTCCTCGTCATCCAGAACACACTCGTTTTTGGATCCAATGGAGCCTGCCACTGGCAGTTCGATACTCGAACATTCCAAGCTACTGGAGCGTTTGCTCAAGGCGTGACAATCAATAATGGCGCGACCTTTTCTGCGTCCGGACAGGGCAGCGTTCAGCTTCCGCTCGGAATGGTGTTTACACGGCGGCGACACCCATCGCGGGCACTTTTGCCAATCTTCCTGATGACGGAACAACCACTATCGGCAGCAACACTTTCCGAGCCAACTACGAAGGCGGCGACGGCAACGATCTCACCCTCACCGTCGTGCCGTAGAAAATTCCAATTGCTCACCGGGTCCACGCGGTCGCGGCGATAGGGTTGAAGTGGCTTGATTACGAAATCACGGACAACCGACCACCAGACCAGTTTGTTCGTAAATCGCGACCCGTGAGATCAGCGACCTCCACGCTTCGCTTCTCGTGTAGTCTCCCTTTAGTGGCGTTTTCTTGTTGTCCGCCGCGATGGTCTGCGCCGCAACCGTCTTCGCACCATCGCGCTGGCCAGCATTGTTTGCACAATCTCGCCGCGCTGGTTCGTGGTCACGTTGCGCAAACGAATAATTCCGTAGCGAGGCCGCGAACGCGAGAGGCGCATATCAAGAATCTTCGTCTCAACCGTGAGCACGTCGCCGGGTCGCACCGCATTGGGCCAGCGCAGCCTGTCCACGCCCAACCCTATTGCGCCCTTGGCGAAGTTCAGTGTTTGTACAAACAGTGCCATCGTCATCGCCGCGGTGTGCCAGCCGCTGGCAGTGAGTCCTTTAAAGATCGTTCGCTGCGCTTCCTTGCGGCTGAGATGAAACATCTGTGGATCGAACTTGCGAGCAAAGTCGATGAGCTTCTTCTCTGTCACTCGGAGTGGCTTGGATTTGAATCGATCACCGATTTTCAAATCCTCGAAATAACGCGCTTTCATGTTGAGAATGGCGGGAGCACATTCATGCGCAATTGCTCACAGTGAGCAACACCTAACCCGGATCGATCAATCCTTCGTTGATGTGGGATATATTTACTGAAGCTCGATACGTACAATGCAAACTCCTTGGCGCACTTGAACGTTGCGAAAGAAGGCTCAAACTTCATTGCGTGCCTCAGGTTTCTTTGCGCAGTCCATCAGAGAAAGTCGGCGGTCTTTTTTATTTCGGCCGGATGCTCGACAAAATCCGGCTGCACGCCAGGCGCGAATTGCCTTCAGATTATCACGCGAACCTGGGAAAGGGTTTCGATGAAAAATGCGTGAAGTTTCTCCGCGTCGATTACAATCAGCTGGTGGAACGCGTGAAGAAGGGCGGCACGGATGAGGAAATACTGGAATGGTGCTTCACAGCCGGGCGCCGACCGTCCGAAGACGACATTTACGTCTGGAACGAATTCATGCGAAAACGCGGGTGGAACGACGAAGTGTCGGAAATCGTGAACCGCCGGAAAGCCGAGGCAGGAATGGTCGACAGATCCGACATTCAGACGTCATTCCAATTCATCGACGCGGACGAAGGCCGGCTCCCGAAACCATAGGTAGGGTCGACGCGCTGCGCCGACCGGACGCCGCGGCGCGGCGTCCCACCCGTCACGAGCCATTATTCCTCCAAAGTGTCGATTCGCTCGGCGAGATTAAAATCAAGCTCCGTCAAACCGCCCTTGCTGTGGGTTGAAACAGCCAGACGAACTTTATTGTAACGGATGTCTATATCGGGATGATGTTCTTCTTCCTCAGCCACCTCAGCCACCCTGTCCACAAAATCGATCGCATCGACAAAATCATCGAATTCGAAAGTGCGCTCGATCTGGTTTTTCTCCAGTTCCCATTCCGGGATCTTTTTCATGCGACCCTTGAGCTCGCTTTGTTTGATCAAGTCAGCCATACCGGGACAACGAGTATCACCCGAAAATCGTTTTGCAACGGCAAATCGAGCGCTTAAAAATCGAGTATCCGGCGAACATTTTTAGCCGAATCGAATACCTCTAGTGCACACTGGCGGGCTTGCTTCGACAGCTGAGACCAATTGCGCAGCACTTCGCGAACGGCGGCGGCCGCCTCAGCGACGGACCGGATAAAACGGAATCCGTTTCTTGCCGGGAGGTAACGTTCAGCGGCGGTGTCTTCCGTAATCACTGGACGACCCAGCGCGAGAAAAGCCGCGGCACGATCGCTAATCCAACCGGTGCGCCACGCGACGTCAACGCCCTTGATCGCGGTGAATTCAGCGAGCGCACTGGCGAGGTAGCGCCGATAAGCCCGAGGGCTGCGCGCTACCCGATGCGGATCAACTAGTTTCCAGCCGAGCAAGCGTAGTCGTTCTCGTTCCGGATCATCGGCCGCGATATTCATGGCCAGCTCGAACCGCGCTTCAGGAACACGGGCTGGCAAATCCAAGTAAGGTCCGAACGCAAATCTTTTGGAGAGATCGGGAAACTCCCCGGCTACTTCCACGGCCCCGCCCCAATACCACTGGCCAACGGTGGTAAATTTTGGTGTGCGCGCCCGCGATTGTGTCCGGAAGAATTTCGTATCCACGAGCGGATAGAATGTTTTCCAGGATATAGCCGACGTTGTAGCCACGGCGCTGTGTCGCCGTGAATTGCCAGCATTTGGGTGATCGCCCCGACTGAGCGGGGCGGCTACAGCATTTTTCGGCAACTGACAATCATCTCCATTAACGTTGAGGCCGATCGTCCAAAACTCGTGATGGTACGATTGCCCCAGCTCCATCTTGGTCATCCAATAGAAGATTTCGCTCGGGTCGAGATCGCAAAATATTCGCCGCTCAAATTTCAGCAGCAGCGGGAGATGAATTGAATAAGAGAGATTGAGCAACACGTTTGGTCCAGCCAATCGATCGAGCAGATCTCGTTTCGATATTCCGATGCTATCCATGCTGGCGAGATCATGCACATCATTGGCCGGCTTTTGATAAAGCAGACAATATCGGCCGGATAATCCATGCGCCCGCAATTGACTTTGGAAGTGCCTGATCCTGGCTTGATCGGCTGTTCCATCGTCGGTCGCCGGCAACAGCTCGAGCCAGATCGCATCGAGCTTCAGTCGCCGCAGCCCGAGCATCCATTGCAGCGGCACCGAAAAATTTCCGCCGCCTTGACGGTACTTCGCAGCGAATCCGCAGCCGAGGAAGATTGTCACGCGAGCAGAATCGTCATTCTGCTCGCGTGCTCAAGCACGAAGGACCCTAATCTTAGAAGATGCCTCCGTGCGGTAGATGCGCTCTACCAGTGAATACCTGCGGCTGTCTCTGCTGATCGCAAAAATGCCCATTCGGGATCGGGATTATGAAGCGTAAGAACTGCGGTTGTCTGCGAACGTTGAGCTCCTGCTCTAAGTCGTAGCCAAAACCAATTAATTGTGGTTCGTGCAGGAAAGTGCTGTACATCAGCATTCCCGCCGGCCTGCCATTATCGCGAATACCTACAGGAATCGACAAGTTTGGGTAACCGGCGACGGCGGGTCCGGTCGAATTCGTCAAATGCGGCGCGACAATCGCATCGAGATTGTCGGCGGCGAGGGCGTTATCGATTCCAGCTTGGGCTGTACTCGTAGCATGCGTTCGCGCGGCCACGTAAATGGGGTTGTGGGGATAACCCGTGGTCTGTTCCGATTCTAGGAAGACGTCCTGATCATAGTAAACCAACTCCTGGCGACAATGCGCTTCGTTGAAAGCGATTAGATCAGCCAAGCTCCGCATGTTCGTGTTTGTAAGCGTGGCGAGGTACTCCGCGATTTGCGCCTTGAATTCATATAGGAGCGCTGTGAACTCGTCACCGTTGTACGCGAATACGTCACCTGTATCAGTGTCTACAATGGTTGCACCGAGGCTTTCCATTACGCTCAACGCGTGCTCCGCAAACGCCACCGTATCTTGGTCGCCCGGAATGCCGCTGCCGTAGTAGCTGTAATCGAAAAAGCGAACGTCGCGTCCAATCCGCGCGCCCTGAAGCGAGCCGCGTTGGAGAAACTGTGTGTAATCGTGGGGAAGCTGATGCCCGAGCACAGGACCAAACGGCGACTGCAACGCGCCGAGAAGAATTGCAACATCGGTGACGCTGCGCGCCATCGGCCCGGCTGTGTCTTGCTGATGAGCGATTGGAATAATGCCGTCCTGCGAAACAAGTCCCCGAGTCGGTTTCAACCCCACGATGTTCTCAACGGCCGACGGCCCGGTGATTGAACCGTCGGTTTCGGTGCCGACCGCCGCCGCGCAGAGATTCGCCGCAGCACCATTAGCGGAACCAGAGCTTGAGCCCCACGATGTGTAACTTAAGTCGTAGGCATTGTTCGTACTGCCGCCGCGCGCGCTCCAGCCGACCGCGAGAGGATAGGTCTCAGCCTCATCGTCCCGAAAGTTTGCCCATTCGCCTAGATTCGCTTTGCCGAGAATCACGGCGCCTGCGTCGCGCAGGCGGTGAATGATCACCGCGTCGGATGGCACCTGGCTACCAACCAGCGCGAACGACCCCGCGGTGGTCTGCATTCTGTCGTCTGTCGCGATGTTGTCCTTGACCAAAATGGGAATCCCGTGAAGCGGTCCGCGCACATGACCATGGCGGCGTTCGTTATCGAGATCTTCGGCGATGGATATGGCATCTGGATTAGTTTCAATCACCGAGTGAAGCAGCCCGTTGAACGAGTTGATGCGTTCCACGTAACCCATCACCAATCCCTTGCTGGTCACCCTGCCGGACGCCATCGCATCCTGAAGTTCGAGGATACTCTTCTCGACGAAATCAAAACCGCCGGCCGCAGAGGCGGATTGCCGCAAAAGGGACATGAGTCCTCCGCTCATCAGCGCTGCGCTGCTGAGCGCGGTTGTGCCGAGAAATCTGCGGCGGGTTATGGTGTGGTCGACGTTAAGACGATTCGAGCTTTGCTTGGTCATAATAGTTTCTCAGGTTGCGCTGTTTCGCGAATGAACAGACGTGATTTGATTTTTGTGACCTGCATCCGGAAGACTCCGGTTTGGTCAGTTTGAACTGCAGGACGGATGCTGTTCGCGATACCTCCATAACCCCTGCGTCACCTAATCGATCCTAATCTTCAAAGCGGTCGTATTTTTTTCAGCATTATTTGACCGTTCGACTGTTGCCCCGCAAATTAACCGACTCTCTCGGGCGCCTGTAGCTCAACTGGATGTCCAAGAAAGATAGTCGCGGCTAAAAAAGCTCGTGTTGTCGCGCGTGACGCGAGAGCTATTGGTACTCGACAGTGGAAAGCGACTTTGCGAAGATCAGATCACGAACGCCGCGCCTGCTGGATACAGAATGTCGAGCGTTCGAGACCCGCATCTGCACCCTCGGACCTGTAGTACCGAGTATGCTACGGGTTTGGAAATCACTGCGACAATGACAAATTCTGGCAAATCTCATTTCTAAGATGCGACAACTTGTTTTTGGGTTGCTTCTTGAGTGGTCGTGGTCAGCTTGTGGGCAGACGGCGCCGGTGGCAGATCGGGTGGCGAAGCAGAACGCGCTCTTCGAAGAGTTTTATCAAACAGAACTAAAGAATTCGCCTGAACGGGCCACCGCCTACGGCGATTATCGTTACAACTCACAGCTTGGACAGTACTCGCTTGCCGAGATCGCCCGGCAACATGCCGAGGCCGACGATTTTCTCGCCCGGCTAAAAGCGATCCCAACCGACGGGATGAGCGACAAAGATCTGCTCAGTCATCGGATACTCGAACATCAGCTCGAGCGCGAAGACCTGAACTACGCATTGAAAAATTATGAGATGCCGGTGAACCAGCAGAACGGCGTGCATACCCGGCTGGCCGACTTGCCGAACGCGGTACCGTTCGATTCCGTGCCGCATTACGAGGATTACATCTCACGGTTGCGCCAAATCCCGCGCGTGCTGGAACAGAACACTGAGGTGATGCGCCAGGGCGAAAAAGACGGACTGATTCCGTCCAAGGTCGTGCTCGATAAGTTGCCCGGCCAATGTGACGGCATCATCGCCGCGAACCCGTTCCTTGAACCCGCCAAAAAATTTCCGGCGGAATTTTCCGACGCAGACAAAAAACGTCTGACCGATGAGATCACAAAAGCGATTAACGACGATGTCTTTCCGGCGTATAAGAAATTCGCCGAGTTCCTGCGCACCGAATACGATCCAAAGGGACGGCCAGAGCTCTCGATCGAAAGCCTTGCTGACGGCAAACGACGCTACGTCGAAGCGGTGAAAACGATGACGACGGTCAATACTCCGCCCGATGACATCCATGAGATCGGGCTAAAGGAAGTCGAGCGCATCACAGGCGAGATGACGAAGCTGGCCGAGAACCAGGGCTACAAGGATTTGGCCAGCTTTCGCGAAGCGGTAAACAACGATCCGAAATGGCGGCCGACAAGCGAGCAGCAGATTCTGAATGACTATAAGAAATACATCCATCAGATGGAGCCGAAGCTGCCGGAACTGTTTGGATTGTTGCCGAAATCGCCGGTGACGGTAGAACCAATTCCCGATTTCGCCAAAGCCGCCGCGACCCATTATGTCCAGGGCACGCCAGATGGGAAACGTCCGGGCCGCGTGGTTGTTGCGGTTTCTAATCCGACCAAGCGCAGCCTGATCGACGACGAGGCCGTCGCCTATCACGAGGGCGTGCCTGGTCATCACATGCAAATCAGCATTGCCCAGACATTGCAAGGTCTGCCGAAGTTCCGGCTGCACGGTTTTTATCCTGCGTATGCCGAAGGTTGGGCGCTGTATTCAGAGGAGTTAGGGAAAGAGATCGGTTTCTATAAAGACCCCGTATCTGACTACGGCCGGTTGAATTCCGAGATGCTTCGCGAGGTCAGGCTCGTCGTCGATACCGGGATACACCACAAAAACTGGAGCCGCGAGAAGGTGATCGATTACATGCACGCCAACGACGTCAACGACGCGCTGGCGCAGACCGAAGCGGACCGGTACATCGCCTGGCCCGGGCAAGCGTTGGCTTATAAGATGGGGCAATTGACCATTCTCAAGCTCCGCGACGAAGCGAAAGCGCAACTCGGAAACAAATTCGATATCAAAGCATTCCACGACGAAATATCGAACGGTGGCGCGATGCCATTAGATCTGCTCCAGGAGCGCGCCGAAGCGTGGATCAAAGAGCAGGCATCAAAGACCTGATCGGCGCGCGTTTGTTATCGGTTATCCGTTCTCTGTTTGTTCCTTTTTTGATTACGATCCATTAATTCGTTAACTCACTAAATCATGAAAAAAGAATATTCCGCTCCGCCGCCGGTGACGATTGATCCCAACAAGCAGTACATCGCCACGTTCAAGACATCGCGGGGAGAAATCGTGTGCGATCTCTTCGCGAAAGACGCTCCGAAAACGGTTAACAACTTCGTTTTT
>QHPE01000043.1 GCA_003218945.1 Verrucomicrobiota bacterium | reverse complement strand
CCACGGCGATCTTCCAGCTTTCGCTTAACTCGTAGGCGAAGCGTTTCATCTGTAAGCCGGAACATCGGCTTCCAGCCCCGAAAGCGTTCGGGGCAGGATGCCGACGCCACCGAGATCCCCATCGTCGCTTTCGATCAGACCATCGCGCAGCCGGACAGTGCGCCGGGCGTGATGCGCTATGTCGGCTTCGTGCGTAACAAGAATAATTGTGTGTCCGCGTTGATACAGATTTTCGAAGAGCGTTATGATCTCATCGCCGGTTTTTGAATCGAGATTGCCGGTTGGTTCATCAGCGAGGATGATGGATGGATCGTTTACTAAGGCTCGCGCGATCGCGACGCGCTGGCGTTGACCACCGGAAAGCTCGTTAGGTTTGTGGTGCAAACGATCACCGAGCCCTACCTCCCGCAACACGTGGGCGGCCCGCTCCCTGCGCGTGTCTGAATCGATCCCAGCGTAAACCAGTGGCAGCTCCACATTCCGCAAGCTGTCGGCGCGCGGAAGAAGATTGAACGTTTGAAAAACAAAACCGATCTCGCGATTGCGGATAGCCGCCAGTTCGTCGTCGCTCATTGCGGAAACGTCGCGACCGTTGAACTCGTAGCGCCCGGAACTCGGCGTGTCGAGACAACCGAGCATGTTCATTAGCGTCGACTTGCCGCTGCCACTCGGTCCCATGATGGCCAGATACTCGTTGCTGCGAATTTGCAGCGAAACGCCGCGCAGCGCGTGAACAATCTCTTCGCCCATCACGTAGTCTTTCGTGATATTCTCGATGTCGATGACAAGCGGGCTGACCAGCCCGCTTGTAGTGACGAGTGACATGTGATGAGTGACCAGTTAGATGATCGGCTGAGCCGATCGAGTGATGAGTGACATGCGACGAGTGATCAGTTATTCACGTGCGGCGAGTTTTCGACGCAAGGCATTCAGCATCCGACGAATCTCATCGAGAAGTGTAAAGGCCGGCTCCGCTGCCGATTGGCTACAGAATTTCAGTTCGGTGCTGAGGATTAGCTGCGTGTCTAGTTCAGCTAGTGAACCCTCGGCATGGGAAATAAATTGGATGAATTCGCCTGGCGTGTGCCGTGCTTGCCCTTCTGCGACGTTTGATGGAATTGACACCGCTGCTCGGCGCATTTGGGCGACGATCCCAAACTTCTCCTCTGAAGGAAAACCTTGCGTCAAACCGTACATGAGCCTGGCAAGTTGTATTCCCTTTTGCCAAACAACGAGATCTTTGTAACTGCGAGTCGTGTTCGTGTTCATGATTCGGCGTTGTAACCGAATTCTCGTCACTCGTCACCCATCACTCGTCACTTGGTTGCCTCTTTATCATACGCAACCTTCGCCCCTTCCTTTAATTTCCGGCTGATCGCGCTGTAGCTGCCTGAAATGACTTCGTCATCGGGTTTGATGCCGCTCTTGATTTCCATGTAGGAATCATCGGCGATGCCGGTGTTCACCTTCACCATGTGCGCTTTGTTGCCGCTTTTGAGGAACACAACCTTGGCCAGTTTTTCGCGTTCTTCTTTTTGCGCCTGCTTCTCGAGACGATCATTGCTCAGTTCCGCTTTGTTGTCGTCCTTGTCGCGCGCGGCGATTTTTTGTTTTTGTTTTTCGATTTCCTCGGGGCTGAGATTGGTGTCGCCGGTGCGAATCGTTACGCTTTGCATCGGTACCGCGACTGCATCCTTCACGATGTTGGTTTGGATGTCCGCTGTGCAGCTTAGCCCGGGGCGCAAGGCCACGTGCGAAGTGGCATCAGCATCCTGCCGATGGTCGGTTGGCTGGAAGCCAATCCCACCTTCGATGCGAATTTTGACTTCGAAATTAGTTACTTCTTCCTGTGTGCCGGTGCCGGTCGTTTTCCCGGTATTCGCAATTTGCTGAACGACGCCTTTGAATTTGCGGTCGCCATACGCATCGATTTTTATGTTCGCCGCGTCGCCAAGTTTTACGTTTACGACATCGTTTTCGTTAACATCGACAACAGCCTCCATGTGGCTCAGATCGGCCACACGCATTACTTCCGTTCCGGCGAATTGGTTCGTTGCGACCAGACGTTCCCCAAGTTTGCTGTTTAGAATGGTGACTGTTCCGTCCATGGGCGAATAAATCGTCGTCTTTGAGAGTTGGTCGCGCGCCTGGCTTGAGCTGGCCTCTGCCCGTTCGATTTCGTGCAGTGAGCTCTCGTACGTATTCTTCGCTACGTCGTACGCCGCTTCTGCGGCGTTATATTCCTGCTCTGAAATGAGCTTTTTCTCGAACAAATCCTTGGCGCGTCCCAAGTCATGCTCGGTCTTCAGCATCGTAGCCTTTTGTTGCAGGTTGTTGGCCTTGGCGGCGCTGATAGCCGCTTCCTGTTGTTCGAGCAACGCTTTGTATGAATCGGGTTTGATCTTCACCAGCAGGTCGCCTTTTTTAACCTGCATCCCATCTTCCACAGGCAACTCGGTAATCTCCCCGGCAACTTCCGGCGAAATTTTCACTTCGGTTTCGGGCTGAATCTTCCCTGTCGCAGAGACGGTCTGCAGAATCGTCCGGAGGACTGCTTTCTCAGTCGTCACCGGGATCGGCTTTTCGCGCTTGCCAGCCACGAACAAAGCGATGATCAGAAGCAGCGCTGCCACCGCCGAGCCGATAAGAATTTTACGCCTGCGGCGGGACCGTCGCTTCTTGACCGCATCACGAGCTAGTGGCGGGCTGGTCAAGGCTTGATGCATGGAAGGCTGTTTTATGGGAACTGAAGCTATCTCTCTTTAGACTTTCGCCAATAGCGCACGTTCATACCCGTCAACTATGAGATCCAGTGCGCGCCTCCTTTGGATTCAAGAACCCTTTCGGAGCGCTGTTTTCTTCGGTAGCGAATCCGGTCAATTGCCCACCTGGCGTGCTCAGCGATCAGCGGCTCTGGGTCCCTTGCTGCACGTTCGAGCGCGGGAATATCGGATATGTCGCCTGCATTGCCTAGCGCGACACACACGTTGCGCAGAAAACCACGGCGTTTGATTCGTTTAATCGGCGAATTCCTAAAAAACGCTCGGAACTCTGCATCGCTCAATTCCAAATATTCACGGAGCGACATTCCTGTGGTTGATTTGCGCGCCGAGAACGCGGCTTCCCGAGACTCCTGAGCGAATCGATTCCAGGGACACGCGTCCAGACAGTCATCGCAACCAAAGATCCGGTCGCCGATGAGCGGGCGAAGATCCAATGGGATAACGCCTTTTAGCTCGATCGTTAAGTAAGAAATGCACCGGCGCGCGTCCACCCGATGCGGTGCGGTGATCGCGCCTGTCGGGCACGCCGTGATGCAACGCTCGCACGTTCCACAATGATTCGGGACCGGCTCGTCTGCCGGCAATTCCAACGTCGTCAAGATTTCTGCGAGGAAAAACCATGTTCCGAGACGCTGATCGATGAGCATGGTGCTTTTGCCGTGCCAACCGATGCCGGCCTGTGCGGCATAATCCCGTTCCAGAACCGGCCCAGTATCAACGTAACATTTTTGTTCACCTCCGAACTCGCGAAGGAAATTATCGATCTTGTCGAGTTTCTCAGCAATCACCTCGTGGTAATCATCGCCCCACGCATAGCGGGCGATTCGCCCTGTAGCGGCGGGCGTGGCATGGGCATCTTGCCAATCGTCCATCGGCTGGAAGCCGATGCCACTCTCATTTCCCTGAAAGTAATTTTGCGCGAAAACCACAATCGACTTTGCGCCAGCCAGAACCTTCTGCGGATCGCAACGTTTCTCCTCGCCGCGTTGCATGTAATTCATTTCGCCGTGCGCGCTTTCACCCAGCCATTCACGAAATTCCATTGCATGTGGGGGCGCCTTGCACGCGGCAATCCGGCAGGAGTCGAAGCCGATCTCTCTCGCGAAGGAGATAAGCCTTACTTTCAGTTCTGCTGCCGAAATCTGCATGATTACGTTGCCGGGGATGGTGATCTCGACCCAGGATTCACCTTCCCAAGTTTACTTAGAATCGCTACAGAGACTTCTTCATCTGTCAGCACGGAGGTGTCAACGCGGACGTCCGCAATGTCCGCGTAAAGAGATCTGCGTGCATCGAAGATCTGCGAGAAAGTTCTTCTCGGGTTTTTCGTTTGCAACAACGGCCTATTCCGTCTCCGTGAGGCCCTGGCGAAAAGCGTGTCCTCATTTCCATCGAGCCACACGATCACACCCATGCGCCTCAAAAGTTCGACATTTTCCTGCTGCAACACAATGCCTCCGCCCGTGACGATGATTGTCTTTTTCGGTATTGCCATTGCACGAACTGCTTTCGCTTCCGCTTCACGAAATTTGTTCTCGCCGTGTTTGGCAAAAATTTCTGGAATCGACATACCGAATTTCGAAGAAACGATCTCGTCGGTGTCCAGCAACGTGAGCCCGGTTCGGCGTTCGAGACAGCGTCCCACGGACGATTTCCCCGCGCCCATCATGCCGATCAGGACGATCGATGGGCCATGAATTTTCATAGACACAATATCGCATTAACGCGTGGCATCGGCATCTTTGCCGATGGGATATTGGCTGGAACCCAATGCCACTTGGCGAACGAATCAAACACCCTACAATGTGGCTATGCCTGAATCGACACCTTTGGTCGCCGTAATCATGGGAAGCAAATCCGACTGGGACACGATGCGCAATGCCGTGGAAATACTCGACGAACTAGGCGTGCCTAACGAAGCGCGTGTGCTGTCGGCTCATCGGACCCCTGATGCTACCGCGGAGTTTGCGCGAAACGCAGCCGATCGCGGCTTGCGAGTCATTATTGCGGGCGCGGGGGGAGCGGCGCATCTGGCTGGAGTGATTGCCGCCCACACATGGCTGCCGGTCCTGGGCGTGCCCATTCAGTCGAAGCTCCAGGGGCTGGACTCGCTTTTGTCCACAGCGCAAATGCCAGGCGGGATTCCGGTCGGAACGTTGGCGATCGGAGAGGCCGGCGCAAAAAATGCCGCTCTCCTGGCGGCTGCAATTCTCGCCACCTCGGATGAGACGGTTGGCGAAAAACTGCAAATATTTCGCAGGAAACAATCCGAGGCGGTCTTGGCCGCGAAATTGCCAACTTAAACAGAACACAGGAAGATTGTTTTGCCATCCCGACTCAAACTGGCTATTTAACCGCCCGGCCTCCTGGCCTAGAGTGTCCGAGATCACAGAGCAGAATTTCAAATCCTTTGCGCCCTCAGGTTCTGTAGTTCGCCACGGCGAATCCGTCCTGTGGCGGACGCGGGAGCGCGGGTGGTAAATTCTAGCTCAATATGGCGTAAGCCAGCGGAATGACGACGTTCTACGTCACGGATAAGTGCAAACCGATTTTGCCACGACATCAACGACGAGCAAACGCAGGAAAGCGGTCGCGCGCGCGGTTGAATTGCTGCGACAAGGCGAGATCGTTGCGCTTCCAACGGAAACCGTTTACGGACTCGCTGCTGATGCGCTCAATCCCATTGCTGTGGCGAAGATCTTTGAAGCAAAGGAACGGCCACGTTTCGATCCGCTAATTGTTCATCTCCCGAATCGCGAATGGCTTGAGAGAATTGTGGTTCTGCCTGAGAAAGATCGAGAACTAATCGTCAGGCTGGCCGACAAATTCTGGCCTGGCCCATTCACGATCGTTTTGCCGAAACGGGAGATCGTTCCTGATATCGTGACCGCAGGTCTCGACACAGTGGCAGTTCGACTGAGTGCGCATCCGATTTTCGCCCAGATTGCCCGTGCGTTTGACAAACCGCTGGCGGCACCGAGCGCCAATCGCTTCGGTCGAATCAGTCCAACTACTGCGCAACACGTGTTCGATGAACTCGACGGACGCATCCCATTGATAATCGATGCGGGACCGGCAGAGCACGGAATTGAGTCGACAATCGTTACTGTTCGGGACGGCGGGATCGAGATCTTGCGACGTGGTCCAATTACAGAAGAGCAGCTACGTGGTATCGGCTTCCAGCCGGCACTCCATCGGCAGGATGTTGATGCCACAATTGTGGCCGCTCCCGGGCAGTTGCCGTCGCATTATGCGCCGGCAACCCCGTTGCGTTTGATCGACAATGCCGAGACGTACTCGCCGCCGAAGAATCAGCGCGTCGGCTTTCTCGCCTGGAGCGGCCGCGTCACCAGCCGCGCGGGATTCGTTGCGATTCGAAACCTGAGTGCCCGTCAGGACTTGCGAGAAGCTGCGACAAATCTTTTTCGGCATCTCCGCGAACTCGACGCGCTGGGTCTCGATCTTATCGTTGCGGAACGCATTCCCTCTCACGGACTCGGCGCAGCGATCATGGATCGACTTGAACGAGCATCGCACCGATAAAATGACAATGCGTCAAGTTTTAGGCGGCGTGAGCAAGCACCGGAACGCGAAAGCTGCGGCAAAACATCATGCGCGATTGTGAGGAGTCTGAGCGCGATGAACGACTGCTATCTACTCAGCCCGTCAAGTGCGATGACGCACACAGCGGAAAGAAACGGCAACCGGCCAGATTGACAATCGAAACGTAACAAAGCTGTTACCAAGCCTTACTTGCCAGGAAGATCCTCAACCATTACGACGCCTTACTTTAGCTTGACGACTGTCCTCGGCTGCATCTAATTCCGCGCTATCCACACAGGAGCTTCATATGATAATTCGTTCTAAAATCGTAAAGGTCACCGTTTTCACTTGCCTGCTTTCACTTATCGCGCTGGCCAGCGCTTCAGCTCAGCTGGCACCGACACTGAAGGCGCCCAAGAATGAGCCGCTTGAAACGTACGATAATCCGCCCGCGCCTCCTCGAAAGATGGAGACCTCGCCGCGGATGATCTCGCAATTCGGTGCGTTTACGAGTTTCCAGGCAAACGTCGATGCAAATGGGAACAACATCCTGGGAGACGCTGCAAACGAGTGCTCCATTTCCGTTGACCCCACAAACGGCAGCAAGATGACAATCGCCTGGAGGCAATTCAACGACGTAACATCCAACTTCCGGCAGGGTGGCTGGGGATACACCAGTGACGGCGGCACCACTTGGACGTTTCCCGGTGTTCTGGAGAATAACGTTTTCCGCAGCGACCCGGTCACAAACTCCAACGAGATCGGGCAATTTTTCTATCTGAGCCTTCAGTCGGACGTTAACCTATCCTTTTTTTGCGACGACTTGTGGCGCTCGACCAACGGTGGCCAATCCTGGAGTTTGCTCTCGGGCGAAAGAGGCGGCGGCGGTGGCGACAAGCAGTGGTTCACCATCGATAAGACGAATGGCCCTGGACACGGCTTTCAATACCAGTGGCATTAACTGCAGCGGCGGCGGCGTGGAATTCCAACGCTCCACCAATGGCGGGGTCACCTGGCAGAATCCGATCGTTGTTCCCCACGGGCCTGTGTACGGAACACTCGATGTGGACACCAACGGCAATCTTTTTATCGGTGGAGAAGGGAGCACCTTTTACTGCGTTCGCCCTAGCAATGCCCAGATCGGCGGCCAAACGCCAACTTTTGACCGAAGCACGCCCGTCAACATGGGTGGCTTCATTGGTAGCGGGGGAATTAATCCAG
>QHPE01000042.1 GCA_003218945.1 Verrucomicrobiota bacterium | reverse complement strand
TGATCCAGGAGCTTTGCTTCGCAAACGCTTACCTTGCTTCGGGAGCGGCCCCTCCGGCGTATGGCGGACGATACTTGAACGAGCTGCTTAACGCGATTCCGCGTGTGGTTTGGCCTTCAAAGCCGTTCATTGGAATTGACTATGCCAAGTGGCGCGGCTTGGAGGACCCGAACTCTGAGCTAGGCGTTGTCGCCACGGTTTCTACCGGAATGATCGGGGGTGGCGTTTTGAATTTTGGTCAATTTTTTGGGCCGGTGGCAGCGGGTATCATCATGGCGTTTTGGACCGCTCTACTCATACGTTGGTGGCAACAACGAAGTTCGCTTCCCCGCCTTGTGCTGTTCATGCTTGGCACTGGCCTGACCTTCAACCTCGGGCGAGACATTACTCTGTTGGTACTCTGGCCTGTCGTATTCGCGTACTGTTTTGTGCGTCTTATTGAGATCTGGGCGAGTAAGCGGTTTTGGCGCAGTGCCGCACATCACGACGCACGCGCCAGCTCTTGCTCCCGCTAATCTTGACGCGCTACAGGCTTCGCCTACTCGGCTGCGTTGGTGACTGGGTTCGCGGTGGGCAGCACAGGCTGGCAGCCTATGTGCCCCAAGAGCGTCACAGCGTCTTGCAGACACATGTCCATAACTCTGGATCGAGTTCGGCTTTCGCGCGCTTCACCAGAAGGTCGCAATCTGCACCTTCTTGCATCACGGCAAAAATTGTCGAACCTGAGCCGGACATTAGCGCGGCGCCGACTTCGGATCGTTTTAGTAACCACGCTTTCAGTTCCGCGAGAAAAATGAATTTTTCGAACACCGGGCGCTCCAAATCATTCGCGAACGTTTGCCCGGCGAATTTTTGAGCGGCGTAAGAGACGCCTGGAATTTCGCGCGAGTCTCGCCAGTGCGAGTACGCCCATTGCGTAGGCACGCTGAACTCGGGCTTCAGCAACAAGACCGATAATTGTTCGCGCGACTTCGTCGGGCTCACCAGTTCGCCACGTCCCTTGCATACTGCTGCGGATTGAAAAATGAAAAATGGCACGTCGGAACCTATTGCCTCCGCCATCTTCGAAAGGGTTTGAAGCGGCAATTTGGTATCGAACAGGTCGTTTAGCGCTAGCAGGGTTGAAGCAGCGTCGCTGCTCCCCCCGCCCAAACCCGCGCCGTGCGGAATCTTCTTTTTCAGCTCGATCGAAATACCGCCGTCAACGTTTGTTCTCTCGAAAAACAGGTTCGCCGCGCGGACGGCGAGGTTTTCATCCCCTTTCGGCACCGACGGATCATCACACTGAAACTCGATTGCTTTTTTTCCGCTGCACGATTCAATTTGAATCTCGTCGCACAGCGAAATCGGCGCGATGAGCGTCTCGATCTCATGAAAGCCGTCGCTGCGCCGGCGCAAAACCCTTAGCCAAATATTGATTTTCGCTGGAGCGAGGACTTGCATAGCGTGCAATTTGCTCTGTCATTCCGCGCGAAGTCGAGGAATCTCTTGCTGTTGGTCGGAATGCTGAGATGTCTCGAATTCGCTCGACATGACAAACGACAAAATCATCGTCGCACTCGACGTTGCGACCACGGAAAAGGCGCTTGGACTTGTTGAGGAGCTCCGCGGCGAAATCTCCTTTTTCAAAATCGGCCTCCAACTTTATACGGCGGAAGGCCCGGAAGTCGTGCGCGCGGTTTTGTCCACCGGCGCCAGGGTCTGGCTTGATCTCAAACTACACGACATCCCCAATACTGTCGCGCGAGCAGTCGAATCCGCCAGCACCCTCGGTGTCCAAATGCTCACGATTCATTTGAGCGGCGGCAGTGAAATGATCCGCGCTGCCACTGGGGCTTGCAGCGCCGAGATGCTCCTCCTGGGAGTGACTGTACTAACCAGCTCGAGCGAACAAACGCTGCGCGAAGTTGGAATCACCGACACAGTAGAAAATCAAGTGTTGCGCCTCGCCAGATTGGGCATCGAAGCAGGAATCCATGGAGTCGTCGCCAGTCCGCGTGAAATTAAAACGCTTCGTCGCGAATTCGGAGGCAAAATCAAAATTGCCGTCCAGGGAATTCGGCCAAGTTGGGCAGAACCGGGCGACCAAAAGCGATTCATGACTCCGCGTGAGGCGATCGAAGCAGGCGCAGACTACATCGGTATCGGCAGACCCATCACTGCACATTTACGACCAGCGGAAGCCTTGGCGAAGATTCTCGAAGAGCTCAGCTAATAGTCGTGGGTTAAGTAGCGCTTCCCGCTTTCAGTGATTTTTCTTTGTCCTTTGTCATCGTCTTTAGGGAAGCCGGTCCAGCTGCTTCGTGCCCGCCATTTTTCTCCAGCGCTATAGCCAGGACTTCATCGACGTTTTCGACGGCGACAAATTTCAATTTTTGTTTCGCCTCCTCGGGAACGTCGACGAGATCTTTTTCGTTGAGCATGGGAATGATCACTGTGGAAATACCTGCCCGCATCGCAGCCAGGCTTTTTTCTTTCAATCCGCCGATGGGCAGAACGAGCCCGCGCAACGTGATCTCGCCGGTCATCGCAACATCGGGGCGAACCGGTCTGTTGCTAAAAAGTGACGCTAGCGCCGTAAACATTGCGACGCCCGCTGAGGGACCATCTTTGGGCACTGCGCCGGCGGGGACGTGCACGTGGACATCGTTTTTTCGAAAATCTTCGGCCTTCACACCGAGTTGACCGTCTCGGCTGCGAAGAAGACTCAACGCGGCTTGCACAGATTCCTTCATCACGTTTCCGATTTGTCCCGTCAGCGTGATATTGCCTTTCCCTGGATAACGCGTCGCCTCGATGTGGAGCACTTCGCCGCCCTGCGGAGTGTAAGCGAGGCCAGTGACCACGCCGGGTTTACTCGTCGTGAGTTTTGTTTCCCGAACGTATTTGGCTGGGCCAAGCATTTCACGAACGACATCGAGCGTGACCGTTACGTGCTCCGTTTTTCCGCGGGCGACCTGCGCTGCGACGCCACGACAAATCGCTCCGATCTGTCGTTCCAGTTCGCGCACGCCGGCTTCGTGCGTGTGATCGTTGATGATCCGGCGAAGCGCGTCTTCCTGAAATTCGCATTGCTCGGCTTTGAGTCCGTTCTCTTGTAGTTGCCGCGGCACAAGATAGCGTTTCGCGATTTCGAGTTTTTCGCGCTCGGTGTAGCCGGGGATTGAGATCATTTCGATGCGGTCGCGCAACGGTTCGGGTATCCCCTCGATGTAATTGGCCGTGCCGATAAAAATGATTTGCGAAAGATCGAACGGCACGTCGAGGTAGCGATCGACGAAGGCATGATTTTGTGCCGGATCGAGCACTTCGAGCAACGCGCTCGCCGGGTCACCACGAAAATCCGCGCCGATTTTGTCGATCTCGTCGAGCATAAAAACAGGATTGCGCGTGCCGCAGCGGCGCAGCTCCTGAATGATCCGGCCCGGCATCGAGCCGATGTAAGTGCGGCGATGTCCGCGGATTTCCGCTTCATCACGCATCCCGCCGAGACTAATCCGCACAAACTTGCGGCCGAGCGCGTCGGCGATGGATTGACCGAGGCTGGTCTTGCCAACGCCCGGAGGCCCGAGAAAACAAAGGATCGCGCCGTGTCCCTGCGGATTGAGTTTTCGTACGGCCAGATATTCGATCAGCCGCTTCTTAACTTTTTCAAGATCGAAGTGATCGCGATCCAGGACTTGCTGCGCCTGATCGAGGTCGAGATTGTCCTTGCTCAATTTGTTCCATGGCAGATCGGCAATAATCTCTATGTAACTCACGATCACCGAAAACTCGGGACTTGCCGACGGAATGAAATCCAGCCGCTTCAATTCGCGCTCCGCCTGTTTCATCACTGCTTCCGGCGGATTGGCTTCCTGCAGGCGAACGCGCAATTGTTGTGCTTGTTCTTCGCTGCCGCCTTCGGTCTCACCCAGCTCGTGCTGGATCGCTTTAAGCTGCGAACGCAGATAAGCGCGCCGCTGCGCATCGGAGAATTGCGACGCAACATCTTTTTGCAGTCGCTGTTGGATCTGCGCGATCTCAAGCTGCGCCGAAACGTGTTCCTGTACCGCACGCACCCGTTTTTCGACGTCGAGTTCTTCGAGCAACGCCTGCTTTTGCGCGACCTCTATATTGAGGTTCGGCGCTAGAAAATCAGCGAGCTGCTCGGGATTCTCGATGTTCATGATCATCAAGCGCGCCTGTTCCGGCGCGTCCGGCGTCAGCTCGAACAAACGCGCAGCTGAATCACGCAAATTGCGGAAAGTGGCCTCCCATTCCTTGCTCGGCGGCGGCACAATCGATTGCGGCAAATCGATTTCAGCGCGCAAAAACGGATCGGTCGCGATGATTTTGCGGAACGAAAAACGGCGTAGTCCCTGCACAATCACGAGCACGTCGTTCTCAGATTGCCGAATAAGTTTGAGCACAAGCGCGGCCGTCCCAATCGAGTACAGATCTTGGGGCGACGGATCGTCCTTTGTCTCATCACGCTGCGTCAGAAGCCCGATCACCTTCGTGCGCGGCAAAGTGTCATCGAGCAGTTTAAGCGACGCCGCACGCTGGACATTCAATGGAATGACCGTCCCCGGAAAAACAACAAACTCGCGCACGGGCAGAATCGACAGCTCTTCGGGAATACGCGGCATCCGGCTTTCGTCCACGCCGAACGCCACGGTGCCCTGGCCTGCGGGTTTGGACTCTATCGTTGGTTGTAATGCGGTAATCTTGTCTGCACTCATGATTGTTTTCTTAATGGCAGTGCAATCCAGAGTAATCCGTTGCGCTGCTCGGCGTGGGCTTTGTCGATTTCCACTTCAACCGGCAGATCGATCTCGCGTTCAAAAGGTCCGTAATCGATTTCCATGGCGAGCAATTGCACCGTGTGCTCTTCCGCGTGGCTTGGTTCTGGCAGTTCGCGCGTCCCGCGAATCACCACTCGCCGCGGTTCGACGGTCAGATCGATCAAGGAACGCTCGACTCCCGCGAGATCTAGACAGATCCGAATACACTCCTGGCAGCGATAGGCGTTGATAGCCGGTGCCCAAGCCTGCGGCGCGAACCTGCAAAATTGCGAGCGGGACAGCTCCTGTGTGATGTCGTGCAACGCGCCCTGAAGCCAGCGTAATTTGATGGTTTTGATCGGATCCATGAAGAAACTAAACATCGTCCGGCGTGTTTCCATGTTCAAACACGCGAACCAAAAAGCTCCAAATTCCAAACACCAACCTGCAGAGAAGACTCCGAGCTTCTTTCGAGGGACTTGCGAAGGTCGTCTCGTTTCTTAAACGCGCAAATGAGTCGCACGCGTCACATACGGCTCACAGCTCTGGTGCTATTTCACTTTCCCAGGCCCCCACAAGGCGCGCCCCGGTTTCGCGCCAGTGTGCTCTCCGTCTTTGATGACCTGCACGCCGTTCACTAAAACATGTTTCACACCAGTCGCGTACTGATGCGGTTTTTCAAAGGTGGCATGATCTGTGATTGTCGCTGGATCGAACACGACCACGTCCGCAAACATTCCCTCCTTTAGAAATCCGCGGCGATCAAGGCCCAGATTCGTCGCCGGCAGTCCGCTTAACCGATGAATCGCATCGCTCATCGAAAGAACTTTTTCGTCGCGAACGTATTTGCCGAGAACACGCGCAAAATTTCCATAGGCGCGCGGATGCGGATTTGATTTCGTGAACGGCGCTTCGGGCGCTTGTGATGCTTCATCCGAACCGAAGGAAATCCACGGCTTCCGCAATTCCTTTTTCACGTTCTCCTCCGACATCAAATAGTAAACCGTGCCAATGCGCGATTCGTCCTCGGAAATTAGATCCATGATCGTATCGATCGGATCCTTTCCGCGCATCTTCGCGACTTCAGCGAGCGTCTTGCCCGTCAGCGGCTTCAATTTTTCTGACTTAAATCCCACCAACAAAATTTTCTCCGGCGAACCGGCGGCGAGATAAAGGTTTTCCCATTCATCGCTGTCGACCTGTGCTTCGGCTTTAATTATGGCGCGCATCACCGGGTCGCGCAGCCGTCTGAACAACTCGGGATAGCCGCCGTCCTCAGTCCAGGGCGGCAGACAGGCGTCAAGCCCTGTTCCAGCGGCGGTATACGTGTACATGTTCGCACGGACGTTCAATCCTTTCTTTTGCGCGCGTTCGATACGCGTTAGCAATTGGTCTTCTTTCGACCAATTTTTCTTGCCAGCGGTTTTGATGTGGTAAAGCTCGGCCGGAATGTTCGCTTCGCGCGCGATCCGCAGCAGCTCGTCAACCGCCTCGAACAATTGATTTCCTTCACTGCGTATGTGCGAGATGTATTTGCCCTGGTATTTAGCCGCGACTTTGCACAGCTCGATCAGCTCTTCGGTTTTCGCATAAAACGCCGGCGGATAAATCAGTGAAGTGCCAATTCCGAGTGCGCCAGCTTCCATTTCTTTCCGCACTAGTTCGCGCATTTCGTCGAGCTGCTCCGGCGTCGGCTGTTTGTCTTCAAAGCCGATCACGTATTCGCGGATGGTTGTCGCACCGATGAAGGACGCCACATTGCACGATATGCCGTGCGTTTCGAGATATTGAAGATATTCCGCGAGCGTATTCCAAGTGATGTCGTATTTGATGTCGGTTTGCTCGCGAATTTGGTGCTCGCGCACACGATCGTTCACCGGTCCCATCGATTCGCCTTCGCCCATGATCTCGGTCGTGACGCCCTGTAGGATTTCGCTTTGCGAGCGGCCATCCTGAATCAGCGACTCTGTTGACCACGAAAGCATGTTGACGAACCCCGGCGCCACGGCGAGGCCTTTGGCGTCGATGACCGTTTTCGCTTTCGCTCCCGCGACTGCGGGACCAATGCCAGCTATTCGATCACCTCGAATCGCGACATCGGCCTGTAGCGGCTTGGCGCCGGTGCCGTCATATAGTGTCCCGCCGCGGACGATCACATCAAAATCGTCGCTGCTTGGCGACGGAGACGGCTCCTGTGCGAACACAGTAAAGACAATCGTCAGGAAGGCCCCGAGCCAAAGGAAATTTTGTTTCATTGCGGAAATTGTAGTTGATGACTGATCTTTTAAAAAGCAATGGCTGGCGTCAGCCAAAGCGTTTAAGGCATTCCAATCCTCCGAAATTGGTCTGTATTAGCTCCGCCGCATTGGGGCTTGCATCCGTCGGGCACG
>QHPE01000166.1 GCA_003218945.1 Verrucomicrobiota bacterium | reverse complement strand
GGTCACGAACTCGACGTGGTGGTGTCCGGCAGCGGCCGAATGAAGTGGCTCGCGTTTGCGGGCGACCTTGGCTACCAGTTTTTGCTCTCGCTCAATCCGCTCATCAATTTCGTCCGACGCCGTTTCGGTCTGGGCTACTGGTCCCTCAGCGCCTATGCTAAACAAACCGTGAAAGACGCGGTAAGTTTCATCGGGAAATTTGAGGCCGCTGTGGCGCATTACGCGGAGCGGTATCATGTGGACGCCGTCCTGTGTGGCCACATCCACAGCGCAGCGATCCGGGAATTCGGCAAAGTTTCATACTACAACTGCGGCGACTGGGTCGAGAGCTGCACGGCACTGGTGGAAGGCGACGATGGCGTGCTCTCGCTGCTGAATTACCAGTCGCTCTCCGCGAACGGACGCGCAGGGGCTCCCACAAAGGATTCAGCGTGCGCAAACGCTAGGCTGGCGAGTAGTTAGCAAGCTATACATCGGATCGCGCCCGGTCGTTACCACCTTGTCATCGGCTTTTAACAATTCGTAACCTGACGCGGCGCGCTTCTGTCGTATCTAACCGTGGTGTTATGACTGCGATTACAGTGAAGCGAACAATCGTCAGACGAACCCGTCCGCAAAGATTGGCGACGCGCCAGTCATTTCGCGAGCTGGCCCGGCGTTATCTCGCGGGCGAAAGCGCGGTGGAGTTCACTATTGAAGCGCTGCTCTTCGCTATCATTGTGGCAATGTCAGCATGGCCAATTTTCGCTGTTGCGAGTGCTCTCAGCGAATTTGTCCAGCGGGTGCCGGGCTGAGAAGTACCAGCAGGATAGTCTTGTCGTCAAGGCGATGGCAGACGAATCGCCAAGGGCGCAGATATCAGGCGGAACAGCCGCAGTTCTTTGCCAACGCGTGCGGACAACGCGTTTCACCTTTGTCTGCGCGAAAGTCTCGACACCACACCGACGGCGTCTAGGATGTTCAGCTTGTGGGAAGGGGAAGGGTCAATCGAACGCGAAACAATCGCGAAATTGAACGAAAATTTTTGGTCAAATGGCTGCCGGATAACCTGAAACGGTCGCGAAGTTTTGTTATCGAGCAAGGTTATCTGGCAAGCGAATCGGCCGGCAGACAGGTCCGCCTCCGAAAGACAGGCCGCAGCGCGTCGCTGACGTTCAAGGTCCGTCGGGGCACCCATCGCGAGGAACGCGAGATCAAGCTGAGCCCGAAACAGTTCGCAGCGCTCTGGCCCGGCACGACCGGGAGAAGACTGCGCAAGGTGCGCTACGAAATTCCCTGGGAGAACGTTCTGATCGAGCTCGATATTTACCGGGGCAGACATGCCGGTCTGGTCGTGGCGGAGGTAGAATTTCCCGATCGCGCGAGCTACCGCAGATTCAAAGCGCCCTGGTGGTTTGGACGGGAAGTCACCGGCGAAAAGCGCTACAGCAACGTGCGGCTCGCGCTGAAATAGCACGCCATGGGCTTTCGTTTGAAATTGCGCGAACCCCTGACCGGGGGACTCAAGCGAGTTTTTTGCGAACAAATCGACTCGGCTTTGCACTTGTGCCAACACCCCGCCAAACAACGCGGCGTCACTGTGCACGAAGTGCGGAAGCACTTGAAAAAATTGCGCGCGGCGATGCGGCTTGCGGCCGGGAAGGTCGGCAAAAATTGTCACACGAAGGAGGATCGTTGCGTGCGCAAGATTGGCCGGATGGTCTCAGACTTGCGCGACGCTCAGGTGCGACTGCAGACGTTTATTCAACTGCGCGAAAAGGCGGCGAAAAATTCCAAAAAACAGCTCTTTCCGTGCACAGAAGAACTATTGCTCCTCGAACGCGAAAGTTTTTCCGCAGCGTTCGCCGGTTGGCAACGCCAGGCGATTCCGCAATTGGAACGAATAAAAGCACGCCTGATGGACTGGCCCCTCGATGGCCTGAACTGGAAACAGATTTGCAACGCGGTATGTAAAATTTACAGGCGCGGCCAACGCGCACTTGCGAAAACGATTGATGATCCGGACGCGGAAAACTTTCATGCCTGGCGCAAGCGGGTGAAAGATGCCTGGTATCAACTACGAATTTTGCACCCACTGAACCGAACGGTTCTGGAAGAGATGGCTCATGACGCGGAGATCCTGGGTGAATTGCTGGGGAGTGAGCACGATCTCGATTTTCTCCTTGCGCGCCTGGAGAAGGAACGCGGCGACGCAGCATTCGCTGACGAACTGGGAAAACTGCAGAAAATGATTGGTAAACGCTGCAAACGACTACGCCGTGATGCGCTGGAACTCGGACGGCGTTTCTACGCCGAGCCCGCCAAAGCTTTTGCAAAACGCATCTCCATCTTCGCTGGGAAACGAAAGTAACACGGTCTCGTTTTTGCGGGGGGCAAGCCTTGTAGTCCGTTGGGATCCGCATAATCTGTGCTCAATAGGCGTCCAGATATTTGATTCCCGAGCCGGTATTGAAAATCACGATGCGTTCCGCGGACGCGATCCGTTTGTCGCGACGTAGCAGTTTCAAAGCTGCGAAACACGCAGCGCCTTCCGGACAGACGAAGAGACCTTCCTTCGCTCCGACCTCGCGCCCGACGCGAACCATTTCTCCGTCGTCGATAGCAATCGCGCCGCCGTTCGATTCACGAAGAACATTGAGGATCAAAAAATCGCCGATGGCTTTTGGAACGCGCAAGCCGGAGGCTATGGTGCGCGCATTTGGAAATTCTGCGGCGGTTCTTTCTCCGGCTTCGAATGCGCGAATAATTGGCGCGCAACCGGCAGCCTGCACCGCGAACATGCGCGGCCGTTTGTTCGCGATCCAGCCAAGCGTCTCCATTTCATCGAATGCTTTCCACATTCCGATCAGTCCGGTACCACCGTCTGTGGGATAAAGAATCACATCGGGCAATTGCCAGTTCAGCTGCTCTGCTAATTCGTAACCGAGCGTCGTTTTTCCTTCAATGCGATACGGTTCTTTCAACGTGGACATGTCGAACCAGCCTTCTTTTGCTTTGTGCCGGCCGATTTCCGCGGCGCAATCAGTGATCAACCCGTCGATCAGCGTGACGTGAGCGTTCAGCTCGCGGCACTCGACAATATTCGCACGCGGCGTGTCGCGCGGCATGAAGACGCGCGCTTCGAGACCGGCGCGAGCGGCATACGCGGCCAGCGCGCCACCGGCATTGCCAGCGCTGGGAACTGCGAGGCTGGTTGCGCCGAGATGTTTTGCCATCGAAACGGCCACGCTCATTCCGCGCGCCTTAAAACTTTGCGTTGGATTGAGCGACTCATCTTTGATCCAGAGATCGATATCGTCAGCAAATCTCTCTGCGCGTAACAACGGCGTTCCGCCTTCGCCTAACGACACTGGTTCAACATCGCCCGGCAATGGCAAAACTTCGCGATAACGCCACAAGGACTTGTCGCGCGTGGGCAACGTTTCGCGCTGCAGGGTTCGACTCGCCGCGGCGAGATCAACGATCGCAAAGAGCGGTTTATTGCAGGAGCGACAAAGATTTTGCAGCCGAGATGATTTGTGCTCAAGTCCGCACGCGCTGCATTCAAGATGTTTCAGAAACATTGGAGAAGCGCAACGTAGCACAGACATCTTGTCTGTGGTTTCGCTGAAGTAGCCAGGCGAGAGGCCCAGTTGCCCAACAGGCAGGATGCCTTTAGTAGAGCGTGAGTTGCGGCTCGTGATACATTCCGGAACGGATGAATTTGCTAACCCTGACTGAGGTTCGCCGTGCGGCACAGGACGGCATCGTGCTGGCACGCGTGCACGTCCAGGTGGAAAGCGCGACGCCCAAGCTCACGCGCGAACAGCAGCCGTACTGCGAGCTTACATTGGCCGACGCCTGCGACCGGATGACCTTGCGCGTCTGGAGCGATCATCCCGCGTACAAAACGTGCAGCGCGTTAACCAGTCAGGACTTCATCGAGCTCACCGCCGAGTTTTACCACTCGCAATACGGACTTGATGCCCGCAAGTGGACGGTGCGGCCATTGACCCAGCAGGAAAAGAATGAACTACTCCAAGGCCCTGCAGATTTACGTGCCAAACAGGCGTCCGATTTTCAATTTGTAAGGGAAACCGTGGCAGCAATCGCCGATCCCCGCTTGCACGCGCTAAGTGAGGCTTTCCTTAATGAATGGGGCGACCGGTTCCGGCGCACGGCCGCCGCGCGCAATTATCATCACGCCCGGCGCGGCGGACTGGTCGAGCACACAGCACAAATGATGCGCGTGGCGAAGCAGATCGCCCCGCTCTACCCCGAGTTAAACGTTGACTTGTTACTGGCGGGAATTCTTTTCCACGATTCCGGTAAACTGTGGGAGAACGCGCTGCCGGAACATGGATTTGTCATGAGTTATGACGAGCTCGGCGAGCTGATGGGACACATCTCCATTGGATTGGAGCTGGTGAATGCATTGTGGAGAAGGCTGAGCGTGGAGAACGCCGACGCATGGAAGAATCTCTCGCCGGCATCGGAAGATGTGCGAATGCATCTTTTGCATCTGATCGGCGCGCATCATGGTGAACCGGGATTTGGTTCGCCCGTCGCGCCGAAAACGCCCGAAGCAATGGCACTTCACTACATTGATAATCTCGATGCGCGGCTGGAAATGTTTGCCGCCGGTTACATGACGGCAAAACCGCTCGCCGCGCGCATCTTTGATCGTGTCCGGCCGTTGCCTGGGAATTTAGTGAAGTCACTGGAGAAATTTCAGCAAGCGGCGAGTCCGCCGGCGGCCGCCGACAAGCTGTTGTGACGCGATACGAGCACACGCAGGTCGGTCATGCAATAATTTGGCCACTTGTCGTGTTCATTTCGATTGCAAACGGGTTGACTGAAGCGCTGGCTCACTAGCCGGCCATGTTCCTTTCCTTAATCCTGCTGGTTTGTCTTGTCCTGCTTTATAAACTCAGGATTATCATGGACGACGAGACGCTGTGCGCGGCGTTCGGCATCGGAGTGATTCGCAAGAGAGTCCCCGTTGCGAAGATTGCCGCTTGCGAGCCGATTCGAATCAAGTGGTAGTACGGCTGGGGAATTCACCTGACGCCGTACGGCTGGCTATATAATGTTTCGGGGCTCGACGCGGTAGCGATCTCCTTGCAGGATAGACGAAAATTCGCACTCGGGACCGATGATCCTCACGGACTGACCACCGCAATTCTAGCGGGTATTTCGTGAGCGCACGCTGTGCCGACTATTGTAGTTGGCGGAACCAGCCCAAAGCGACCGAAGTTTGTCCGTCATTCACTTCGTGTCCGCCGCGGAAAGTTCCGATTCGCATTCGGTTGAACCCGGTTCGCTTGATCGAACCGGCGACGTTGTATTGCTGTTCTACCGTCGCAATTCGATCGTCGTGACCGGCGCTGATGTAAATTGGAGTGCTCAAAAAATTCGTGCCAGGCTGGATTCGGGCGTATCCATCGCTCAAGTGGTCTTGGTTTGCGCCGGTCATGTAGACACCAATGACGCGACAGCCATTCTTCGCGAGCAGCGGCGCAACATAACCAACACCTTTTCCTCCTCCCGAAAACCCAGCACACGCGATTGGCCACTTTGCCGATCCGGGAAAGCTGCTGTGCAGCGCGTGAATGGCAGCGAGCGTCATTGCTCCGCGCCACGCGGCGGTATCGTTTCGCGCAGGCTGCGGTCCGTCGCCCGCAAGCAGCACCCAACCTTCACTGAGGCCGGCCGTGCGGTAAAACTGAACGAGATCATCTCGATTCTGACGTTTGAAATCGCTCGTGGAACAGGCTATCAACACGGGCCAGCTCTTTCGCGGGTCGAAATTTACAGGTGTCGCCAGTACGGCCACGGCGTTCGGCGGCGCAACATTTCCTCCTTGAGCCGCCAACGATTTTTCCTGTGTGCTCAATGGAGCATTGGCCTTGACCGTCGAACCCGGGGAAAAAGCGACTCCTGCAAACTTCAATGGGCCTTCGGAGCCTGCGACAGACCCAGCATGGAGTATTAAAATCAGCCCCGCCAGCAAGAGCATTTGTCTCCGCGTTCGGCACATGAATTGGGAAGCCATCAAAATCATCTTGTTTCGTATCCTGACCAAAAAGCGTGCGGAATGGAACTGTCAAATCTACTCTAGATCGGAAATGTGAAATTGGCCATGGCGCCCCGTATTCATACAGACGTCCAGGTAATGTTTTTCGACACCGACTGCGGAGGTGTTGTATCCAATATCGCCTATCTGCGCTTCATCGAGATCGCGCGCACACACCTTGCTGAGAAACTCGGGCTCGAGCTCGTGGAGATGGCGCAAAAGCAAACGTATCCGGTCGTGGTCCGCACCGAGATTGACTACCGAAGGGCGGCGAAGCTCGGCGACCGGCTTGTGATTGAGGGCTGGCTGGATCGCGTAGAACGCGCGCGGTTCTGGTGCGCATTCCACATTACGCGTCCGCAAGACAACGCCTTGATCGCCGAGTGCCGCCAGATGCTCGCGTTGATCGAGATGCCGACGGGAAAATTGCTGCGTTTGCCTGAGCATTGGAAAACGTACTACAAAGCCGAATCCGGTGAACATAGCGACGGTGCATCCCGAGCTGGAACGGTTTCCGGTGAAGAATGTGAACAATGACCGCGGACGCACGCACGTTAAGCCTTGAAGAAACGCTGCTGGAGCCACCGGCGCTTCCGCCCCCGCCGACTCGCCATGCTCTGTTGGTGATTCTGATCGCGCTCGCGGCGCTGCTGCACATCGTGACCATCGGGACCGGCGACCTCTACAGCGAAACCGAGGGCCAATATGCCGGAGCAGCGCGCGAAATGGTGGCAAGCCATAACTGGTTGCTCCCAACGAACAACGGTATACCGCGACTGCAAAAACCGCCGTTGCTCTACTGGCTCATCATTGCTTCGTACAAGATTCTCGGCGTGAATGAAGCAGCGGCTCGGCTGCCGGTTGCGCTAGCGGTCGTAGCCACGGTTGCACTTATCTTTTTGATCGGTGAAAAGCTCTCAGATTATTGGCGCGGTTTCGTTGCGGGTCTGATGTTTATCAGTTTTTGCGGCACGTTTCTTCTCGCGCGCATTGTCATGCCCGAAACGCTCGTTACGGCATTCATGGCCGGGGCGATGTTCTGCGGAATATGCGGCTATGAGCGCAGGCGCCATCGACGTCGACGCCTGTGGTTTTCGGGTGTCTGGATCTTTGCTGCGCTCGCCTGCCTAACGAAAGGTCTGCTCGGCATGGTTTACCCCGCTGTTGTTTTTGTCTTGCTCTCGATTTTTTATCGCGAAGCCAGGATTCGTTTCCGCGCTCTGCTGAGGTGGGAATATGTGCTGATTTTTCTCCTGATCGTGGCGCCCTGGCACATCTGGGCGGAATGGCATTTCCCGCATTATTTCCGTTTTTTGGTCAGGTCCGAATGGCTGGGACACCTGCGCGGGCTCACTGATGAGACCCACGATTTCCTTGGCATGCCTGCCTATCAATTTGTGGTCCTCCATGCGGCCTGGTGGTTTCCATGGTCGATGGCGCTCCTGCCGGGAATAATTTTGGCCTGGCGCCGCGTGTTGCGGCCGAGCGAGATCAGTTTCGCCGATGGGCTGCTCTTCTGCTGGATGGGCGTCATATTTGTTCCCCTCCTTTTTTTAGGCCAAAGACAAGATTACTATTCGATGAGCATGTGGAGCGCGTTTGCGCTTTGGGCAGCCGTGGCTTGGGGCCGGATCCCGCAAGGGTTGCGCGCTGCAGGTGCGATCGCGGTGGGTCTCGTCGGTTTAGTAGCCGCTGCTGAAGCATTGTTTGTCGCGGCCGCGCCTACTCTAAACGGAAATTGGGGAATCATGGACGCGCGCTGGACTGCTTGGAAAGCGTTACACGATATGCCCGCTTCTGCGTGGCTGGCGCTGCGGCCGATGCTCGCTATTACGGCGGTGTCGTTCGTGTTTTCCTCGGTGGTAGCGCTCTACTTTGTTTTCAAAGCCCGCGAAAAACTCGCTGCGGTTGCACTTGCGGTTTCGATGATCCCTGCCGGGCTCAGTATGGTTGTAGGGGTGGCAAGAATAGCGCCTTATTTCTCGCTCGCCGACGTAGCGCGTTACCTGAACCCAAAGCTCGAGACAGGCGGCCACGCGATCTTCGAAGGGCCACTGGACGATAGCAGCAGCCTGATTTTTTATCTCAATCGAAAATTCCTTTTTGTTAATCAAAATCCCCGCAAGGAAGCGCCACTTGGCACACTTTCGGCCGGCATCTTCCTGAAGGAACAGGACGTGCTCGAGAAATGGGGGCAATCCAAAGCGGTTTACTTAATTGTGGAGCAGAGCCGGGCGGACTATTGGAAGAAGCAGGTAACCAGCCGCTTTCACGTATATCACCAGGTCACCGGATCAGGTACATACGTCGTACTTAGTAATCAATTGTGAGTAACCATTGGGCAATCCGCGTTTGAAAAATCCGGAGGCTAGCTTAGTATCCTCGCTCATTTTGTATATAACACTTGTAACTGTTTTAACCTTTTAGCCAATTCCATGTCACAGCATCGCAGTTTAAAAGGAACGGGCACTATTGCGGCCAGGCGCAATGTGCTGAAACGCTTCGAGCGTGTCGAGCTTCTAAAAAAGCGCGGCCAGTGGAAGGACGGTCAGAAGATGATCGGCCTGCCCAAGACAAAACCGGACGTCTAATTCGTGAATCGTTGAATCGTTACATCGTTAAATCGGTTCCACGATTCACGATTTAACGAATTGCGAATCACGATTGTGCGCCTCAACCGTTTTCTCGCTGCAGCCGGTGTCGGATCGCGCCGGCACTGCGACGAATTGATCGCGTCAGGTCGGGTGGCTATCAATGGTGAAACCTGCACGGACTTCAGCGCGCAACCCGGCGGGCGCGACCACGTCAAGGTGAATGGCAAACTTGTTCACGTCGTCCCGCCGCTCACGATCATGTTGCACAAGCCCGCCGGATTCGTTTCGACCCGGAAAGACCCGCACGTGCGCGATACAGTTTTTGATTTGCTGCCGGCAAAATTCTCGCGGCTGTTCAACGTCGGGCGCCTGGACGCACAAACCGAAGGTCTGCTTCTTCTCACAAATGATGGAGATGTTGCACAGAGCCTCACGCATCCACGTTACAAAATTGAGAAAGAATATGAAGTGACACTGGATCGCCCGTGGGACCCCGAACTCGCATCGAAATTGCTGCGCGGAATCTTTCTCGACGGTGATCGAGCAAAGATTGCGCGACTCCACTCCGTGTCGCGCGTCCGCCTGCGCGTTGTGTTGCGACAAGGAATCAATCGCCAGATTCGCCGCATGTTCGAAGCCGTTGGATATCACGTCAAACATCTTATCCGCGTACGGATCGGTAATCTTCGGCTTGGCGACCTCCCGCGCGGTCATTGGCGGGCATTGACAGAGCGCGAGCTGGAATCTTTGGAGAGTCGATGAAACTCGATAGTTGTAACGCACTTATCACTGGAGCTTCAGCCGGGATTGGCCGTGAATTTGCGTGTCAACTCGCCGGTCGTGCGCACTCGATGATTTTGGTTGCGCGACGTGACGAAAGACTGATCGAGCTAGCTCAGGAACTGCAAAGAGAGCATCCGAAACTCCTCGTCCACATTCGCAAAACCAATCTCGCTGATCCTGCGCAGTTGCGGGAGTTGCTGGCGTGGCTTGATCGCGAACAACTCGAGGTCGATCTCTTGATCAACAACGCCGGACTCGGCGACAGCGGTCCTTTCGCAAAGAGCGACCCTGATCGTAACAAGGAAATGACGGTCGTAAATGTCGAGACGCTAACTTTGGTTACTCGTCATTTGCTTCCACAGATGATCGCGAATCGCCGCGGCGGGATTCTCAACGTCAGTTCGTCGGCTGGCTTTCTCCCGATCCCCGGCTCCGCTGTTTACGCCGCCACTAAGGCTTATGTAACAAGCTTCTCTGAAGCGCTTAGAGCCGAGCTCCGCGGAACGGGGGTGAGCGTTTGCGCTCTCTGCCCCGGTCCGGTGGCGACGGAATTTCAGGAAGTCGCCAGTCGTGCGGGCCGTAATGTAAGTCCCGGACCCGGCCCAGATTTCCTTCAAGTCTCGGTCGAACAAGTCGTGTGCGATGCGCTCGCAGCACTTGAAGCAGACCGGCCGCTCGTAATTCCGGGGTTTGCGATGAAGCTGTTGATGCTTCTGGCTCGATTGATGCCGCTGCCCGTTTTTCGGTGGGTGGCACGGATGTCACCGAGGAAACGCGGCATCGTGTAGTCTCGAGTCGCACTCGATCGAATACAGAAATGTTAAAGATGAAACCAGTTGTGCTCGCTCACAAACACGACTCGATTCAGGAGAATCTCGGAGGTTGTCACGAACACGACAATCATTCCCAACACGATGAGAGGCAAAGCGGTATTGATGCGACGACACAGGCAGGAAACGCCATACACATAGACGACGGCGAACGGAATCAGTGCGCCGCTTAGCAATCGCCCAGACGCAAAATAAGGGTGTTCCCGTGACGGGTTGATGCAGTTGCCGAAATCGAATTGAATCGAGAGCAGCGCAAGAAATGCAACGCCTGCCAGAAAAATCAAAATTGCACTTCCAATCGCTTTTCGCTGAAAAGCGGTAAGTCCGGCCCGCTTCTGTAAGCCGACGATGGCCGCAGCGACAAAAACCAACGTCGAAATGGCGTAAAATCCATCGGCAACATGCCAATGCAACGGCAGACCGTGCCAGCTGACTTCGCCGCGCCAAAAGCTCGCGATTAGGTCCGACCAGAAAATCCATAAACCGCGCGGCCTGAAAATCGGATGGCGGCACCAATCGCCAAACGGTTTTCGCGTCCAACCGAGCAAAGCAATTTTGCCTGTCGATCCGGTCAGATCGCCGAAATGAGACTTTGTCCAGAGCATCCAACTGCCAATGGGAATCGCGGCACACAATACAATCGCCACAAGCGCGATCAGCACCGCGCGAGGTGCTCGTCGGATAATCACCACAACTCTGGCAATAACAATTCCAAGGGCGACTGCGACCGCCGGGACGTTCGACATCTTTGTGAGGCAGGTCGCGGCGATCGCCAGACCCGTGAACGCTCCAAACAAAAAGCTCGGCGCATTCGTTCGCAACCATTGCAAAACGCAAAGGAACAGCACGCCGAAGCAAACAGGCGACAGGACGTCGTTGTTCATTGCGTAGAACACATTCTGAGGAAGGAAAGCAAGAAGCAGCGGCACCCCGATTCGCAGATCCGCCCGCGGCAGCGCAACCATGCTCGCAGTGACGTAGCCCAGCCAAACTGTCATTACGACGATCAGAGCATTCAGAAACCGAATCCAATACAACGATTGAATCCCGGTTAATCCGATCTGCTTCCCAATCCACCACCACTCGCTTGCCAGCGCGTAGTACAACGGTGGCTGAGAAGACTGGAAGTTGATTTCGCTGCTCCATGCGGCTCTCGTGACCGCAATTTCCGGCTCAATCTCTGACCAGGATCGTTTCCATAAAGGCGCTGGAAAACTTGCGCCGGGAAACTGCTCCGGGCTCGAAAGGAATTCAGGCGAAGCGTACGGAATAATCCAGTTTAGTGTGTCATCCTTCAGCGGATCGAAACGGCGCGGGACGTCCGCATGCGAGTAGTGCGTGATGAGATCAAAGTGCAGGTCTTCATCAATATTGTTGAAGAAGGGGAATGCAGCTGAGTAGATAAAAACGCGAAGCGCCGCGGCAAGGCAGAGGAGTAAGATCAGGAAACGTTCGTTCAAAGAAGGAGTATTTTCGACTCACAAGAGACGATCGCAATTCGCTGCAAATCAAAATCGCATCTCGCAAACGGTGCTTTGCCCTACACAAGTGTTGCAAGGAGCGGCCACAGTCTCTCGAGAGCTGCCAGGTTTATCTGGCGCGCCCTTTCAAGATTCGGTTGAACAAGCTTTGGCCGGTCGAACTCGGCGGCGAAACGTTGCTTCCCGCGCGCGTAATGCGGCGGCGAATACGCGCCGCAAAGATCGCCAGCGACGATCCTGGAAGCTGCGCGGAGTTTTCGAAGCGCCCACTCCAGATCAGCTAGCGCGAAGCGACCGCTCTCCCAATTCGTCACCGCCTCTTCAACCCGCAGGCAATCGAGATCGATCGTCACGTAAATATTTTTGCCAGCGAGACCTTTCGAAAACTCTTCAAAGTGCTCGCGCCAATTATCGCGCAAGATTGCACCCTTGCGCTGTCTGTCCTTCATGGGCCGATCGTTCGCCCACGGATGCACGTCAAGGAATCCGGCGCGTTCCGCGCGGCGGTTGCCGAAAATCTGATGTGGCCACCAGCATTCAAAATTGCCGCAACCCCAAACACTCGCGCGCGGCACATTTGGAAGTTCCAGCGCGCGATTGATCCATCCACCGCAGGCCCATTTCGGCGGCCGCACATCCCAATCCGGATGGTTGTCGAATGAAACGAGAACGATCGGTTCGGTGACGCTGCGCAACCGGAGGGCGGTCAAATAATGAAAATCTCCCGATCCATACAGCAGAAACGCAGCCGCCAGATTTCTCTTGTGCTCGCGATAGAATTGTTCGACTAGCCGTGGCGGCGCGGAAAAACGCAAGCCCGGCCCCCAACTTTGCGCGTCCACCGCAGGAATGCCGCCCGATTCGTTAGGCCACGCGTCGTCGAGATTGAGATGAAGAGCGCGATTGATCAAAGATCACCGGTGCGCGGCTGGGAAAACCTCAGCATCGGCGGCCTTGGCAACACGGAGGTTTTCCTCCGCTTCCTTGTAGTCCGGATTTCGCCGCAGCGCTTCATTGAATTGGACCACGGCCTGGGAAACCTGACCCTGAGCGAGATACACTCTGCCCAGACTATTATAGGCAACTGTCAACTCCGGGTCGGCGCGAAGGGCGGCCAGATAACATGCCTCGGCTTCCTTCAGGTCGCCTTTTGCAGAAAGCGCGTCCGCCAGGCGAAGCTCAGCGTCCGGATAATTCGGCTTGAGCCGGAGAACAGCCCGCAGCTCGCTGATGCATTCATCGTTTTTGCCGAGTGCCGCAAGAAATGCTGCGTAACTATAATGTGCATCCGCCGATATCGGTTTCAGGCGTATACCGCTTTCGAAGTGAACAGCGGCCTCGTCGTTGCGTCCGATCCGTTGCAGCAGATTCGCATACATGAGATGAAAATCGCCGTTGTTCGGTTGAAGCCGCAACGCCGCTTCCATGTGAGGGAGTGCTGCATCGAATCTGGCTTGCCCACCCAGTGCATCGCCAAGGTTCAGATGTGCTTCCGCGTAATTCGGATTGAATTGAAGCGCGGTCTTGTACTGTTCAATCGCTTCGTCCAACTTGCCCTGTTTTTTTAAAGCCGACCCGTAATCGAAATGCGGTTTTGCGCCGTCAGGAACATCGGCAGCCAGCCATGCCATTCGTTGCACTTCGGGAACAGCCAGATGGGTTTGCCAAAACCAGAGTGCACCGAGTGGAAGGACGAACACACCTACCCACTTCAAGCCGTGCCACGCCCACCCTGGCAAGAGTCCGCCGAGCGATACGTCAGCGGTGCCGCCAGCAAGCCCGAGCGATTGACGCGTCGAACGCTCGCGAACTTTCCAAATAAATCCGTCGTAGTAAAAATGCAGCAGCGTGGAAGCGGTTACTACGCCCGTGAGGATCCGTTTGACCGTGTCCATTCCGATATGCGCATTGATGTACGAAACCGAGCCGTAGGCCAAAACGAGGCCCACATAAAGTCCGATCAGCGAACCGCTCCTTCGGAACACGAATCGCATGAACCCGCCAATGTTGCTGTCTTTCTCGACACGATTGCGGTTATAGATCCAAACGAGCGACAGGTATTGCACGTCGTGGAAAACTTCAAATAGCGCGATGCCTACGAGGATGTTTGAGACGAGATTGTTGCAATACCACCAAAACGCGATGCTGGTGACCAGCAATCCGAGTTTCACCGGATTCGGACGGCTTCCAGCGATCCAAGTGCGAACAAAATGCGCGGCGAACAAAACCGACACAAAAATGGCTGCGCCTAAAATCGCGTTCTGCCCCAGCTGCACAACCGAGGGAGGGATAAATGGCCCCCCACACATGTAATACGTGTCCAGGGTGTCGCTTAGCCGATACGGCGAAAGTGCCACCGCAGTGGCAAACCAGATCAGACACATCGCGAAATCGAGCCGGCGCGTCAGCCTATCGAATGTTCCCGTTTTCGCGTCGTAGATGCGGCAAAAGCCGTACGTCTGCATCAATCCATGCCAGACACCCCAGAAGAAAACGACCAGCAAAATTCCTTTGAGGTCCCACCAAAAGAACGCGACACAAATTACGAGCAGAAACAACGGCGCCAAAATGAAACGCCACCTGAAACGTTCGAACAACGCGCGATCGCCGTAAGCGCGGATCATGCCCGGCAGGTGATGACCCATCGCGCCGAACGCAGCGACGAAGAGATAAATGTCCTGCGGACTCCACCTGGCCTGGGCCAGCGCAAAGGCAGGAATCAGCAACAGCGGTGTTCCAACGTACAAAACCAGGTCGCGCCACGAATCCAGTATCCACAGCTTCGGCCTCGCCCCGACAGTATTCGGGGGCGCAGACGGAACAGTTTGCAGACGTGAAAACGCGGGCACCTGCTGCATGATTTCGGGTGTTAAGTGTTCCGTAAAACCACGGGAAAATCAATTCGCTTTATGCCCAAACCTCTGACTCAGACAACCCTCCGTGCGCGCAACTCCAGACTCACGCGCGAAGAATTAAGTGGCACCGTGAACAAAACCCAGAGGCAAGAACTTAAAGAACACGAGCAAGAACGCGATTTCTTTTGCATGGTCAGCGACGCATTCCGCGTGTTCGCACACCGCTCATCGGTCATGCTCGGCAGTGCCTGGGCATTTAGCGGGGCCGTACTGGTCATTCTTGTTTGGATCGTGACTGGTCCGACGTTTCATTTTTCCGATACATGGCAACTCATCATTAACACCGCCACCACCGTCGTGACCTTCCTGATGGTGTTTTTGATTCAGAACACGCAGAATCGTGACGCCAAAGCGATGCACCTGAAGCTGGACGAGCTTATCCGTGCGCTCAAAGGAGCGCGCAACCAACTTGTCGATCTCGAAGATTTATCCGACGAAGACCTAAAGAAACTCGAAAGACAATTCCAGCGCATGCGCAGACGAGCCGAGAATGATGGCAGCGCTTCACGCCACGTCGCGCCTGCCGAACACGCTGAGAGCGCGCATTAGACAGAGGCGCTAATTGCTGCTTTCGACAGTAATTTTTTCGTCAGCCAGTTTGTCCTGGCTGACGGCGCGCACGTTCCACTCGCCGGCGGCGAGCTGCCAGAAAAAGCGGCCGTCGCGCGCCTGGACGATTCGCACGCCATTCACGAACCATTCCACGTCGCTTGCGCACGCCGCAGTGAGTTCAACCATCTGCTGTGAGCTTGGCAGGACAGGATCGATCTGATAATGCGCGTTCGACGGCGGACTTGTGATTCGAAACTCGGATCGCACATGTGCGCCGATCGTATTATCACGGCTTGCGCACCAGCGTGCGTACGCGTCGGGCAAGATTAGTTTCCTGTCGTTTGCAAAGTAGTCTGCCGAATTATCGTGCGGCTCTGTTCCGGCCAGGAATAGCTCCTGTGTTGTCGCGTTGCTAAAGCGAGATGGCAGTAAGCCGGTCATTTTGCAGATCTCGCGTCGCACGAGTCTAGCATTCTCCACGGGTGCATCGAGCGGATGATCGCGCCTGAGCAATTCCTGCATAATGGCCGCCCATAGGGGCGTGGCTGCGCGGACCGCGAACGTGTCGCGCATTGGATGTCCATCGAAATTTCCCGCCCAAACGGCGACCGTATGTTCTTTATCAAATCCAACGGTCCAAGTGTCGCGGAAGCCGCTGCTGGTTCCGGTCTTTGCCGCCACGCGTTCGTCCAACGCGAGCGGCGAATGCAGTCCAAACGTTTTTTGGCGCGCATCGTTATCGCACAAAATATCTGTGACGATTGCCGTCGCCTCTCGCGATGCGATTCGCATTATCGGTTGATGTTCCGCCGCCAAAAACTTCGCGCGCATCGCCGTGCCGCCACGAGCCAGTCCGGCATAGGCAGCCGCGAGATCAACGAGACGCGTCTCGGCATTTCCCAAAACAAAACCGGCGCCATAATCGTCAAGGCCCTGTGGAAAATTGAAGCCCCACTTTTGCAGTTGATAGAACGTTGGGCGCGCACCGAGCTGGCTCAGTACAAAAACGGCCGGGACATTCAGCGAACAACCGAGCGCTTCGCGCAGGCGCACCGGCCCAAAATAATGATGACTGTAATTTTGTGGATCGTAATCGGCGTATTCATTGCGAATTGCATCGGGCGTGTCCGGCAGCAAGCTCGCAGCGGTGAACAGCCGTTTATCGATCGCGTCGAGGTAAACGAACGGTTTCAACGTCGATCCACAACTGCGCGGCTGCATTGCGCCGTTAATCTGCGACACAGCGTAATTCTCGGAGCCAACCATGGCGCGGATTGCGCCTGTCGCATTTTCGACGACCACGGCGGCGGCTTGCGTGATGTCGTGCCGGTTTAACGCCGATAAATGCGAGCGAACCAAACGTTCGATGGTTGGCTGCAAATCGAGGTCGAGGGTCGTTCTCACCGTGCCACCCAGTCGCGGATTTCGCGCCACGGCTGCATCCACAAAATGCGGCGCTAAGCGCGGCGGATCCGAGCGCACGATTTTCGGCGGCTCTACAAGCAGCGATTGCTGATCGCGTGTGATAACTCCCAAATCGGTAAGCCGCATAAGCGATCGCTCGTATTTGCGATTCGCTTCCTCCGGGTGCCGCCACGGATTGAATCGGGTCGGCGCCTGCGGCAAACCGGCCAGGAAAATTGCTTCGCTCAAAGTGAGATCGCGCGCCGGTTTTCCAAAGTATGCGCGAGCGGAGGCCTCGGGACCGATTCGGCGATTTCCGTAGCTGCTTCGATTCAAGTATTCCGACAGAATTCGCTCCTTACTCCAGCGCCGTTCCAGTTTCCAGGCGACCATTGTCTCGTAGAGTTTGCTGCACCAACTGCGCTGCTTACGACCAGCCGCCAATTTCACGAGCTGCTGCGTGATCGTCGATGCGCCCGAGACGATCTGCTGCGATCGCAAATTGCGTGCGCATGCGGCAATGCTCGCGCGCCAATCAATGCCGCGATGGTCGTAAAACCGCCTGTCTTCCAGTGCCACGGTTACACGCGGTAACCACGGGCCCATTTGCTCCAACCCGACCGGAAATTGGGAGCGCGCTTCGGGCGACGCGAGCTCCGCTATCTCACGGCCGCGGCAATCCAGCAGTGTTAAAGTTCCGAGAGGTGGTTTTGGGAGTTCAGCTGGGATTGGCAGAAGCCAGAGGGCTGCAATCGCGCCTGCAACGACCACTGCGACGCAAACGACCAAAAACCATGCGCGCAGAGTTTCTGGGGATCGCAGGCTGCCAGCCTGCATGTCTCGGCTGCTTGCCGAGATGGGGAAATCCTGCGCGGTCTGTGAGTTTGGCTCGCGTGAATCTTGCCGGCAGGGCTGCCGGCAACTACAGGCCAGCGGCCTGTGCTCCCCAGAGAAACGCGAGACGTGTGCGTTCCGCGGAATTAATCGGCGGAGATTACGCATACGCTTGAGGGCGACAGCCCGGAGAAACGGCTGTCGTACATGGGCGCGACTTGGGTAGCGGGCCAGCGGAAAGTGCCTGCCGCGGTTGCGCGCGCCAGAATTGAGTAGGTGCCCGAGCCAGGATCGACCGTGTCAAAGTAAAGAAGCGCCGACCGATCGCGCATCTCGGAGTACGATAGTCCGAGCAAGCGATCCTGCGGGTCCGGCGGCGGCAATTGGTAGAATTTTCCCACGAGCGCAAGATTCGGATTCACGACTTCCACGCCCGCAGGCAGCGCATCCTCGAGGGCCACGAAATTCTGAAGCTTGCGCGTATTCAGCCGGTACGTGATGAGCAGTTGATCGCCTAATTTCAATGGTGCATTCGGAGTGCCGACGCGCGTTGCGTCAGTGAGATTTTTTACGACGCGCTCAATGCGAAATCCGCGATCCACCCGGTCAGTATCAACGTCGGTGGTCGAATATTCCGCCTGCATCAGAAACGTGAGAGCGCCCTGATTCAAGCCCTTGATCGCGAGGTCATCCTCCATTTTGCGATCGACCCATGCAGCCGAGCGGCCATTTTTGGAAATTACGCTCGGCGGCGGCTGCGGCGCATTCAGTCCTGGCGTTGTATCGGCGCCGAGCATCGATTTGAACGCCAACAGGAGCCAGAGATTTTCTTGCGTCGAAAGCGAACCCGCGTTGTCCGTCAACTTGGACATGCGTTCGCGCGCCTGTTGTTTCCTTTGCTTCGTCCAAGTTGATGGCGCGATCACGTTGAACGCGAATGCGCGCATCGCCTCGGCGCGAGTGATCGACGTGAACGTGGCTGGATTAAATGCGCGCTCTTTGATTGGCTTGTCGATCTCGCGCAGAAGTTGCTGCTGCTCGCGAGCCATGATGTTTTGCTGATGCAGCGCGATCGCGAGTAACGAGCGATCCTCGTCGCCGCCTTCGTTGCGATGCAGATAGAGCTCTTGCGATTCGTTTCGGTAGTCGTCGCCGTTTTTCGATTGCGTGAGTACAAAAAGCGCGAAGCATTTTTCAAACCGTGACGTTGGCAGTTGGCCTTTCACGATTTTCTTTACCACCCCTCCAAGTTTCTCTTGCAAATCGGAGGGCGGCTCAAAACCCGCATCGACCCATTCGTTGACGGACCAAAGCGCCTGGCAGGTGACAAAGCCGTTGCCTATAGTACCGCTTGGCCAATAGGGAAGCATGCCGTCCTCCAGCAGCGAGTCGGCATACTGCTTCATCCCGCGCTCAAGCGTGGCGCGATATTCGGCATCGCGTTGCTGAAAATCTGGCAGATAAGCCAGCAGGTTTGCGAGCAAACTGTAGCCGAGAAGTTTCGTCGAAATTTGTTCAAAGCAGCCGTGCGGGTACTCCAGGATTACCGGAAGCCCCGAGATCTGTGGCAGCCACGGCGACGTTGAAATCGTTGTGGTGAATTGCCCACGGCCACGCGTCCATGCTTGGGGCATCGCGCGGTGAGCATCGAACTGCGGACCGCTGAACAAGCCGGCCACGCTTTCCTTTCGTATAATCGTTGGCGCTTGCACTGGAATCGAGATCTCCACTGCGTCCGACATCTGCTTATTTGAATTCGAGACGGCTTCAAAGCGGACCTTTGTCGCCGTCAATTCGGGATCGCTGACTTTTGCCTTGAAACGAAATACCGTCGGCGCATCGCGCTGCGCAGACTGGCTTGTCACATCTCCACCAAGTAACTTGATATTGGCGTCCGTGACACAGCGCGTCGTCACACCGTCGGTGTCGGCAAAGTTCTGCCGGACCACCGCGCGCAATTCGACTTCATCGCCGTCACGGAGAAAACGCGGCAAGGCCAGATCGATCAGGAGCGGCTTCGATATTTTCACCGTCTGCGTGGAGTCGACGCCGAATTGATTCGCTTTCGTCTGGCCGACTGCCGCGATGCGGTACGTGGTTAGATTGTCGGGTGCGATGAACTCAAAGGTCACCTTACCGTCGGCGCCGGTTTTCAGATTTCCCTGCCAAAACGCGAGCGTGCGAAATTCCTTGCGCACATTCTTGGTGTTTTGGGTCGCTTCCTCTTCCCCACCCCCGCCGATGGTGAATCCTTTCTGGGTCAAACTGAGTTTGGCGAGATTGTCGATGTAACCGTGGAGCGCCTGGTAAGTGCGTATGGAAAACGGATTTCTCGGATAAAATCTTTCGCCGATCTTCGGCAGCTTCCAATCGCCCAGCTTCAGAACGGCGTCGTCCACTGCGAACACGAGCAGATCGGCATCGGTAACCGGTTTGTCCTCCGAAGTCACGAGGACTTCACCGCGTACCACCTCACCCGGTTTCGCGGTCGCGCTGGCGAGACGCGGCTCGATTTTTAATTCGCGGTCCGGCCGGGCCACCTCGATGTCGGTGTAAGCGAACCGTTCAATAGGCAGCTCATTTTCGCCGCCAGGTTTAACGAGATAAATTGAGACTGTCGCGTTGGGCGCGTAATTCCCTTTGATCGGCAATTCGATCCGGCCCGCGTTGCCTTTTACCGGAACCAGTAACGTGTCGAGCACTTCATCTGTCTCCACCGACACCCACGCAACGCCTCCAAACGGCGCTTGTATCGTGAGTGCCGCTTTCTGCCCCGGCAAAAACGGCTCGGCCCGCCGCTCGATCTTAAATGTCGTCTCATTGACCACCGGCAGCTCGGCGGGTTTTTCGCCGGTCACGGTAGTTTCATCGCTCACGACGGGCGCTTTGACTTTTATTGCGTTGACGGCAGCGACGTAACGGCCGGTCTCGCTTGTCGGAAAAAAAAGTTCAGCGGGTGTTTTCGATTCTTGCGAAGCGATTTTCGCAAACTGGTCGGTGTTGCGATAGCGATAAACAAACGGCGCGATCTGTTCCTTGACGGTTTTTGTGGTGACATGAAAAAGATCGGCGCGAACGGCAACACCCTCGACCTTGTGATCCTGGGCATCGAGCGCATCGATCTCCACCTTCACCCCCGCGGGCTCGGTGAGCTGCTCTTCGGCGCGAACGCCGAGACGCGTTTCTGTCGGGAAAAGTGTGGCTGTGTCGCCGCCGCTGAGTGTTTGGCCGTCGATTGAAGTTACGTCTGCACGCCAGATCACATTGATGCGACCGACGGCAGAATTATCTTTGAACGGCGATTCGCACACGAGCGTCGCGAATCCATGCGCATCCAGTTGCGTATCTCCCTCGATTGTTTTGATGTCCTCACTGTCAACGTCCAATCGCGGGCCGACCTCGGCGTAAGAGTTGAAACGTTTGCGATAGCCGCCTTCGACCTCGCTGCCGAACTCCGCGTTTGTCGTCCAAGTCGCTTTCCAGTGCACACGCGCCGCTACGTTCGGTGCGCCATGAAAATATGCGGAGGAAATCCGGGCATGCGCTGTTGTGCCGACCTCTGGTGTCGTTGCTTCGACCATCACTGAAAACAGCGGAACGCGATACTCCTGAACGCTGATGAGCGTTACGCCGTCGTAATCGCGCCCGGCAACGCGGCAACGAATCTCGTAACTCCCGAGCTTTGCTTTGTCCGGAACTTTCCATTCCGCTTCCCAGCCGCCGTACGCCGAAAGCGTCGTGTTTCCTTCGCCGACGACGCGGCTGCCGTCGCCTTCGGTTACGCTCCAGCGCACGTCGGTTCCAAAGGGAATCATCAGGCCGCTGAAGACCGAAACGTCGCGCGCGAGTCCCTTCATTTTCACCGTCTGTCCGGGACGATAGAGATTGCGGTCTGTGACGATTTCGGCATGCGAGCTCTTTGGCGGCGGGGAGTAATCACTGCCAGACGAGTACGCTGTGGCTTCGGCAAATTGCAGCGCAGGACCTGTCGCAGTATCCGCGATGAACAGGTGCGTGCCCTTCGCGTTAGGTGTTTTCGGGAAAACTGTGTCCTTCGGAAATTCTGCGATGCCATTGTTGTCAGTGACTGCGCGAGCCAGCTCGACGTTTTCCTCGGTCACTGCACGGATCGTCACTCCCGCTACCGAGCTCGCGTCGGACATTTTCGCCAGGCGCATGATCGCAGTCGTGGGCGTTCGTTTCTGCGTCAGTAGATAATCGTTAACGCAGATTATGGAGCGATTTCCGACGATCCGGCCGTCAGGCAAAGTTGCGCTCGCCTCGAAAAGATACGCGCCGGCAAACGTTTCGTTACTTGACGGAGCGCAACGGACCTCCCGTCGCGTTTCGGTATCGCCGCTCGTACTATCGAAACTACCACTGGCCGAGACCGGTAACTGGAACGCATCAACGAGCAGTTCAGTCTGGAACTGTTTCGTGAAGCCTGTGCGCGCGTCGATTACCACCTTACCGGTGACAGGATCGGTACTGTCCTTTTCAAATTCTTTTACACGCGCGGTAACTGCCGAGAGCTTTTCCGCCGGTATGCGCGCGAGTTTCCATGTGACCTGCGGCGTGTTGACTTGAAAAAATGCAAAGCGGAATTCCTGGCGCGCGCGTGCAAACACCTGCGTGGCTGGAAAGATCAGGCACGCTTCTTTCGGGCGAAACGTCGCGCCCCAACGCGACTCGGCAGGAAGTCCATAGCCGCGGTCGCCTTTTAATTCCGGCGAAATCGTGACCTTGTAATGCTGCTTAAGATCAAAATCGCCGGTGATTTCAATCTCGTCGCTACTCGCAAGGAGTTTCATTTTCTCCACCGCAGGCTCGACGCGGATTCGTTCTGGCGTCACGTCCACCGGATCGATGTAGTCGTTGAACTTGATCCGAATCGCCGGGTCCTCGAGCGCGTGATTGAACGCGCCAAGCCATTGCACATTGAGAGGTTCGGTTTTGCCGACCGGCATTACTTGCAAGTACGGAAGCGGGCGGCGGCTTTTCGCGTCGAGTAACCCGTTCACGATGAGGTCGAATGTGCGTCCAACTGGTAGTGGTTCACGAGGCGTGACGCGAAAACCGGTCGCTTCGAGCGAATCCGAAGTTTTGTTTTCAGCGGTTTGAATGACTTCGACAGGAAAACGTTGGCGCGAGTCCCGATCCTGAAAATAGATGTGTTGGGCGGCTTCATCGAGGCGAACCGCGTAGGTCGAATCGAGATAGATTTGCGGACGCGCCGGCAATTGTTTGCGTTCGCCGAAATCTGAACTGATCGCGAACTTCGGCGTTCTAAATTCGGCGCTCCAATCTTTTACCACGAAGGGTTTGCCAGCCGCGTTCTTTAGGCCTGGAGCCAGCGTAAGTCGATGTCGCGCGCCGGCTACGAGACCGCTGACCGTGAAAACACCTTCGGTCTGGCTTTTCCACAAAAACGTGCCGTCGAGCTTTGGTTCGCTGACGAATGGGGACCGTTGGTCACCGACATCGATGAGCTCAGGCGCAACCATCGATACCGGAAATGTGATCGTGATCGTGTCGCCCTCGGCAATTTTTCCGCTCGAGGGCTCGATGACAATGCCGCCAGCATCAGGTTTTGCATTCGACTTTTCGTCTTCCTGTTCTTCGTCCTGCGCAAAGCTCGCGGCAGCCAAGCTAAGCGCGAGGAGGCAAACGAGAAACGGAAGGAAACGGCGAAATGGGGAATCGGCGAATAGGCGATATTCTTTCGCGCGCGCAGCGCGCTTTGGAGCGCGGCGGCTTGACGCCGCTTTCAACGCGTGTCGCCGCCTCCCCGTTTCGCCGATTCGCCGATTCATTTCATCACCTTTCCGGCGCGAGTTCCTGAATCCGGCGAAGATCGGTATCGGCTTCGGTTGTTTTTCCGACGCGGCGCTCGCACTGCTCGCGTTCGCTTAGCGCGACGCGTGACTCGTTAATCTCAATAGAGCGCGTTTGCGACGCGATGGCTTCCGTGAAATCTGCGCGCTGTCGTTCGAGCACTCCGCGGAAGAACCATTTGGTCGAATCGTTCGGATCCAACTTGGTCGCGATGCGCGCGTGCAATAGCGCTTCTTTTTCGCGGTCTAATGCATCCAGGTCGCGTGCGGCCTCGAAATGCGCAGCTGCCGATTTACCATCGATCGACAGCGCGGCATTCGCCTCAGCCAGGGAGAGCATGAATTGACGCAGCTGGCCTAAAATTTTTGCGCGTGCGACAAGCGCGTCGATGTCCTTAGGATTTTGCCGGAGACCGGAGTCCAGCGCACCGAGTTCGCGCAACACATTGTCGGTAACAGGCCTGTCCTTGCCACGGATCAGATCTCCGCTGATGTCCAATTTTGCGGCGTCATCCGCCCGATCCACCTCTAGCAGCGCTTCGGCGGTTTGAATGCGTGCGCGCATTGATGTGGGCTCAAGTTTGAATGCGCGCTCGGCGTCATCGAGCGCCAGCAGCGGACGACCCGCCAAGGTGAAGACGCGCGCTCGATCGAGCAAGAATCCCACATCATTTGGCGATTTGGCGATCTGCGTGTCAAGCGGCTTGATGCGCGGCACGAATTGTTGCAATCGCTCGAATTGCGGGAGCCACTCCTTCACTTGCGGGTCGGTCGCATCCATTTTGTTCGCCTTCGCCATGTCGGCGTAAGCCGCATCCCATTTGTGCAGGCGCAGGAATGCGCATGCGCGCGACACACGCCGCGCGGCCGTGTCCTGCGCCGCTATTGCTTTCGTCCGGTATGCGGCGTGGTCTGCCCAGCGCGCCTGAGCCGCGCATAACTCCGCAAGGTTGTCATAATCGGTGGCGACATCCGCCGCGGACGGTTTCGTCGCGATGAAGGCAAGCCAGTGCTGCTCCGCACACTGATAATCCTTACGCTCGAAACAGAGGCTGGCGCGGAAATCATCGATCGCTGCGGGTGGTCGTCGAAATGATTTTTGCCAGGTATCGAGCGTTCGCTCCAAGCCATCGAGATCCTCGTTGTCGAGTTGTGTTTGTGCGAGCATCTCCCACGTGTTGGAATCGTTGGGGGAGATTGCGACAATGCGCTGGCTCAATTCTATGATTGCAGGCTTGTCGTCCGCGTCCTGAGCTGTTTTCAGCTGAAT
>QHPE01000041.1 GCA_003218945.1 Verrucomicrobiota bacterium | reverse complement strand
CGGTTGGCGCGATTGTTGGTTTCCGTGCCGTTGTTCGCACTCAGGAAGGCCGCCTGGGATGGGACCGGTTCCGGTTACTGATCCCCGGATACGGAGGAGTGATTCGACACCGTTATTACGCGCAGTTTGCGCGAACCTTGGGAACACTGATGGAAAATGGCGTGCCTTTGCTGCGCTCACTCGATCTAGTAACGGAAATCGCCGCGAACCGCTTCCTGGAAAGGAAACTTGGTGAGGTGCGCACGGCGGTGATTGATGGCGCGACGCTCTCGGCTGCCTTGCAACAGCAGAAGCTCTTTCCGGATTTGTTCACAGACATGATGGCCGTCGGCGAACGAACCGGGCATTTCGCTGAAACGATGCAAGCCATCGCCGACGTGTATGAACGCGAGCTTGATAAATCGGTCGGCGTAATTTCGCAACTGATTCCCCCTGTAATCATAGTGATGATCGCCGTTCTGGTGGGCTTGGTTGTGTTCAGCATTTTGTCGGCGGTGTTTGAAATGACGCACAGCTTGCAAATTAGACCCCATTAAAAGTGAGAGCTTGCAAAGCGGGTTCGGTGTGAATACTCTCGCGCAGTCAATGTTGGCCCGGGCTGCGTTTGCGATCTTTTTTGGTGTAGTCTGCCGCGTTTCCGCGCAGGAAGCGCTGACCGATGCTCTGCCAGCTACGGCTGATGCGATTGCGCAGCCAGTCCCGTCCAGCGCCTGGTTGGATCTTCGGCAAACAATGTCACGCAATTCGAAAACGCAAGACGCGCCGGCATGGGTCGAGGCGCTAACGCTTCTGCCGGGCGAACTGACCGAGGGCGGTATGGCATCTAAAAGTGTGTTTCGCATTCGTGTGACGCAACCCGGCCCGGATTATCAAATCCTTTTCTTCCGCTTATTCTTTGACGATAAACCCAATCAGCAGCCGGAATTGATCGCATGGGACGAATCCGGCAGTCATATTTTGCGCTCGGGCACGCTGGGCGCGGGAATGAATCTGCCCAGCTCAGATTCAGTCATAATTCCGATGACCGGCGCCTCGGCAATCGATATTGAAGTCCCCGGCGACGGAAAAACGATTCGTGCGGCGTATCTTGATTGGATGACAGCCAGTGAGGTCGTGCATCCGGCAAATGCCGAACATCGCGACATCATTCCTGAGCCATTCTCGTCGGTACCGGCGCTGCATCCGCCGCCCGAAGACGTCGAGAACTTCGGAACGGTGACCGCTACTCTCGCCGCGGAGGCAATTCGAATTGACGCACAGAGTCAGCAAAACGCCGCGTTCCAATTTCCTATTGAAGCGGAACCTCTGACCGCGCTTTTGACTTTTGAAGTTGCAAATCCGCGCATCGACGCGCCGCCGGAAGTATATCTCAACGGCCAAGACATCGGACCGGTTGCATTCACTCTGCCGGACCTCGCTGACCCTGGTTACCGTGGCGAATCTGAGCCGCTTACAACGGAGATGCACTTCAACTACACCGGATGGCTACGAGCTCAGAAACTTGTGCCAGCCACCGTCTTAAAAGTCGGTACTAACGACCTTGTTGTCGCCAATGGCGCAGGTACCGGGGCTTCTGCAATCCGGGCGACGCAGATCCAATTGAAGTATATTTGGGACAAGTCGGATTATCTTCTGCAGGCCGGCCATTGATTGACGTTGTCGTGTTGAGCGAAGCGCTGCAACGAAATGCGCAGCATGAGGCCAGGGTTTTAAACATCTCTGGTCTCGCAGGATCGGCCCTGAAATAGTCAGAGATTCTTCGCTCCGCTCAGAATGACACCCGCAAGGTGCCACTAGCAATTATTCAAGATGAAGCTACTGTAGTCAGCACGGAGGCTGAGGATCGTTTTTTATTGAGATGAGAACAAAGTTTAAACAGCAGGGCTTCACACTATTGGAGATCATGCTCGTGGTAAGCATCATCGTGATCATTCTGGGAGTCGCGATTTCAAAACTTGGCAACACGACTGGTATTGCCAAAGCCATGCGCGTGCAAGCGGACGTCCAGGCGATCAAGACACAGCTGCAACTGTACGAAAGCATGAACGGCTTTTTTCCTACCACGGAGCAGGGTTTGCAGGCACTGGTGACCCAACCACAGAACGATCCCAAACCCACTCGCTGGTATCAGTTGTTTAGGGAACTGCCAAAGGATCCGTGGGGCAGCGATTACATCTATCGCTATCCCGGTGTGAAAAACCCCGGCGGCTACGATCTATATTCCGCAGGACCCGACCGGCAGGCTGATACCTCGGACGACGACTTGGGCGGTGGCTAACCGACTGTCGTAATCGCGCCTGCGGCAACGGCCGCATCTGCGTACGCGATGCTTATGTCGCGTTACTGCCTGGACGGCCTACCCCCGCCGGGCGGACCTTTCGATGTCCTTGGGTTGCGTTGAATCGCGCCGCGCGTACGCGGCTGCATTGCTTCCCGCGAAGGAATCAACTGTTGCAGTTCGGGCGGTATGTTAGCCGGCGATTTCGGAAGAGCCGCCGGGTTTGGAACCGGACCCGAAGGAGCAACGAGACGGCCGCCAGCGCCTCCGCCAGCCGCCGTTTGCGAGAGCAGTGCCTGATTAAACGTGAGCGTCGCAAAGTTCGCGTCCTTACTGATTGTCACCTTGGTTCCGCCCACTTTGTCGGACCATTCGATATTGGCGATGCTGTAACCATCCACCGGCTCTTTTGTGGTAAGATATTTTTTAAAGTTATGATCTGAGGTAGAAGCGATCGTTACCATGTCGCCGTCCTGTGATCGCGCGGCGTTCGCGATGTAAAGATCCTTTGCGAAATCGGGGGTGGCCGCTGGCGCAGCTACGGCAGTTGCAACTGCAAAGGGTGATTGGTCCACCATTTTTGAGTAGCGGTCGAAGTTATACTGCTGCGGAAGAACATCCGCCGCTTCGCTGTAGGTTGCTCCCAGCAGAACAAGGATCGATGCGAATGTAAGAGAATATTTCATAGGGTTACTAACTTAACTACTTTGGCTTTTGTACCGGCGCAAACCAGCGTGCGATCTTAAATTTGCCTCGCATCATGGTGGGATCGTTTCCATCAATCGCGAGATTAACGTTTTCGAAAACCACGAATGCCTCCGGGCGCTGCACGTCGTAAAGGAAATGCACCAGAGGTGGCCACGGGCTTTTCGTTTCAATGGAAGCAAAAACCGTCTGATGGTACGGCGTGGTCTCGCCTGTTCCGATGGCCGGATTTTCAACCTCAATGTTGTATTTGCCCGCGACTTCGCGCAGCTGGTCAAGCAGAGTGGAGGCCTCCGCCGGATTCTCCAGCACGGGTTGATGTTGCCGAAGCCACTCGTCGCGTTTCGTCCACGTGTCGCGCTCCTTCGCGTAAAGAGCTTGCTCCGACAGCTTACTCCTACGGGTCGCCAGCTCTCTTTGTGCGCTACCGATTGCGCCTAGTAGCGAACTTAAAATCCAAAGATTGAGCAGCACAAGCAGGGTTCCGGCCACGATCCACGATAGCAGACGCTCACGCGGGTTCATTCGTTGGTACCATGCCGGCGTCATTTTGGTTTTCCCTCCAATCGGAACTGCGCGTGGTTGTTAGGCAAAATCCGCGGTGCAGCCATATCAAATTGAAAGGTTCGCAAGTCGGGATTTTTCTTGATCTTATCGATGAACTCGTAGGCGAGCGCAGCGGTGTTCGCTTCCCCATCGACGGAAATCTGACGTGCTGATTGATTATAGGTGGTGATGCGCACGTCTGCGGAGGGAAGACTTTCGAAGAGATGCTGCAGAATTTCGACCGGGGAGTAGTGCAGATCAATAGCTGGTGCGAGCGCCTGCCACTTTGCTTCCGTCGCGCGCACGAACTCTGTCTCGGGCGCGTCTTGCGTGATGCGCCGGTTAGAGCGCCCTACCTGAAAACGCACCAACCCCAGATAGGCAAACAGTAGGACGATAACTCCAACGTAGGCGCCACCTATCCAGAGGAGCCGTTTGCGCCATTCCACCTGCCGCACCAGTTGCAATCGGCGGCGGCGCCAGCTTTCCGGCAAAAGATTCAGTTTAACCGGTGCCGGAGGAAGTTCGATGCCGACGATCTCCGTGGGGCTGGCCAGAATCCCCTGTACCGCCTCACGCAGTTCATAGCAGGTTTCGTCCAGCAACACATTTGGAGAGGAAGCATCTATGCCTTGCAACTCGGCGCTGAGTCGCAACTGTGGCAACTCAATTTCCAACTGATCGCCGTTGCGTTCGATTGCCCGCGCAAGGCTAAGCTTTCCGTTTTCTGTCATGGCGTAAACGAGCATCTCGCCCTCCGGATAAATCAGAAGGGCATTGCCTTTCGGTGCATAAGTGCTGGCGCGCTGCGCAGCATACACGGTGACCTGCCGTGGAATGTAACCCCGGTCCAACAGGGGCGAAGCGACCTCGGCAAGTCGATCGTTGCTGATTGCGATTGCAGAGACGACGCTTTCGTTTTCGCTTTGCTCGATCAGTTCGAAATCGCTGGTAACTTCGTCGGCCGGGAACGGCAGCGACTTCTCGATCTGAAGACGAATCATATCCGGGAACTCTGCCGGATCGACGCTGGGCAGACGGAATCGTTGCGCCATCACGGCCGAAACAGGCAACCCGAGCACAAATTCGTCGTCGGCAGAAAGCAGCGGCACCGCTTCTTCCAACGTTTGCAGTTTGCGCACGCTCCAGGAACCGTTTTCCTCGGATGAGCGGACAAAATTCCAGCCGTGGGAGGTGGGAATGATGAAAATGGATGGCATCCCGGTCTGGATACTAAAGCTCCTTCCAACTGAACACTTGCGGTCGGCCCACTCCTAGCGCTTGCTTGAGCACAATCATTTGAACCGATCGCGTGACATTACCGCATTTTCCTACGCTGACGACGCGAAAAACAGGATTTGGGCTCTTGTATACGATGAGGTTTTGCGCTCCATTAGTTTGAGGTGAATTCGTTCTGACGCTTGCGAGGCCCAGGAGAGAAAACGCCGTTGGTTGATCCATCTGAGGGTCATCGGCTGTTCCATCGATTCCGTCCGGACCACGCCGGGCTTGGAGAAAACGATCGACAAAATCATCTGGAATTCCGAACGCGCGTAACACGTCGCGTGAGGCGTAAGCTGCATCGATCTGCTGGCAACCGCCAATTACCGTGGTGAAATCTTGGTCCCATCCGGGATGGGAGGTGTATCCAGCCCATCCAAACACTTTCTTAAGTTCATCCACGGAAGTCAGCGGCGCATGCGGCGGTCTATAGTCATCCGTTTCTTCCGGTGCGTTTAAGTGGTGCAACCCTTTTGTTGGCGATATCCAGTCGAGCAGTGAATCCATCATTACATCGAGATCGTTCAGGTCTACGCCTTTTATGTTAAGATATTGACGTAGAGCTTGCACCAGCACCGGGTTCTCCACACCAGCGGGTGCAAGCAAGTTCAAATTGAAACGACCGCATTCGCCGGTCATCTGGACGTCGTAACTTTCACTGCCCATTACTCTGTGCAGGTTCGCGGAAGCCGGTTTGATCGTCGGATTCAATGCGACCTCTGCGCCCGAAGATGCCATTGCCTCAGCGGACAACGCCCGGTTCGCAGTCGCAGAAACCGTCAGGCCCGAATTGATATTCAGTGCCCATGCGATCACCATCGCACTGAGCAAGAACAAGGCCCAAAGCGCCAACAACAAGGCGGCGCCGCGGCTTGAATGAGATCTTGGCGAAGCTTTCTTCATAAAAAATTCTGCTAATAAGGCGTTCGCCTTAGCGGGATAACAGCTTCCCATGGATCGGCTGCATCGGGCCGACCCACGCTAATCTTGACGAGCGAAGGCAAACGAATTCCGCCCGCCCATCGAGGCGACCATGTGTTCGCGTTCGGATCAAAGTAGGTGATTTCAAGACTGGTCACATTCTTAATCAACGGCACCCAGCTTTCGTGTCCTTCTTCAGTGTCAGAATCGTCCTGCGCCTCTCGCAAAAGGCCGAGGTCTAGTTCGTCCTTCTTGCTGCCTGGTTGTAACCTCAACACAACCGTAAACTCGCCCGGAGCGTAGCGTGTAAGCAGACCAGGCCCGGCCCCGGAATTCCAGCTTATCTCATCACGCTCGCGATCGTTCAACTTGAACGGCTCTCCCATTAGCTTTGCTCGCGTGGGATTCAAGCTTTGCCATTCGGTAGTGAGCAAATCACGTAGCCCGCCGTATTGTGCATCGTTTGCAGCCATGGCGGATGAAAACTGCAAGGCAGTCATGTTCGATTGCACAAAGCGAAAAATCGCCATCGACATCATTCCAAGGATGGTGACCGCCAACATGATCTCGAGGAGTGTAAAACCTGGATGCCAACGCGGAGCTGCGTCGATCCGATGCTTTCGGTAGTTCCTCAAGCTAGCCGGAGCGATAAACATAAAATTGAATCTGCCTGGACTCTGGGACGCCCGCGTGCGCCCAACTGGCACTCAACGTGACAATATTCATTCCGGTGATGAGCGTATTGTCAGGCTCGGTTAAAGCGGCAGCCTCGGTTTTCTGGTGCAAAATTATCCTGCCGTAATGGGTATCGATCTTGAATTCCTTTTCAGCGTCGGGCACAGCTGAAGCAGCCTGAATTTGCGCCATTCGATCGGATAAGATCTGTCGCACAACGTTATCTTCCGCGCTGATCGTGCTCGCATTGATACAATTTTCCACGGCGCGTCCCAGCGCGATCACGCCCAGAGCAAACACGGCCACCCCGATCAACACTTCGTAAAGTGCAAAAGCGCGGGTCGCTTTTGCCCGTCTCGGAATACGTCTCGCACCCACGGTTGAAGTATTGGAGTGTCGAAGTGTTGGAGTGTTGAAAATTTCATTACTCCATTTCTCCATTACTCGGTCACTCCATTGCTGGTCACCTTGCCGCATAATGCGTTAGATCAGGCTGCGTGGTGAGCGGCGAGTAATTCGCCGTCCACGCGCCAGCGGGACCTTTAAACTGGACGACCGCCGGTTCGCAGTTCCCTGACGGCCAGAATATCCATTCGGCGGGGTGTTTGTCCGTTAGTGCTGCCGGCAAAGAGAGTGTCAGCCAGTTTCCTTTGGGGAGACGAAACACTGACGTGGGCTTTTCTTCCTCACCTTCTGCAAAGACCTCCGGCCGCAACAGGACGCTGTTCTTACCCCAAACAATCAAATACGGTCGACGCTCAGTTACGCTATATTCCTGCGCCTGGCGCACGAGCTGATTGAAGCTATCCAGCGATTGTTTCAACCGCCTGCTGGCGATGACGCCGCTCAAACTAGGCACCGCTAGTAAAAGCAACAGCATCAAAATAAAAATACTGAGCGCGATCTCGATAAGCGTAAATGCGCGAAACCGTTGCACCGGGAAAGTTACTCGATCGACGCAAAATCACAACCGTAGCGGCGGTTTACCTCACGGGCGCCCAGCCGTGGACTGCGGTAAAAGCAATGGCTCGCGTCCACCACGTGGGATCCGTGCAATATTCCAGAAACATATCCACCAGCGCGTCATCGACTTTACCCGAACTGACTAATTCATGACGCAATTCGGTGACTGTTTGGATCCAATAATCCGCCCGGTACGAGCCGCCGTTGTAAATCGCGGTTTCGGCTGTGCCACTGATCTTCATTAAGCCGAGCCCTGCGAGTCGAGGCGCAAGGGTGCGTCCGATGAAGTAATTGATTCCCCGTTCACCCGCCCAGGCAAGCCAGCCCTCCCAGAAGGCTCGCACGTCTGGCGGCTCGGCGATGCTCACGGGAAGTAAATCGGGTTCGATC
>QHPE01000040.1 GCA_003218945.1 Verrucomicrobiota bacterium | reverse complement strand
GTCGACCGATCGGAGCTCTGAATTCCTGCGCCGAAACGGTCGTAACCAGCGCGGCCAGGATTGCGATGATGAATATTTTCATGTTTTTTCCTTTCATTGGAGGCGTGCAAATCCTTGCCCGTCACCACACATGCCGACATTATTACATTCGATGGACTCTCTTGAAAAGGCCGCACGTGTCCTGGACATAGAAATTTTTGAGCTCCAGCGGCTCCGTGCGCGACTGGACGAAAATTTCTCGCGCGCGGTCGAATTGATCAAGGAAGCGGTAGACGCGCGGGGAAAAGTTGTGGTTGTGGGAGTGGGCAAATCCGGACACATCGGCGCAAAGATCGCCGCCACGCTCACCAGCACCGGTTCGCCGGCCGTGGTGCTGGATTCCTCAAACGCGCTGCATGGCGATCTGGGCATGATCGCCGACGGCGATGTGGTGCTCGCTTTGAGTGCGAGCGGCGAGACGGAAGAATTGCTCCGAATTCTGCCGGCCGTAGCGCGGTTCCAAGTCAGGATCATCGCGATGTGCGGCGCTCCAAAGTCGACGCTGGCCCAAAACGCGCATCTTTGTCTCGACGTGAACGTCGAGCAGGAAGCCTGTCCGTTGAACATGGCGCCCACCTCAAGCACAACGGTGATGCTGGCGCTGGGCGACGCACTGGCCATGGTACTTTTGGAAGCGCGCGGCTTTAACAAGGAAGATTTCGCTAAATTTCATCCCGGCGGAATGATCGGTCGCAGCATGCTAATGCGCGTTCATCAAGTCATGCGGCCGCGCGAAGGGATGGCAATTGTCTCGACCGATACGCCCGTCCGCGACGTGCTCCGGGCCATGACGGGCGTCCGAGCGGGTGCTGCGGTTGTGACCGGCGGCGATAACCAACTGCTCGGTATCTTCACACACGGCGATTTCGTGCGCCATTTTCAATCTGATTCCAGAATTGGCGAACGACTTGTGGCAGACTTAATGACGCTGAACCCAGTTACGGTGCATAAAGACAAACTATCGGTGGAAGTTCTAAACTTGCTTGAACGCCATCGCATCGACGATCTGGTTGTAATCGATGACAATAACGTCCCGGTGGGCATCGTCGATTCGCAGGATCTCACGCGGTTGAAATTGCTGTAGGGCAACCGCGTCGGTTGCCGACGCGACGGCAGGATGCGCCTACCCTACAATTGCAAAATCGCCAGATGCGTGTAAACTCCGCGTCCCTGCGTTGAATGCTTCGACGCTTTAACGTTTTAATGAATCACGTCTCAAGTCATGCCTGCAGCCAACGACCTACGCAGAGGAATGGCCATTAAATACAATGGTAATCCGGCCATGGTGCTCGAAGTGCATCATCGCACGCCGGGGAATTTGCGCGCGTTCGTACAGGCCATAATTCGTTACATCAACACGGGCAAGAGCGCGGATGTCCGTTTTGGGTCCACCGATAAGGTCGAGCTGGTCGATATCGAGCGAAAACAGCTCGAGTTCTCCTACAAAGACCGCAACGGGTACCATTTCATGGATCCGGAAACGTACGACACCATCACGTTGTCGGAAAATCTCATCGGCGACGTCAAAGATTACCTCGTAGAGAATCTTTCTGTGCAGGTCCTTTATGCAGAAGGCAAGGCCGTGGAGGTGGAACTGCCCGCATCTGTAAGTCTGAAGGTGGTTGAATCACCAGAAGGGCTTCGTGGCGACACCGCCAGTAACGTTACCAAACCGGCAAAGCTTGAGACCGGCAAGACGATCAACGTTCCCCTGTTCATCAAGGAAGGCGAAACCATCAAGATCGACACGCGCACCGGTGCCTACATGGGCCGCGCGTAATGCCAGAGTAGTGCGAGCGTCTCGCTTGCAAGTCGGTCTATTCGCAAGCCGGAGGCTCGCGCTACTCTACGTGAGTATCCGTCATTCCGCCTTGCTTTTGTCTGCGTAAATCTGCGTAAATCTGCGGCAACTTTGGCTGCAACGAAGCGCAGATCGAAAAACCGTCGCGATACGCGCAATTCCAAGCGCGGCCGCAAGATTGTCCGGAGCGTTGCGCGTGCGACACTGAGAAACCCGGTTGCGGTATCCGAGCCGCTCACAGTGCCCACGAAGTGGGTGAAATTTGTTTTCGCGATTTTTCTGCTGCCAGTCTGCGGTGTTCTGACCCAGACATTTTTTACTGCCTTTGCGCGCGCGACTGTGACGCAGCGATTGTGGACGGGCGAGGAATTCTGGTTCTTCTCGTTAGGCGCGGTGCTCTGGTTGATCGCCTTCTTCGGTCTGCCGCGCCCAGTCTTAATTTACGTGTTCGGGCACGAGCTTACTCACGCGCTGTGGGTCTGGTTGATGGGCGGCCATGTCAGCAGATTTCGCGTCGGCACCGACGGCGGACATGTAGTGACGACCAAGGCCAACTTCTGGATCGCGCTGGCACCTTATTTTTTCCCAATCTATAGCATTGTGGCGATCGGGACTTACGGCGCGCTCAGTCTCTTTTTCAACATGCAGCCGTATGGCCGCCTGCTTTACGCCGTCATCGGCGCAACGTGGGCATTTCATTTCACGTTCAGCTGCTGGATGATTCCGAAAAATCAGACCGATCTCACAGATCAAGGGACATTCTTTTCCCTCGTGATTATCTATCTCATGAATTTGCTGCTGCTCAGCGTGATGCTGATTCTCGCCTCGCCACAAATTACGTTCCAAAATTTTGGCGCGGACTTGCTGACGAACCTGGGTAACTTCTCCAACTGGCTACTGAATCTCTTCCGAAGATTCATGCGATAAATTTGCAGCCGTTGCCAGTCGGAGAAGATTCGCGGGATTGCAGGCCGGCGCCACGCTCGCACAGCGAAGCGGCTACAGGTTGGTGATAACGGCGAAAGGAAGCACCGAAAATGCTCTGGCCAGTACCAGGTGCCTGTCGCGCAGATGGAGAAGTCGACAGGTGAAAAGATCATGCGCTTTCTCGAGGCAGAGCGTTTCTGGTAATTCGATCGCTGTGTCTTTCCACAATTCGCCGATCGGTGGAAAACCGATGCGCGAGGAGAGTCGTGGCCCAATAACGACGATCCATTTGTCCGCGAGTTGCCGAGTGAAGCTAACGCAACATTCCGCGAATGTGCCGGTGGCGTGAGCCGACGAATATTCGCCGCTCTGAAACAGGTCCGGATGCTTCCGACGAAATCGCAGAGCCCGTTGTATCAGAAACATTTTGATTCTGCCACCCGGCCACGTTTTCATCAGTTCATCGGGCGTCACGCTGGACAGCCTTTCCAGCATTTGCTGACGCATTTTGTAATCGACTGGACGCCGGTTATCGGGATCGACCAGGCTGTACTCCCAAATCTCAGTTCCCTGGTAAATGTCGGGTACGCCCGGCGATGTCAGCTTGAGCAATGTTTGTGTAAGCGAATTGATCGCCCCGAGCCGAGCAATCTCTTTCGCCGCAGGAAGAAAAAGCGGCAAGAACTTGTTTCGCGGGGACGGTTCCAAAATTCTCGCCGCGAAATCGTGCATCGCGGCGTCCCATTGTTCGTTAGGCTGGATCCAGCTTGTGTTGATCTTCGCTTCCTTCAGAGCCTTCGCCATGTAAGCTTGTATTCGTTCGATGTACTCAGGCGCAGGCATAGGCTCCGCCTCGCCATTCGCTTGAATCGGCCAGGTGCCGAGAAGGGTTTGGTAAAGCAAATATTCTTCATTCGCATTCGGCGCTTCCAAATCGTTCACCATCCGTTTCCAGCGGCGGTTCGCGGTTCCCCAGCGTTGCAACGAACGCCGCCACAGCTCCGGGATTTCCGAGATCGCGGCCATTCGCGCACGGACGTCTTCGCTGCGTTTTGTGTCGTGCGTTGAAGTGGCGAGCAAGGTCGCTGGCCAGTCGCGCTGCCGAGCAAGGTTCCGCTCTTGAAACGCCTCGACGCCCTGTCCAAACTGTTGCGGCTCCCCCCCAACTTCATTTAGCGCCGCCAGCCGGTTGTAAATGTAAAAGACAGTATCCTCGAGTCCCTTTGCCATAACGGGTCCGGTGGTCTGTTGAAATTTTAAGACGAATTGCGCATGCGCCGCGCGACCGGCGGCATCGATATCTTGAGGCGAACGCAACAACAACACGTCACGCAAAAAATTGAAAATCGACTCCTCCATTGCCGGGTTGCGGCGTTTGGCTGCGGCGATGGCGCGTTCGACAATTTGTCGGTCCTCTTCGTTTACCGGCTGGCCAGGCTCGACATAGGTTCGGTAAACGGGGAAGCACGCAATCGTCTCGCGCACGGTGCGCGAGAGCGCTTCGAGCGTGAAATCGCGATACCAGCGATTTCGTTCGGACAATCGATCGAGCATGTTGCCCAGAACATCCACGTCATTGGCCAGGGCAAACTTCATCACCAGAAGTTTTTTTGCATAGAGCAAATGCCCGAAAGGAACGGAATGGCCGATGAAACGATGAAACGTTTTTGTGACCGCAGCTTCAGGCGAAGAATCGACCAGCAACTGCACGACGTCATTGGCGAAATCGTAGCCGGTGGCTCCATGCACTGGCCAGTCCTTGCGCAATTTTTCCGAGCCGGTGAGAATTTTTTCCGCGATCATATAGATCGCCCGACCGTCGCGAGGCAACCCGATCCCGAGCGCTTTCGCGCAACGCTGCTGAAGTTTTGAAAAATATTCGCGCGGTAGATACAAGCCGTCGGGATGATCGATCCGGATGCCGCTAACTGCGCCTATGCTCACCAATTCTAAAACCAGGCGGTGAACGGCGTCGAAGACCTTTGGCAATTCAACGCGGATCGCGGCCAATTCATTTACATCAAAAAAACGCCGGTAGTTGATTTCCTCCGCTGCGACGCGCCAAAACGCCAGTCGATACGACTGGGCGTTCAGCAGTTTGTCCAACTTGTCGAAGCTGCAAGGATCGCCCGGATTGCCGTTGATTTGGGCCAGTGCTTTTTCGATTGCCTGTTGCACTTGCGGCGCCTCGGCAGAACGGCGGTCCAACCGCCGCTTAATGATTTCCTTCTCCCGAGTGCGCTCTGCGATCCGTTTCGGATCGGTCTCAGTGCGTTTCGGCAAATATTCGAGCGCAGTTAGAATGCTTTGTAGTTCGGCATAAAAATCTTCGTCCTTCTGTTCGGCGAGATTCTGCAACGCAATCTCCAGAATATGGCGATAAGTGCCGGGTGCGATGGGCAGTCTCCGCCCGCTACAGAGCAAGTAAAATGTTCCTTCCTCGAAGTGGACCTGCAATTCGCCACGCTCCAGCACGCGCCCATATTGGTCGCCGAGAATTGGTAGCAGAACTTTGTTGCGCAGGTCGGTTTTGAGCGGCTCCCAGTCGATGTCGAAGTACGGCGTATATCTCGAGCTGGGTCCGTTTTCCAGAACGTCCATCCACCAGGCGTTGCGCTCGTCGGCTATGCCGACATGGTTCGGAACGAAGTCGAGTACCTGGCCCATCTCGTGGGCGTGCAGTTCCGCGATCCAGGCATCATAATCCGCGCGCGAACCGATCGAGGGGTTTAGCTTGTTATGATCGGTGATATCGTAGCCGTGCAGGCTTTCCCGGCTCACCTGAAAGTACGGCGACGAATAAACATCGCTCACTCCCAGATCAACCAGATACGGCACGATCTCACGCGCCTGCGTAAACGTGAACCAGCGATTAAATTGCAATCGGTACGTGCAGGTCGGAATCCGCGGGTGATTGCTCGCCACAGCGCAATGTCCCGTCATTCCGAGCGAAGTCGAGGCTGCAACGCAGCGGACCAAGTCCGCGAGGCCAGGCTTTCAACCCTGTGGCGAAACCAAAGATAACTCCGCCGGATCCCTCGACTGCGCTTCGCTCCGCGCGGATGACAGACTCTGATTAGCGCGTTACATGCGTTCCGGCACCTTGATCCCGAGAAGGTCCAGCCCACGCTGCAAAACTCGTCCGGTAAGATCGCACAAGGCCAGACGCGAACCACGCGCCGGTTCCTCCGATTTCAAAACGGGGCAAGCTTCGTAGAATGCGTGGAAGCTGTTGGCCAACTCGAACAGATAATTTGCAAGAATGTTTGGCCGAAATCCATTCAACACTTGTGGAACGATTTCTCCGAACTGACACAAACGTTTCGCCAGATCCAGTTCGGCGGGATCTTTCAGCGTCAGGGCTGTAGTTGTTGTAGCCGGGGTCGGTGACCCCGGCCCGGCATCGGCGATGCCGGCTACAGTATGTTCACCCGCTTTACGAAAGATCGAGCGGATCCGGACGTACGCATTCTGCAAATACGGGGCGGTGTTCCCGTGCAGCGAAAGCATCCTGTCCCACGAAAAAATGTAATCCGTCGTCCGGTATTGTGAGAGATCGGCATATTTCACCGCGCCGATGCCGATCTTCTCCGCGATGTCGCTCTTTTCCTCGTCGCTCAGGTCCGGATTTTTTTCGTCGATGATTTTCCGGGCTCGCTTGCACGCTTCCTCGAGCAGTTCGCGCAGAGGAACGTTCTCGCCCGAGCGCGTTTTCATCAGTTTGCGGTCGTCGCCAAGAACGCTGCCAAATATGATGTGACGCAGGTTGGCGGTGTATTCGCGTCGAGCGATGGTGAAAATTTGTTTGAAATGCAAGCTCTGCGGCGCGCCCACGACGTACCAAATCGCATCCGCTTTCAATTCGTTGATGCGATAATCGACAGTGGCGAGATCGGTCGTGGCATAATTGAAGCCGCCATCCCGCTTGCGAATGATCAGAGGCTTATCCGCGAGTTCTGGATCGTCGCGGAAGAAAACTACCACCGCTCCTTCGCTGATCTCGGCTACGCCAGCCTTGAGCAACCGGTCTACCACCCCGGGTAGCCGATCGTGGTAGAAACTTTCACCGCATTGCATGTCGTAATGCACATCGAGCAGCTTATAAATGCGCTCGAAGTCCTGCATCGAGAACGCCACGCATTCGTTCCAAATATCCACGTTTATCTTGTTGCCGGCCTGCAATTTCACGAGTTCCTGGCGGCAGGCTTCGCGAACGTGCGGATCGCTACTGGCCCGTTCGTTTGTTTCCTTGTAAATGCGCACAATTTCTGCGAGCGGATTGCGCTGGAGCGCTTGTCGATCCAGCAAGTTCTTCCAGCCGTAAATGACCATCCCGAACTGTGTGCCCCAGTCGCCGATGTGATTATCGCGGATAACTTCGTGCCCAAGAAACTCAGCCACACGGGCCAGGGCGTCACCGAGCACCGTGCTTCGGATATGTCCGACATGCATAGGTTTGGCCACATTCGGCGAGCCTAAATCAATTACGATGCGTTGTGGCGAGTCTGTTTCGGCGACACCCAGCCGTTCATCTCGCAACACGTCAAGCGTCTGTTTTTCGATCGCAGCAGAGCGTAATGTGAAGTTAATAAAGCCGGCGCCGGCGACCAAAGCCTGTTCGCAAAGTTGGGCAACATCGAGATCCGCAACGATTTTTTCCGCGAGCCCGCGCGGATT
>QHPE01000247.1 GCA_003218945.1 Verrucomicrobiota bacterium | reverse complement strand
CTTTTATTCTCTGGAGTTTACCGCTGGGGGGCGATTTGAAGAGTTTCTGAACAACGATAGCAATGTCTTAGTGCCGAAGGTTGGCATGCGCTGGCAACCATTCGACGAGCAGCTGACCCTGCGCGCGACCTGGGGCGAAGGCTTTCGTGAGCCGTCACTTGAGGAACTGTTTGGGTCCCCGGTGTCAACGTTGGAGGTTACTCACGATCCACTCAAAGGTGGCCTGCTCGAATCTGAAACGAACACCCTTATAACTAGCAACCCGAATCTTCAACCTGAAGATTCGCGCTCATTCAGTGGCGGCTTTGTTTACTCCCCAAAATACGCGCCAGGGCTGAATGTCTCGGTTGACTTCTGGGACATCGAGCGCACCGGAGTTGTAACCGCTCCGTTGGCTCAGCAAGTGCTGGATGGCACCGCTCCAGGCATCGTCGAGCGCGATGCTGGCGGATTCATCACCCGTATCACACTTGCAAATGAAAACCTCGGTTCGCAAGAGGCTCGCGGGTTTGACTTCGGCCTTTACTACCAGAGGCCAACGCAGTGGGGGACCTTCACTTCGCAGACTCAAGTAACCTACCTGGATGAATTCCTCTTCCCGCAATTCATTTTTGCAGAGTTCGGACCAAGGCCGGGCAATCTGGCCGGCAGAACCACAGACCCAGGCGCTTCGAATGAGGGTTGGTACAAATGGAAAGGTAATTCCAGCCTCGAGTGGACATGGAAGGGCTTCGATCTCGTTACCATCGTGCGCTTCATCGACGGATTCAACGAATTTACGCCAAACCTTCACCAGCACTGGGTTCACCAGACCTGGACCTTCGACGGCCTGCTTTCGTATGACTTCACCTACCTGCTTCCAGTCGAGGAACAGCCTGTGCCCGGCTATTCCAAGAGCCCGAAAGACTTCGTTCGCGGCAAGGATGGCGCGCCTCTGGAAAAGGCTGTGGCTCAGACCAGCAACTACGGTCGTACCGTATGGGACCATCTGCTGCGAGGCACAATCATTACTATCGGATGCAATAACATCTTCGGTCAGGACCCGCCGAAGGCATACGGGGAAGGCGGAAACGGCGTCGGTTATCCTGGATTCACTTACGATGCTACCGGCCGTTTCGTTTACGGACGCCTAACGAAGCATTTTTAAATTCCTTAAGGTTTGGGTTAGGTCGGAGAGGCACTGGCACCAACCATTGCCTTTCTTGTTTCGTGAGGAAGAATTATTGTCATCGCGTCAATAATTTGCACAGAGCCCACCCGCAGATGTAGGTTTATTTGTGAAGGCGTTGATATCTTCGAGCGTTACGATTCTCGTCGCGACCAGCATGTTTGCCGGAACGGTGCTTGCCGACCCGAAGGTCAAGCAGACCTCGAAACATAACCAGAAAGCCGAAGAGCGAGCAGTCTTCATTACGGGTTCACTCATTCCACAACGCATTAAAGTGCAGCCTATAGGTACGACGACGGTCTCGCCAGTTCGAGTCATTGATCGCCATGAAATTGACTGGACCGCGCGGCCGACCACGCCGGGCGCTTTTATCAACGAACCATCGGTCCGCGTAATCGGTCACTGATCTCCTGTCGGGGAGTCAGTAACGCGGGATGAAAGCCTCATGTCCCTTATCGTCGGGGCTGATTGGTGTCATATCCTTAGCCTGACCATTCAAATCCGGTCACTGACAATCTGTCGGCCGACGCATTCAGCCGGGCATGATGGTAAGGACCGATGTGATGAAAAACAACTGCGACAGCAGGCGTGCGCTCCATCGTCGCGCGAGAGATTAACTCTCAATGTTTCGCAGAGCCACTCGAATGTTTCGCAACTTGGAGTTGCCTGCCGAAACGATTGGATTAGTACGAAACGCGGAAGTCCGCTGGAAGGGCCGAGCTTGCACCTGCAACGCCGCCCGATGCATGTGTCGCATCGTTCCTCCCGACTTTCGTCGCCGGCGGCGAAAGTGGCTGTTGGCCTTTGGATTTGAGCGAGTCGTTTAATGCGGGCAGGTCCTGCGCGAGGAGTTGATCGAATTGTTTTGTCACGTCATCGAGTTCACGTCGGAGCGTGTCGATGTAAGCGATCTGGTAGGCGGCGGGATTGCCTTCATAACTCAGGATGGCGCCGTAAAGCTGATCGGTGTGCTCGCGTAAACGTTCCTCGCCGGTAATTGCGCCACCTTCGGTCGTGGCGACAATTTTCTTTCGCACGCCGTCCACTTTTCCATCGAAATCCGAGATCTGTTTGTGAAGGGGATCGCCTTCCGAGACTGCGGCCCCCGTCTGTGCAAGCGCCTGACGCAAGCCGATAATGCGATCCATGAGCGCACTTTCATCACCAAATAATGCAACTACGCGCATGGCCGCATCGAATTGCGCCTTGCGGTCTGCCGGGTTGAATTTCGCCCGGCGATCAAGACCGACCGTCAATTTCGTCTCGTAAACTTTGCCTGCCTTGGTGAGGCGCACTGTGTAAACGCTCGGCACGAGGCGCGGGCCCCGGATCGCAGAGGCTGCAACTTGCGCGGCAGGCGGCACGCGCGGTGGCTTTGCGCGCATCGTCCACATCACACGATTCAGGCCAGGTCGTTTGCTGGCTGGCAATTCATCGACCACGCGACCGGACGAATCCAGAACTTCGAGCTTCATTTTGCCAAACAAATGCCGCTCCCGCTGGTAGTAATTGATCACCGCGGAGTCAGGCGGATTGTCGCCAACAAAAACGGCGTCCCCATTGGCCCAGCCGCCCTGGCCTTCGATGCGCTGCTGCACCGGGCGCGCAGAAACAAACGCGACGTCCTGCTTCAACAAATCCGGAGTCAACGCGCGCAACGGCGTGATGTCATCAATAATCCAGATGCCGCGGCCGTGGGTC
>QHPE01000165.1 GCA_003218945.1 Verrucomicrobiota bacterium | reverse complement strand
TGGAGCGAATGGGATGAGCGACATAGAATGAAGTTGCGAGGGAAGCAATGAGGGAGTGTGGGCAACGAGCGAGTTTCAAAAGCTGTAGCCCGCCTGCGCTCTCGCTGTAGCTACGGCGCTGTCACAATCTGTCGCGCAGCTCCGAACAACGGGGAACGTCCGCATTGAGCAATTGAAAAAACAAAACGCCTGACGGCGAGAATGTCTCACTCCGTCAGGCGTGAATGTTTCTAAGCTTGGGCGTTAGCGCCAAGTAATGTTTGAGGTTTAGTCGCGGTCTTTCGTCACGATGACTTTATCAACCAACATATCGTCATCCGCCACTCAACATCAAAAATTTGCTTGTAAAATCAAAAGCAACTTTTCGCATTCCACAGCTTTGCGGTCATTTATGGATTGGGAAAAACGCTTCGAGGCCCGGCGCCTTGACGCCGGAAAAATAAAGGTAGCCAGTGAATCGTGGGTAATTGTCAGGATCAGATTGCCAGCGATAGGTGGCGTCATACTCCTTCCCATCGAAATGAAAATGCATTCTTAACACGGGAATACGATCACTGCCCGCTATGGTGTCGAATCGAGCAAGGCATTTATCGGTGGAACCTTCTACGGTTCGGACCACTTCCAGAAGTTCTCCTTCTTCTCGAAACGTTACATGACCAGTGTAGGTTAACGTCGAATCAGCCTTGCGCCCAACGAGGTCATACTCTCCAGCCATGTAGCTACGAAGGAACTGTTCATCCAGGGGATTGCGGTCAGCTTCGCCAGAGCGTGCCGCAACCGCGAATAAGAATATCGCAGAAATTGCCAGATATGCTTGCATGACGTTTAACGAAACCGAGGTATACAATTCTTTGACATCATAGCCCGATTTAGCTAGGTAAAATCGGGTTAAACGTTGATTTTGCGCCCGTAGCTCAACTGGATAGAGCATCTGACTACGGATCAGAAGGTTAGGAGTTCGAATCTCTTCGGGCGCGTTTTTTGTGACTCTTGCTCCTGCTCGTAATCGATGTTGTTCATTGAAAATACGGCCGGATCCGGGCGTATTTCTTGTCGCCGATCCCGCTAACCCGTTTTAGATCGTCGGCGCTTTGGAATGGTCGCGCCGCGATGATGCGGGCCGCCATCACATGCCCAATACCCGGCACTGTGGTCAGCTCTTTTTCGGTCGCCGTGTTGATGTCAATCTTGCCAAGCGGGGTCTTCTGTTTTGAATGTGATTCATTCGGGTCGGGCGTGGCACGGCCTGGAATTGATGGACTGGGCTTTGCAGTCGAAGGAAAAGTGAGAGGTGTGGGCAACTCGGGTTGTCGCGCGTTTGTTGAGATTGCGAAATGACTAAACAAAGATGGACTTGCCGGTCGCACGTCTAATCGCCCCATGCTGACGCCCCAAGCTCCAATCTTTTCCTGGCGCGCTTCGTTTTCAAATTGCTGAAGCTTGCCTAGCTCGATTCGCGAAGAACTTAATCCGGGCGGCACCGTTTTGAATCCATAGTTTCGAGCCAGTCCGTTGCGCACAAGTTGCTCGCCGAGATCGCCCTGGCTCGTCTGAACAAATGCATAAAACCGTTCGAGCCTGCTCTGGCCCATCGCATCGGACATACGCGTAAACACAGTGAACGGCTCAGACAGCTTCTGTCGGGTGAACTCTTTCGCTGTGCGACCCACCTCGATGGCTTGGGGCACGGTGGTCGCAAAATATTTCGCCTGATCAACCAGGCGTCTCGGAGTCATTTCATCTGTTTCGGGCGCATCGACGAAATAGAGCCGAAAGAGGTACTCGTTCGGGCCGGCACTCACATGAAAACTGTCGCCGTCATTCGCCGGGTTCGGAATCAGTTGGCAATTTTTCAGCACAATCCACTCTTTCGATCCGTCTCGCGCATAACCGTTGACAGCTGCGGTCCAAAGAAGAGCGACGCCAATGAGCGCGCTTACACCGGCTCGCGAGAAAATCGAAAAATTAAAGGTCAATCGGGCACCTCGAACAGCTCGTGATTCTGAACAGCTCCCAGCGTTTCCTCAAGCCATTTTGAGCCGTGCCAAATGCACCGCGTACGTGGCTATCAGCGCGCCTAAGACGCTGCCGGCGATGACGTCGCTAACAAAATGATAATTCATTGCCACAAGGCTGAGAAGCATCGGAACAGCAAGCACGATCGTGACCACGCGACTCTCGGGGACAGCAATCATCCATACGCCGGCGAACCCGAAGATTCTGCAAGCGTGACCTGAGGGAAAGCTGCCGATGTCGTCGCCACGCTGAAACGGATGGAAACCGTACATGCCGGTCCCGATAAGCGATGGGTTGTCATGGGTCCACGTCTCCGGCCAATAGCGACCGAAAACGTCGCCTAACGAGATGCGGAAATCATCGCCGACGATCAAGCTAATACACGCCACCAGCAGCACTTTTTGCCAGCGCAGAAACGGTCCCCACGCGCGTCGAATGATCAGAAGCGTCAATACCAGAGCTGACCAATTCTGCACTTCGGGCGGCGGATAAGTAAGCCAACGAAAGACTTCAATCCGGTTGATATGATGGTCGTAAACAAAGAACGCCACTGGTCGATCAATCCAAAAATAACAGATCAACACCGTGAGAACGCATATACCCGTTGCGATCAAGGAGCGCCGCAATAAGGCGCGATAATCCTGGTCGCGCGTTGTCATTCTGGCGGCACCTCGAACTGACTCATGAGTTTGAACGTCTCGTAGCGCTTCGCGACTTCCTCCATCGACAGATTGCGCAAACGCTCCAGGCTAAATGCTTCCACGCAGAAGCTAGCCAGCACACTTCCGTAGATCATTGCTTTGCGCAGATCATTGAAGTGCACCTTCTTCACTGTGCCGGCGAGATATCCGGCCATGCCGCCGGCAAACGTGTCCCCTGCCCCGGTTGGGTCGTGAATATCTTCGAGCGGGTAGGCGCCACAACTGAAGAACTTATCGCCTTCCCCAAAGAGCAGCGCGCCGTGCTCGCCTTTCTTTATAGCAACGTGCGTCGGCCCCATTTTCTGAATGCGGCGGCCAGCTTTAATCAGACTGGTTTCCTTCGTCATTTCGCGCGCCTCGCTATCATTCAGGATCAGCAGATCAACGCGCTGAAGCAGCGCATCGAGGTCCGACCTGGCTGTCTCGATCCATAGGTCCATCGTATCGGCAACAACGAATCGTGGACGCTCCATTTGCTCGAGCACATGCGCTTGCAGCGAGGGCGCAATGTTGGCGAGCAAAACGAAATCGGTGTGGCGATACGTCTTCGGCAACACCGGTTTGAAATTTTCGAAAACATTGAGATCGATCGAGCGCGTCTGGCGCGTGTTCAGATCCCACGAATATTCGCCTGACCAACGGAACGTTTTTCCACTCACTCGTTGCACGCCGTGAGCGTCGATCTTGCGCGATTTCCAAAAATCGAATTCCGATTTGGGGAAATCGTCGCCTACGACGCCGACTAGCCGAACCGGAGAAAAAAAGCTTGCTGCCAGTGCGGCATACGAAGCCGAGCCACCTAACAAATCGGAATGTTCCTCCACCGGAGTCTTGACTGTATCGATCGCGATGGAACCAACGACGAGGACGGGCATGATTAGAATGACGAATGGCTTCGTTGCGTTGAACCGTTAAATCGTTGAAGCGTTAAATCGTCAATCCGATTAAACGATGTAACCATGTAACGAATGACGGCCAATGGTATCACTCGTCAGCTATGCCAGCATATCCGTGGCGCAGCGCGCGTAATCGACAATGCTGTGCGCCTTGAGCAAGGCTGAAACCATTACCACGCGCTTGGCGCCGGCATCGATCACGCTCTGCAAATTGTCGATGTTGATTCCGCCGATGCAGAAAATCGGCAGGCTCACTTCGGCATGGACGCGTCTAATATCGGCGAGGCCGATCGGCGGATAGTCAGGTTTTGTGGGCGTCGCGAAGATTGGGCCGAATCCGATGTAATCCGCCCCTTCGCGTTGGGCCCCGCGCGCTTGCTCAAGACTGTGCGTGGATTTTCCGACCAGAATGTTACGCCCTGCTTTGCGTCGCGTGAGCTCGATCGAATCGTCATGCTGACCGACGTGCACCCCTTCAACGGGCACCCGGCTGGCGATTTCGGCGTAATCATTGACAATCAGTGGCGTGGAAGATTTCGTTGTTAGCTCATGCAACTCAGCCGCGAGATCGACGAGTTTCTCAATAGAGTTCCTTTTCCCACGTAGCTGAACGAGATCCACGCCGCCTTCGATCATTCGCTCGACAATGCGAGCAGCATCGCTTGGTTCAACGTAGCCGAGATCAAGAATCCCGTAGAGGCGCGCGTTTGCCAGTGGGCTCACAGGTCCAACTGTAGCCGCCTCGCTGTGTCGAGGTGATCACTGGGCTGCGATCTATGCGGCGACACAGCGCCGTGGCTACAGTAGTTGTCACTCATGCAAACGAAGCGGCCGCGAACTAAGAGTGAGTTTGCCCGCTGAAACGAGGCGGTCGATAAAGCCGGTGTCGTAGTTTCCATCCCGAAAATCGCCATTGCGCATCATAGCGGCATGAAACGGCACGGTGGTTTTAATGCCGGTGATATAATACTCGTCCAACGCGCGGCGCATTCGATCGATTGCATTGACCCGTGTCGAGCCGACGGTGATTAGTTTTGCAATCAGCGAGTCGTAGTAAGGCGGCACAGTGTAGCCGGTATAAACGTGCGAGTCGACTCGAACGCCGCGGCCACCTGGTGCATAGTAAAAATCGACGCGGCCGGGCGTCGGTTGAAAGTCGTTGGCGGGATCTTCGGCGTTGATGCGGCACTCCATGGCGTGGAGGCGTGGGACTGCGCGCACAATATTAGGCGAAAGCGACTGGCCAGCGGCGATGCGGATCTGCTCTTTTACGAGATCGCATCCATAAACCTCCTCGGTAATCGTGTGTTCCACCTGAATGCGTGTGTTCATTTCCATGAAATAAAAATGCTTATCCTGATCCAGCAGGAATTCGATTGTGCCCGCGTTCTCGTAGCCGACTGACTTGGCCAATTTCACAGCGGCATTTCCCATCTTTTTGCGAAGACCCGGGCTCATGAGCGGCGACGGACATTCTTCAATTACCTTCTGGTTGCGCCGTTGAATCGAGCAATCGCGTTCGCCGAGGTGCACAATGTGGCCACGGCTGTCAGCCATGATTTGGAATTCGATGTGGCGCGGATTGACGATGAGCTTTTCCAGATACACTTGATCATTTCCAAACGCTTTCTGGGCTTCATGACGGGCGCTGTGGAAGGCCGATTGCAAGCTGGGCTCATTATGCGCCGCACGCATCCCTCGACCGCCGCCGCCAGCAGCCGCCTTGATCATCACCGGATAACCAAGCTTTTTGGCGATTTTCATCGCGTCTTCCTCGGTCTCAACGATTCCATCGCTGCCTGGTGTGATCGGTACGCCGGCTTTGCGTGCCGCCGCGCGAGCAGCGTTTTTATCGCCCATTGTCTGCATCGCATGGGAGGGCGGGCCGATGAACTTGATGTTACAGCTCTCGCAGACTTCTACGAAGTGTGAGTTCTCAGCGAGGAAACCGTAGCCGGGATGAATCGCATCGACGTCGCCGATCTCGGCTGCGCTCATGATCCGATCGATTCTCAAATAACTTTCCAGGCTCGGAGCCGCGCCGATGCAGATCGATTCATCGGCCAGCTGAACATGTAGCGAATCGACATCTGCTTCCGAATAAATAGCGAGTGTGCGAATACCAAGTTCTTTGCACGCGCGAATGACCCGAAGCGCGATCTCTCCGCGATTGGCAATCAATACTTTCTCGAACATATGGGACGGCGCGATTCGGCGCAGTCGCCGCGGCGACTCGCGCCTTACCCTGTTTTGTTAACGGACTCTGAAAAGCGCCTGGCCAAATTGAACCGGCTTGCCGTTTTCAGCGAGCACTTCAGCGATGACGCCACTGGTTTCTGCTTTGATTTCGTTCATGACTTTCATCGCCTCGATAATGCAAACGACTGTCTCTTCAGTGACGGGCTTACCTACTTCAACAAAAGGCGGCGCATCAGGCGATGCAGCGCGGTAAAACGTGCCTACCATTGGCGACACGATCTCTTTCATCGAGACGCTTTCGATTGGCTTCGCGGCAGGAGGGGGCTCCCCGCCAGGCACAGCCTTGGTCGGGACGGCCACAACAGGCGCAGCAATGGTGGCCTGGGGACCTGAAGCGCCTCTCTGGAGCTTAAGACGAAACCCCTCTTTTTCGATCTCGAACACCGAGAGATCATGTTTCTTCATCAAATCGATGACTGCTTTGATTTCTTTGATGTCTTTGGCGTCCAATATCGCTCCTAACTAAGGCTGAGGCGTTTTAGGTAAAACAGTTTTAGGAAGAAGGTCAAGCAAACGCGTTAACCTTAAATGACGAAGCCTCAAATGACGAATGAATCAGCAAATCCAAATGACGAAAGTGCAGCGTGCGTTTCCATTTTGCTCATTGTCATTTGGAGTTGCTTCGGTATTCGACATTAGGCAGTTCGTCATTGAGGAGCATGCTGAACTATTATCATCGCGTTACGTTCGTCTGTGTTGTCCTTAGATTTCAAGATTCTGGATGAGACCGATGACTACATCGTCGTCGATAAGCCGCCGTTTCTTCTCATTCATCCGACAAGGCCGAACTGCGCCCCGACTCTCTGGAAACAGTTGCGCGAGTTGCTCGCGTTCGAGATCGCCAGCGGCGGACAGATTTCAATCGTGAACAGACTCGACCGCGAGACCAGCGGACTCGTGTTGGTCGCAAAGACTGCTCCTGCCGCGCGCGATTTTGGCTTGCTGATGCAGCGACACCAGTTGCGCAAAGAATACCTTGCGATTGTTTGGAGCTGGCCGGAATGGGAGCACAAAATCGTCGATGCCCCTTTGGATCGTCAGAGCAAACATCAACACTCGGCGATCTGGCTCAAACAAACGGTTCATCCTGCCGGAGCGCCCGCGCTGACGGAGTTTCGAGTGGAGCGGCGCTTTACCAAATCGACATCCTTCGGCGACCGCTTCAGTCTGGTTCGCGCCATCCCACGGACTGGCAGAACTCATCAGATCCGCGTGCATTTGAGGTCACTTGGTCATCCGATCGTCGGCGATAAAATCTACGGCCCTGACGAGCAGTTGTATCTGCGGTTTATTGAGACCGGGTGGACTCCCAAGCTTCAGGAGAAACTCCTCTTGCCACGCCACGCTTTGCACTCAGCGAAACTGGCAATCGATGGCCGACGCGAATGGACGAGCGCGCTCGCTCCCGATCTCACCGATTTCACGCGATAGGGACAGCTCGGCGCCTGTGCTATTGCAATCCAATTGAGTGTTCCTATCGTAGCGCGCGAATGAAACACGCCCGCGCATCGGCTGTCTTGTTGTTTCTCAGCAATTGCTTTTATCTTTTCGGCGGCACTACTGAAACGCTAGTCGAACCCGGGCGCAGCGACTTTAATCCTCCGCGCTTTGAGTTTGCCATTGAGTCCGCATATCTTCTTGGTGCGATCAACGCGCCCGCCAGCTACGAAATCGGAGCTGAATTTCTCACAGGACGGATTCGATGGGGAGTTGTAGATCGCGACACGTGGCTCCGCGGTTACAATCAATTTTATGTCAGTGCCATGGCGGAACCGATTTTTCGCGGCATCGAAAACTATTATTTCGGATTCAATCTGGGCTTTCGCTACAATTTCGTGCCACGGGGTAGCCGGTTCGTGCCGTACATTTCTGGCGGCGTCGGCGGTGGATGGATCGACAGCCACGCGAATATTACCGGCGGCCAGGGCCAGGATTTCACGTTCAACATTTTATCGGCAGCAGGTATCTCCTATATCGTCAATGATCACTGGAAATTGGATGTGGGCGCGCTGTATCAGCATCTTTCAAACGGCGGACAAACCGATCCTAACCCCAGCCTGAACCTGTTCGGCCCGCAGGCGGGCTTGACGTATTCGTTTTAGCGCACCCTGTCATGTCGAGCGAAGTCGCTGCAACGAAATGCGAAGCATGAGGCCAGGCTTTCAAACATCTCTGGAGAATGTTTTGAGAGGCCGGAAGCAAGCAATCACAGATTCTTCTCCCGCGACTGCGGGATCAGAATGACAGCGCGCCCTTTTGCCGATGAGCGTCCCTAACGAACATGTGCTTGTCATCCGGCGGGAACTTTTCGATCAACTTGGGAGTTTCCAAGGCCTCAACTTTGAGGCGCAAAAATACCTTGAGGCGTTCCTCTCACGCGGAAACAATTTTTTTATCGAGCGTCCTGAAGCAGAGATCAATCCTGCTTACAAACAAATCATTCCTTACGCATTAATCGCGTTTGAGAACAAGGTGGCTTACTACGTCCGCGGGAAAAAAGCGGGCGAACAGCGTCTGGTGGCGAAAGGCTCAATTGGCATCGGCGGTCATATGAACGAGGCAGACGAATCGCTCTTTGCCATGGATAAGCAGGCTTATCGCGCCGGCGTAGAACGCGAAGTCAATGAAGAAATCAAGATCGATACACGATTCGATGATCGAATTGTCGCGCTTCTCAATGATGACACAACCGAAGTTGGCCGAGTGCATCTTGGCATCGTTCATGTTTTCAAACTGGCCGAACCGAAATTGGAAAAACGCGAAGCGATGATCACCGGACTGACGTTTCTGTCAAAAGAAGAATTGCTTTCGCGCCGCGAAACGATGGAGACGTGGTCGCAGATTTGCCTTGATTCGCTCGAGCGTTTGCTGCTGTAGCCGCTTCCCCCGGGAAAGCGGAGTATTAGGTCGTCTAGCCCCCGCCCGGGGATGAACCCGCAGCCGGAGATGAAGCTGCCGGCCCAGGTGAAGTGGCAGATTCAGGCGACGCTGCAGATTCAGGTGAAGCCGCAGGAGCAGGTGAAGCTGCTGGTGCAGGTGGAACTGCAGGTGCAGTTCCGAGCTGGGTACGCGGCGGAATGAATGCTATGTCATCGATTTGCCAGCGACCAACCGGATGGGAAATGGTGAAGTTAATCTCGGCGTATTCTGCGGGATAATTTATGCGCGCTTGAAAAGTACCATGCGGCTCGAAGAATTGTGATTGGAATTCGATCTTGCCCTGCACATTGATTTGGCCAACTGGCGCTCCGTGCCTGCCAATTTCATTGATAAACTCCTGCTGCGCAGTCGGCGCGGCGAAGTTCATCCGGGCTTGCGGGCTAAGGCGCGACGCAAAAAAGTTCAGATCACGCCGAACAACAATTTTCTGAACTAATTCATTAGCGAATTGTTGTCCTTCTTTGGCCATCTGCTGCTTGGTGGAGTTGAGCCACCAATAAGCGACCCCAAGCAACACCAGCACGATGATGACCAGAACAATGACTTGTCCGGACGATTTCGATCGAGAATTCAATTTCATTTGTTTATGTTTCTTAATACGCGAACCCCATGCTCTTGATGATTTCGCCGTTACGAATGAGCACGGAGTGTTTTTGCTTGCCTGTATAAGCGCCGAATTGGTTTCGCGCGTTCACGGTGAAATTAACAAGATACCCGGAGACAGCTTCGCTGCCCTTGCCGACATCGGTTGGTTTCGGGTCGCCGTTCCACTCAATGCGCGCGCTGTTCGGATCAATCAATTGCGTGTTGAGCCACTGCATAATGATCTGCTTATAATTTGTGGGGTAAGGGCCGAAACGGGTGGTGTCTACTGAGGGCGTTTGGGCCTTTAAGCCGTCGACGACCGTCATTCCCAAGCCAAGTGCGCAAATCAGCGACAACGATAGGAACGGTTTCATTTAGACTGTTTACCATCGACCGAAGTGGCTAGTCCAGCCTAATGAGACCGCAGCTGTCAAGCTTCCAGAAGGACAGCGGCCTCGTCACGTCCGACATCAGTTGGATCAGCATTGAATCCCGGTCATCCCGCGACTGCGGGAGAATGCGGCGCCGCATCGCTTTTATTGTGGCCTCGAGCGGATTGCGTCGCATGATAAGGCTGCTTTCTTTCCGAACGCGGTGCATCATCGAGGAGAATGCGTGTGGATAAATCTTTACTCCGGTTTGCCGTTGTCGCTGGGTTTATCGCTTGGTCGACGTCAGTTTTCGCCCAGGAAGTTCCGGCCCAAACTTCGGCTCCCGTAGTTTCCGAAACGCCCACGTCAGGCGATACCGCAGCCGCCGTCGGCCACCACGGCAACGACTCAACCGCCCGGCAACAGGCGACACCGCTTGACGCCGCTGCGGCGACGCAGGCTTGGTTGGACAGCGTCCCGAGGGAGAAACGAGAAAAATCAGACGCCTATTTTGAGGGCGGTTACTGGCTGCTTCTTTGGAATTATCTTGCGGCTGCTGCAATTTCGATCTTGCTGTTGTCATCGGGGATTTCAGCGCGGCTACGCGATTTTTCGGAAGGACTCGCGAGATCCAAAACGCTGCAAGTCGCCTGCTATGGGGTTCCGTATTTGCTGCTCGTTTACGTTTTAAGTTTTCCGCTCAACGTGTACGAGCACTTCTTTCGCGAGCATCAATACGGACTGGCTACGCAGACTTTCCCCGCCTGGTTTAGCGAGCAGTTAATTGGGCTCGCGCTCACAATTGTTGGCGGCACGATCTTTTTGGTTGTGCTCTACGCTGTATTCCGGCGAGCGCCGAAGACCTGGTGGATCTGGGGCACTATGGTTGCTGTCGTTTTCTCGTTTGTTCTACTCTTCATCGCTCCGGTGTTCATTGAGCCGCTTTTCAACACCTATAAACCGCTGACGAAGCCCGAAATTAGCGAGCCCATTCTCGCAATGGCGCGTGCGAATCAAATTCCTGTAAAACAGATCTTCGAGGTGGATGCGTCGCGTCAAACGACGCGGGTGAGCGCGAATGTTTCGGGAATTCTCGGTACAACGCGTGTCGCCCTGAATGATAATCTGCTCAACCAATGCACGCTTCCGGAGATCCGCGCGGTGATGGCACACGAGATGGGCCATTACGTGCTTAATCACGGAGCAAAATTGCTGACCTACCTGGGAATTTTTATCTTCGTTGGATTCGCGCTTACTCGAATTCTGTTTGGCGTCGCCCTCAGGCGCTGCGGCGAGAAATGGCGCGTGCGCGGCATCGCCGATCCAGCCGGGCTTCCATTGCTGGCATTGATTTTTAGCACTTTACTGTTTCTCGCCACGCCGCTTCTCAACACAGTTGTCCGCGTTACCGAGCGCGAAGCTGACGCGTTTGGAATCAACACTTCGCGTGAACCCGATGGCATGGCAAAAGTAACGTTGAAACTCGGCGCCTATCGCAAGCTCGATCCGACGCCGCTTGAAGAGTTTATCTTCTACGATCATCCCAGTGGCCGCGCCCGGATCCGCATGGCAGTAGATTGGAAAGCGGCGAATCTGCCGGCCGGCGATTCGGACGCCACAGAAAACTGCTCATCGTTGAACAGCTACTGATCAGTCGCTCGTGTTAATCACTATCCTACTTCGCGTGGATGTTGCGAAGGCGCAGCCGCGGTGAACGCGAACCTGCGTTTTCGGATGAGCATCAAGTTGCGAATGTAAATCAGTGAATTTGGCAGGTACGCGAGAATGCCGACGGGGTCGCGACGGAAGATGAAGTACACGCACATCAGCACGCTGCCTGCAATGCTCCAGTACCAGAAAGATACTGGAATCACACTTTCACCCTGCCTCTCGGAAGCGATCCATTGTACGAGAAACCGCATCGAGAAAAGAGCGTTCCCGACAAAGCCGAGAACCATGAGATAACTCCAATCGAGGCCAAGAAATCGGTATTCTTTTCCGATCCAAGTGATAGCAATAAGTGCGAGTGTGTTCATAGGTAATATGGTTGCTTAGCGTTTCCCCTCTTCCTTCTCAAGGAAGAGGGTAGGGTGAGGGTTTAATGCTTCAATGCAATAATTGTGAATCCCCTCAATCGCTCAATTCAGCTATGGTCACGCTTTCAGTCGCGCGATCAATGTGTCAGCGATGGCAGCCGGTGTTTCAGCAATAGCAATTCCTGCTGCTTGCAGCGCTTCAATTTTTCCCGCAGCTGTTCCTTTACCACCGGAGATGATGGCACCTGCGTGACCCATTCGACGCCCGGGCGGAGCGGTCTTTCCCGCTATAAACGCGGCCACGGGTTTTTTGCAATTCGCCTTGATCCACTTCGCGGCTTCCTCTTCGGCGGACCCGCCAATTTCGCCAATCAAAATCATCGCCTCAGTTTCGGGATCGTTGTTAAACAATTTCACGCAATCGAGATGCGATAAGCCGTGGATCGGATCGCCGCCGATACCTATGCACGTTGATTGTCCGTAACCGCGTGATGTCAACTGCCACACCGCCTCGTAGGTAAGAGTCCCCGAGCGCGAAATCACGCCAATGCTGCCAGGCTTGTGAATGTAGCCCGGCATTATGCCGATCTTGCATTGACCGGGCGTGATTATGCCCGGGCAATTGGGGCCTATCAGACGCGCTTTTTCCCCGCGCATCAAGGCTTTTACGCGCATCATGTCCATGACCGGAATTCCCTCGGTGATGCAAACCACTAACTCGACGCCGGCATCGGCAGCCTCCAAAATTGAATCAGCAGCCGCAGATGCAGGCACGAACACCATCGACGCGTTACATCCGGTTTTTTGTCGCGCCTCCCATACTGTATCAAACACCGGCACTTTCTCTTCGAACATTTGTCCACCTTTTCCCGGCGTGACGCCCGCGACTACGTTGGTGCCATAATCCATGCACTGGCGCGTGTGAAATGCGCCCGCGCTACCAGTGATGCCTTGCACGACAAGGCGTGTGTTCTTATCGACTAATACTGACATGGCTAAGGCAGGAGTGAATTGAAGCCGTCATTCCGAGCGAAGTCGAGGCTGCAACGCAGCCGCGAACGCTTTCGGGGCGAGGCCAGGCTTTCAATCCCGTCGCGAAACCTTAAAGCAATTCCACGGGATCCTTCGACTCCGGTTTGCTGCGCTCAGGATGACAGCGAGGATCAGCCTGGTGCTTCGTCATTTTCGTTTGTGAATCACCAGTTTGTTGCCGTCGAGGTCGCGGAATTGCGCCATCCAGCACACAGGTGTCTCGGTCTTTTCAAGATCGAATTCCACGCCGCGGTCCTTTAGCTTCGTATAAGCGTTATCGAAATCTTCCACCTCAAAGGCGACCGTGGTCCCTTCGCGTGAAGGTTTCCAGGCCGGGTGACATCCGACACCGATCGTCGTTGCACCGAGATCATACTCCACCCACGCCCCGTCCATCTGCGTGCGTGTCGGCGTCAGCTCCAGCGTCTCCTGGTAGAATTTTCGCGCGCGTTCCTTGTCAGAAACCGCGATGGCAATGAAGGCTACTTCGTTTGTTATCATTTGCAGACTCCTTTCTCGTCTTCGGATTTGAGTTTATGAATTATCAGCTTATTCCCGTCGGGATCTTGCACCACCGCCATGTGGCAGCACGGCGTCTCAAAAGGCTCGGCAGCGAATCGGACACCTCGCCTTCGCAGCTCGTTAACCGTCTGCTCGAAGTTTTCCACTTCCAGCGCGGCGCTTGTGCCTTGCTCTGACGGCATCCATTGCGCGCCAACGTTCGCGATAGCCACGATGTTATCACCGACTGCGTATTCGATCCAATTTCCATCCATCATTTCTTCAGCGATAGCTAAGCCGAGAACACCTTCATAAAACTCACGCGCGCGTTTGATGTCCGTTACTGGAATTCCGACAAACGCTAGGTTGTTAATCTTCATGCGTGATGGCTTGGTTGCCGAGCCAGTCAGTTAACAGTGCGATCATTTTGGGGTCGAACTTCGCGCGCTTTCCCTTGAATGCGTCCGCCAGACTCAAATAATGCTGAAATGTGTGCCCGGTTTTCGGGATTTCGTAGAAGGACGCCAGATCTCCATTCCGGTTCACATACATCGCGATCAACTCGGAATCTTCGCGGCTCATGATCCAATCGAACACGCCCCGAAGAACATAGGTTGGAGCTTTTACGCGCGACCAGGCGTCGGCCAGATTCAAACTTTGTAACTGCTCATAGAATGCCAGGGGCCGTCCGTAGAGATGGCCATGATCTTTCCCTTCCGGCCAAAGCTCCTCTAGTTGCGGTTGTTCCTTCACTATATCGTCTACAGCTCGGTCCTTTGTCAGCCATTCCTGATAAAGAGTCGCCGCGCCTTTTATCCGATCGTTCACCTCGCCCGGAGATTTTCCCATTAATCCAAAGCGCCGGCGCTCGATTTCGAGCATGTGTTCGAACCAGGTCTTGACCCAACCGCCCACCGAAATGTAACCGCGCACTTGCGCTTGTTCAGCATCTGATTCGGGAATCAGTGGCGCAAAACCTCCGCCATTACTGATACCGAGTATGTAGACACGATGCGAGTCGATGAAATCGTAATGCTTCAAAGCACGAAAGGCTGCGCGATAACCCTCCAACTCCGAATTGAAATCGGTTTCAGCGCAATCTCCTTCGCTGTCACCTACTCCTTGTTTGTCAACGCGAAACAAGGCGAATCCCGGCATCTGCGCCAGCCCGCGAAACACTAAACCGCTTTCGTCTTTCGTGTCGGCCGGCGCTTCCACGGAATCGCAACTCAACCAAGCAGCAACAAAGATGACCGGCAACTTTCCTTTCGCGTCGCGCGGCTTTGTGATGATCGTTCGCAACCGTTTCCCATCGGGCGCGGTAACGAAATCATAGATCACATCGACATTCGGGTAAGTTTCACGGGGCGTATTCGTTTCGCGCGGAAGCTCTTCGGCAGAAAGCGCTGCAGCAATCCCGACGAATGCTATCGTCCACGCCGCCTTCATTTGCTTTTGGCCGCAGCAACCGCTTTTTGCGCCGCGTCTGCCAGATCATCGGCCGCGATCAGCGCGAGTCCACTTTCTTTCAACAGCTGCTTGCCTCGCTCGACGTTTGTTCCTTCGAGACGAACGACCAGCGGCACGTTCAGGTTCAGACTCTTCGCTGCATTGATGATTCCCTGCGCGATCACATCGCATTTCATGATCCCGCCAAAAATATTCACGAGAATCGCTCTTACATTTTTATCGGCGATCAGGATTTTGAAAGCCTCGGTCACCTGCTCTTCTGTCGCGCCGCCGCCGACATCGAGGAAATTCGCGGGTTCGCCGCCATAAAACTTAATGATATCCATGGTAGCCATGGCCAGACCTGCGCCGTTCACAAGGCAGGCGATGTTTCCATCGAGGCCGATGTAATTCAGGCCGTGTTTTGAAGCTTCCACCTCGCGCGGATCTTCCTCCGCAAAATCTCGCATCGCTGCGATCTCCGGATGCCGATACAGCGCGTTATCGTCGAAATTGAACTTTGCATCCAGCGCGAGGACTTCGCCTGTCTTGGTAATCACCAGTGGGTTGACCTCGACCATTGAGCAATCGAACGCGATGAATGTGCGATAAAGTCCCTCGAACAATTTCGATGCGTTCTTCAGCTGCGATGATTCGAAACCGAGTTGTTTTGCCAGTTTGCGAGCCTGGTATGGCTGCAGCCCAGCCAATGGATTAATCGGTTCCCGAATAATCTTTTCAGGCGACTTCGATGCGACGGCCTCGATCTCCACTCCACCTTCGGTACTCGCTACAATCAGAGGCGTAGCGGTCGCGCGATCCAGCAGGACGGCAAAATAAATTTCGCACGCAATATCGGCCGATTCGGCCACGAGCACTTTGTTCACCAGACGACCTGCCGGTCCGGTCTGGTGTGTGACCAGAATTTGTCCGAGTATTTTGGCTGCGACTTCGCGAACATCTTCTGCCGTCTTGCGAATGTGAACCCCGCCCTTGAATCCGTTTTTGAAAACCCCTTTGCCTCGGCCACCTGCATGGATCTGCGCTTTAACGACGACATCGACATCGCCCAGTTCACGCGCGATCTGCTCTGCCTCGTCGAGTGTCGCCGCCACTCTGCCGCGCGTCGTAGCCACATCGAACTTTTGCAATAATTCCTTGGCTTGATATTCGTGAATATTCATCGGCTTGCCTGCGTAACGAACCGAGCAATTAGCTTGCGATACGCATCGCCAGCAACGGTTTTCTTTGGCCAATTCGCTTGCCCGTTTCGAAGACATGTTGCACAAGAACGATTCGGAAGAAGTACTAGACTTAATCTGATGAATCCCATAGCCACGCCCTTGTGGGGCATCTGAGTTTAAATCAGGTCCACGCGAGGATGGCGCACAGCGCCGTGGCTACAAAGACCTACGGTCGGATCGCGCTTTGCATCGGTCGCTTCCTTGCGCGAAAAGATTGCCGATGCCAAACGGCGAAACGATTGAATCTCGTGTTCCGGCTCGATTGGATGCGTTGCCGTGGAGCTCGTGGCATTGGCTCATCGTCGTTTCGCTCGGCGCGACGTGGATTCTCGACGGCTTGGAAGTCACATTGGCCGGAGCATTAGGCGGAGTTTTAACACGTCCCGAGACGCTCGGCCTGAGTGATGCGCAAGTCGGCGCCAGCGCAACGTGTTATTTGGCCGGCGCAGTGATCGGTGCGCTGGTTTTCGGTTACGGCACCGATCGATTTGGCCGTAAGAAATTCTTCTTCATCACGGTTGCGGTTTATCTGATCGGAACGGCCCTATCGGCCTTCTCCTGGAATTTCTGGAGCTACGCATCACTACGCGCGCTGACTGGAGCGGGTATTGGGGGCGAATACGCGGCGATTAATTCGGCGATTGACGAATTGATCCCAGCGCGTGTGCGCGGTCGCGTCGATTTGATCATCAACGGATCATACTGGGTCGGCGCGGCAATGGGCGCTGCTGCCACGCTCATTCTGCTCGATCCACGTTACCTGCCAATGTGGCTCGGGTGGCGATTCGCATTTGGAATCGGTGCGACGCTGGGGCTCATCGTGATTTTGTTTCGCCGCTGGATTCCAGAGAGTCCGCGCTGGCTAATGATTCACGGGCGGAATCATGAGGCGGAAGAAATCGTTGCGGACGTGGAACGAAAAGTCATGGGAGCAAACGCGGCCGGGATCATCGATCCCGGCTACAGCGAGGCAGCGCTCACGCGGATTCGCACGCGCACGCATACGCCGTGGCGGGAAATTTGGGACGCGATTGTGCACGAACATCGGCGACGTTCATTTCTTGGTTTTGTTCTGATGTCTACCCAGGCGTTTTTTTACAACGCGATCTTTTTCACTTATGCGCTCGTGCTGATGCGGTTTTACAGCGTGCCCGAGCAAAACGTCGGCGGCTATCTCTTGCCGTTTGCGCTTGGAAATGTACTCGGGCCGCTGGCGCTTGGGCATCTGTTCGACACGATCGGACGTAAACAAATGATTACCCTGACATACGGGCTCGCCGGGATTTTTCTCGCGTTGACCGGCTGGCTTTTCCACACAGGATTACTTACAGCGCAAACGCAGACCCTGGCGTGGACAATTATCTTTTTCGTCGCATCGGCCGCAGCCAGTTCCGCATACCTGACCGTCAGCGAAATTTTTCCGCTGGAAATCCGCGCAATGGCAATTGCAATCTTCTTCGCAATCGGAACGCTGGTCGGCGGAGTCGGAGCGCCGCTACTGTTCGGTTGGATTATCGGCACGGGGTCACGGCCAGTCTTGTTTCTTGGGTATTTATTAGCCGCGGCATTGATGATTTTCGGCGCGGCTGTTGAAGCATGGATCGGCGTGGCGGCCGAGCGACGATCGCTTGAACATGTAGCCGCACCGCTCTCGAGCCGAGGATTGTAGGGCGTCCGCCGCGGCGGACGCCGCCGTCTCACAGAGACGGCCTACAATTTTTCATCGCGGCAACACACGCTCATTTCGCGACTATGAATTGGACCGGCTGGAGTCAGTCTGCTGGAGTAAAGATGAAATGCTTCCACCCGAATCATTCCAGCGTCGAACCCAGCATTCGATTGCAAGAATTTCCGGAGCGCTTGAGCGGAAACATCGCGGCAGCGCGCAATGGTGATGTGCGGATGCCACGGACGAAGTTCCGGCTCGAGACCAGCAGCGAGCGCGGCTTCTTGCACTCGCTTGTGAATTTGAAACAGGTGCGGGTGCGCCTTGCCGACGCCGATCCAGATAATTTTCGGAGCGCTCTTTGCCGAGAACGTTCCGACGCCAACAATGGGCAAAAAGAAGGCGCCGAATTTAATTACGCCGAGTTTTTCTCGCAGCGCGAGATCGATTTTATCAGGAACATCGCTGTAGAAACCGAGCGTCAGATGCATCTGCGCGGGATCGGTCCAGCGCACACCGCGAACGTGCGGATCAATGGCTGCAAGCAGTTGGCGTGTTGATTCAGGCAAATCGATTGCGACGAAGAACCGTTTGCCCATGGCTGTGCCACGTTAGTCGGTGAATCGTTGAGTCGGCAAAAGCAAATTCGACGTAACGATGTGACGTTAACGATTCACGGATGACGTTGCGCCTTCGTTGTTTTTCTTTGTCGCGCGATCTGCAAGACGCGTCATCCAATTTGGTGTTCTTCGTGGGAGCTCGGAACCAACGCGCGATTGGCTCCCATTCTCGCCGGCTGTATCCGGAAGAAACCGATTCATAATTTTCATCAGGTAACCGGTGAGATTTGGAAACAGTGCGTTGCCGACGATCGCGCCGCGGGCGGCAAACGTCAGCGTCAACGACGGTTGACCGCGGCGGCAGGCGGCAAGGATTTTTCGCGCAGCGCGATTGGCATCCATTGAGATGAGCGGTGCACCCGCCGACGCGGAGAACCAGGCAAATTCAGCGTCGTGCTTGCCTTTGAATTGTGCATTCACGTGCGAGCCGGTGCGCATGAGTCCCGGCGCAACGGTGGTTACATGAATATTATCGCGCGCCAGCTCCGCTCGAATCGCATCGGAGAAACCGGTCAACGCAAACTTACTGGCGCCGTACGGAGCCAAATGCGGCACCCCGATCTTGCCGCCAATTGACGAAATATTCACAATGCGTCCGCCACCCCACAGGCGCATCTCCGGAACGACCTGCGAAACCAATTCGTACGGCGCCCAGAAATGCAGTTGCATGGCGCGATGGAAATCTTCGCGGTTCATGTGGTGGAGCGGACCGACTTCGATGATGCCGGCATTGTTGATCAGAATGTCGATTTTGCCGAGGCGATCGATAGCTGTGCGGACAGCGGCATGAATCTGCGCGCGATCGAGTAGATCGCATTCGACCGTCAGAACCTTGCCACCGCGCACAGCGAGATCGGCCTTAGCGCGCGCGAGTTCCTCGCGGTCTCGAGCGATGAGAACAACCTTCCCGTGCTGCTCGCAGATGTGTCGCGCCAGCACGAGTCCCAGCCCGCGCGAGCCACCACTAATCAGGACGACTTTGTCGCGCAATGTATATCGCGCCGAGCGAAAGGCGCGACCCGCGGCCCACGCGCCGATTAAAAGAGCACCTGCTCCGGCGACAAACCGAGTGTTCATTGCATGGTCCTACAATCAGATACGAAATATTCTCAGCAAACGGCTGTGAACCAAGCAACGCCTTGCGCAGCCCGTCGCCTGGACCTGACGCCTGCCACCTTCACCAGGGCGACGCCAGGCCAGGTTGAAGTCGTCACTCCTTGAGAATCACGCGTGTTTCCGATTAAAGCGTGCGACTTCGCGCGCCATCTCGCGATCGACGGCGCGTTTCTTCAAATCTGCGCGCTTGTCACCCGCAAGCTTGCCCAATCCTACGCCGAGTTCGGCTTTCACCTTTGCATTTTTCCAGTACAATTTCAGAACGACGAGGGTCCGGCCTTTTACTTGCGTTTCGCCGTAGAGCCTGTCGATCTGCTCCCGGTGAAGTAGCAATTTGCGGACGCGTTTCGCGTCTGGAACTTCGTGGCTGGCACGCTCGTACGGTTGAATATCGGCGTTGTAAAGGAACGCTTCGCCGTTTTCAATTCGGCCGAACGCGTCGCTAATATTCGCCTTGCCGGCGCGGATCGATTTAACCTCGCTGCCTTTTAGCTCGATGCCCGCTTCATAGCGGTCAACGATGTGATAGTCGCGAAGAGCTTTGCGATTGATAATCGACTCAGCTGCCATATTTGCCAGGGTACGTCCGTTCTGCCCGTCACTCTTGACTGTAGCGGTTGCTGTCCGCAGCGGAAATCCAGGGACCGTTCATTTTACCGCCTTTGCCCCTGCGCATAGGACGGCGCAGACTAGAGCAGTAATTGCAAAACTCGCTGGTTACGCGCCGTCGGTGGAACCTTCGAGCGATTCGTAAGTCAGTTTGCCGGCAATGATTTCCTTCAACGCGATATCGGTCAGCGACATTCGCGGCGTGATTTCCACCAACGGCCGATGTCCCAAGCCAAGCTGACGCACACGCTTGGAGACAACATTAATCAGAAGTTGCTGATTCGGGATCACCTGTGCTGCTTCCTGAAGAAGTTGAGTCGTCATATGGCGCAAGGAACCAACGAGGCGGAGCGCCAACGTTGGGAATTCAAGGATAGTCGACACGCTGCTTGTAAGCGCGGTTGGAACAAGTTGCGGGGCGAGCATGGTAAAAATGAGTGTTGACTCTCCGAATGAAGCGGCTCTTTGTCAACGTTTTTTGTCCGCGAGAGCACAAAGTGGTTTCGGTGCCCGGGGCTCGCGTAGACCGCTCTGTCGCGCTCAGACGGAATTACTTCCTCCGCCATTGGCCGACCCACGTGCCCCATCCATAGTATCCAAACGGAACGAGCTGACCCTCGGCGACGAGCGCGTCAACCTGCGCACGAAGTGGCGCTGCTTTTGCGGGTCCAAAGTAATCGTCGATGACGAGCCAGCAGCCATCATTCAGCAGGTCGCCGTAGCAATCCAAATCTCGGCGGACGTTATTGTCCGCGTCGAAAACGAACAGGCCTACGTCGCCGCTGGTTAGGCGCTTACGAACATCAGAGATGGTTGCCTCGTCGTAGGAACGGCCGGTAATCAAAGTAACCTCTTCCGCGACACCGAACCGGGCGAGGTTCTTTTTTAAGTCCTTAATAATGTTGCTGCTCGACAATCGGAAATGTTTTAGCCGTCCTCCAGCTTCGATACTCACAATTTTTTTCGAAGTCGCAGACTCTCGCGCTCCAAACGCGGCAGCGACTGTGGAGCCGCCAATGTATGGGCCGATTTCGAGAATGTTATCCTCACTAAAGCGCGCGAAATGATAGATCAGGAGTAAAACGTCCATGTGCAACATCGATGCCGCGCGCCCGACTTTCTCCAATCGCTGCCGCACGTCTGAGCTGCGATATTCCATCAGCGTTCGAAGCAACTCAAGCACCTCGTTCAGGTCGGCTGAGGTGCTCACTGCATTTGAAACTTTCATTTACTCAGGGTGCAGCATCCTGACGCGCGTAATCTCACCGTGAGGAAACAGTTCTAAGACAACCTCAAAGATGAGCCACATGGCAAGAAATTGCGCCAGAATGGCGAAGTACATTTGCACTTTCATATAACGGGGGATTTCCAGCGAATGAATCGTCGCGACTTCAAGGCAACTCGCAAGACTGTACGAGTACACGAACAAGACCCAAGCCGTTAAGCATCCCAACCGGCTGCGATGGCGTTTGTGGAACAACAGCGTTACGCCAAAGCCGAGCGTGGTCAGGAGCAAGGGCAGATATGTTGCGGCAAGAATGTTGAGTAGCTTACCGATACAAGCCGGTTGTCGAAGAACTTGCCTACTCTCTGCCAGCAGTTGTGTTCGATCCATGAACTGCAATGCCGGCGGATACGCCGTCCAGGTCTTGCGATATGATCCCGAACTCAGAGAAGCCACGCCTCGCCTGTACTCATTGGCAAGCGAAACAAGGTTCCTCGATTTGTAAGCGCCGCATTTCGGCAGGTAAAAAATGGCCAGCTGCCGGCCGATCTTCTCGAGCACACCGACCGGACGGTACTGCCAGATTCGTAAATAGTAGAATCGGTAAAATCCGCAGAGAGCTGAAACATCATTACCGAACTCCTTGCGTAATTGCGCCACGATAGCGCTCTGATTGTACATTAGATAATCGGGATCAAACCCGAGTGTCTTGTAGTGGTTTCGAGATTTTGAAAGTTCCATGCTAAGCTCCGTCTGAATTCGCCGAAGCCACTCCGGAGCATATGGAAGTTTTGCATT
>QHPE01000039.1 GCA_003218945.1 Verrucomicrobiota bacterium | reverse complement strand
TTTGGCCAGCGCCGGCAATGATCGCGCTGCGGCTATTATGCACGACGTCCAGGATTACCACATTTCTCCCACCGAAGCGGCGAAGATTGCAAACGCGGCGGGTGTAAAGCTTCTCGTGTTTTATCATTTAATGCCGGCGCCCGACGCATTCCTGACGCGACGTCTTTTCGCGCATGGCGTGAACGACGTACGAAAAGGGAATTGGGCGATCGCCGAAGATGGCAGCCTCTACACGCTTCCCCTGGGATCGAGCGAAGTTCAGATAGGTCGCGTTCGCTACTAGCCCTCATCCAGAGATGTCGTCGACGGTTCGACTGCGCTTAGGGCAAGACTTTCCACTGGTATCGATCTGAGCACGACGGTTGCCATCTTTGCGATGGCGAAACAGATTCGACGAATGCCGCCGCGGAACATCGCGATTGATTATCTCGCCAATTGTCCCGGGCTCGTTGACGAGATCGCGCGGTTGTCGTGGAAAGAGTGGCAAGAGATTTACCAGCAGCGCAAACAAACTCTGGAGCATTCACTGAGAAATTATCGAGACCGAATGAACACCGATCGATTGCCGCTGACGCTTGTTGCTCTTCATAGAGGGGAACTCGTCGGGATGGTATCGCTCAAGTTTCACGATATGGATACCCGGCCGGATCTGGATCCCTGGTTAGGCGGCCTTTTGGTGCTTCCGGAATGGAGAAACCGCGGCGTGGGAACGATGCTGATGCATCGCGCCACGAAAGAGGCTCGCCGATTAAATGTGCCTCGGCTCTATCTTTGGACCCATTTAGCCGAAAAGCTCTACCACAAACTTGGCTGGCAAGTCGTGGAACGGACTAACTACTTCGGCAAGGAAGCGGTCGTTATGCAGTTCGATCTCAGCGGGCAATAGCAACGTTCGATTCCGAACCCTCGTGCCGAGCTACTTTCGTGGCGCAACGAGTTTGCCCGCCGCCGCGGGTGAACTCCGCGGAGCGATTCGGTGACGCAATTGGAGGAACGGTCGCTCGACCGAAAAGAACAAGAGAGTAGCTGCGGCGTACACACAGAGTTCCACGCCAAGAAGCACGGGCGCGGATGTCAGTTGGATGTTGTGAGACGAACAGAATTGTTCGACCTCGTGAATGACGAGTTTCTGAATCAGGTAGGCGCTGTAGGCGATGCTGGCGATGAAGGCAGCGCCGGGAATTGCAACTCGAGACAGCGGTAGTCGCGGACTGACCGCGCAAACAAGAAGCGCAGCCATACCCACGGCGATAAGTGGGAACTGCCACACACAGGCCGCAACAGTCAGGTTGTCGGTCTCGCCGAGATATAACGCAAAAGCGATTAGCCCGAGCGCGGGCAGCCCAAGCCAAGGCGCGAAATTAGTAATGTGTTTCCAATAGGTCGGTCGAAATTTCTCGATCGCGGCCAGAACCACTCCGAATACGAGCGGATCGAGCCGGGTCCATGTTGGATAATAGATCCATGCTTGAAAGCCGCGGAACGATACGCCGCCGCCATCAACTGATGGATTCTGTGCAGCCAGAAAAGCGCGTAAGGTGATGCCGCCAATAACGATTAGACACGGAATGAGAATAGCCGCGCGCGGACGCCGAAAGAGAAAGAGCAAAATAAAAGGTAGCGCAAGATAGAATTGATCTTCCACCGCGAGGGACCAGGCATGTGAAAAGGCGGTTCCGCCATGAAGCGCAATGTTCTGCACCGACAAGAGAAATTTCCAGAGCGGCTGTGACATCTCGGAATATTCGCGCCAGGACGGCAACAAGAAATAAATCGCGAGGATCGCGAAGTACGCCGGCATGATTCGCAACGCGCGCCGGGTGAAGAACTGGCCGAGATTGATGCGCTGATCGCGCGCAAGTGGGGCGAGCAACTGGCCGCCGATTAAATAACCGCTAAGGACAAAGAAAAGATCGACACCGATCCAGCCGAAGCGGTCCACACGGCCGGGCAGTTTGAATCCGAAAAGCGCCGCGTGATAAATGACGACGACAATGATGGCCAGCGCGCGAAGAAAATCGAGGCCTGGCTGCCGGGCGCGATGCGTGAAGCGGGGATCGACTTCGAGTTCACGACGGTGAGGCTCCGCCTCGACGGGCTTTGTAGGCTGGTGAATGCGCGAAAATAGCATCCGCTCGCGTCGAGTCGAGCGGCTGAAAGAAATGGCAGCGCGGCTTAACGTGCGTATTTGGATTTCAAATGATCGATGTATGCGCTGTACGCTTCGGCCAGCCGCGCGCTCTCGATGAAGAGAATGTTCTCAGCGTTGAATTGCGCGCTGCGCGAAAAATTATAGGAGCCGGTGATCACAGTATCGTCGATCACAAGAACTTTGTTGTGCATGTAATTGTGGCGCACAGCCGCAGAGTAAGGCGTTGAGTTTTTCCCGATCAGACCGGCGCGCAAGATGATCTCCTTTAGCGCGCTGATTTTCCATTGGTTTTGCGGCACTTCCTGCCACTGCAGGTAAACCTGTTCCATTTGCGTGCGATCGTAGATGCCATCCACGGCGACGCTCCGACGACGCAACAAATTGCCAAGCTCGCCAATCAGCGTTCCGGAGTTGATCAGCAAGCTGCAGATCCGGACGCGGCGCTGCGCTGCTCGCACGCGCCTGGCAATCTCCGCATCGATTTCCAAACCACAGCCCGGAGAAAACATGACACGCACCGTGGCCGGTTGACCAGCAAAGATCACGGGCACCGGCTGTGTGTGGATCTCGCCCGTGTTCTCGAAGTTTTGTTTCTCCCAGAGCTGTTCGAAATCTTCAGCGTAGTAATTGGCTAAAGCTTGCGAGTCGATTTCGACAACGTTGTTTTCCATTAACGTGAAGGCGTCGTCGGTCATGTTTGTCGAACCAGTCCAGACGGATTGTCGATCGCGCACGATGTATTTGCTGTGCATCAGCTTCATACCCGCGATGCGGCGCCAGGGATAACCCAGCGATTGAACAAATGCACCTGTGCCCGAAGGAGCAGGATCCTGACCGGCAGCAAGATCCGGCTGAGGCGGTTTGTCGGCGTCATAGCAAAAGCGAATTTTCACGCCGCCCTCTGCTTTTTCGCGCAGTGCCGCCGCCAGGTGCGCGCACAGCGAATCGCTGAAGCGCATGTCGTAAATTGCAAAATCGAGAGTCTGTTTCGCGCCTCCGACGAACACCGCCAGCCGGGCCATCACGTCGTCAGCGGATTGTTCGCGTTCAGCGAGGAAAAACACCGAAAGATTGTCCATTATTGAGAACGCATACTATGTGGAAATGGTAAGGTCGCGCGTGCGCGGATTCACTTGGGGTTGTGCTGTTTTGCTAGTGACCACCGGCGTTTTGTTCCTTCTAATCTACGCAGGCGGCTGCGCCAGACATCCAATGCCGGCCGGTTTGTCAAACCTGAAACCGTGCCGAGTAGAAGGCGTCAACGAGGAATTGCTCTGTGGTAAACTGACGGTTTTCGAAAACCGCCAGACGCGCACCAGTCAAACCATCGATCTAAACGTCGTCGTGCTGCCTGCATTCGATCAAAAAAATAAAGCCGAGCCGCTGTTCGATCTGGCGGGCGGTCCGGGCGCATCGTCTGCAGAGGGAGCGGGTTTCTACGCTGGCCCGGGCAAAGAGTATCGCCGCCGGCATGATGTGGTGTGCGTTGATCAGCGCGGCACCGGGAAATCAAATCGCCTCGCGATTCCACGGCAGAAGACACCGCAATATTACCTGAGCGAGATGTATCCGGTCGATTACGTCAGGGAAATGCGTCAAGCGCTGGAGAAACGCGCAGACCTGACCAAATATACAACGTCGATCGCAATGGATGATCTGGACGACATGCGCGCCTGGTTGGGTTACGACAGGATTAATCTTTACGGATTGTCGTATGGAACGCGCGCGGCGCTGGTTTACCTGCGGCAACATCCTGAGCACGTGCGCAGCGCGATCCTGCTGGCGGTCGCGCCGACTGATTTGAAAATGCCATTGCACCACGCCGAGTCCGGAGCGCGCGCGATGGACCTGCTGTTGAACGAGTGCGAACGAGACCCCGCCTGTCACGCAGCTTTCCCGCAAATTCGCGATGATTGGAAGAACGTGCTGGCACAGTTGGAGAAACAGCCTGCGCGCGTGGAATATTCTCCGCCCGACAAATCCGCGCCGACAACAGTCGCAATTCGGCGAGCGGTGTTTGGAGAGAAAATCAGGAGTTGGATGTACGGACCCGATAAGGCGGCGCGGATCCCGTTGATCGTTCATCACGCGGCAGGTGGCGATTTCGTGCCGTTTCTGAAGGAGGCGATCGGCCCGTCGATTCCTGATTTCGTCGCGGACGGAATGTATTTGTCAGTCACGTGCGCGGAAGATGTCCCATTCATCGATCCGGCGGAAGCGGCGAACCTGACTGCCGGAAATCCGTTTGGCGATTATCGCGTATTCCAGCAAACGCGCGCCTGCAGCATGTGGCCGCGCGGTGAGATTCCAACCGATTTTCTCGAGCCTGTCCGCTCAAATGCGCCAGTGCTGATTTTTTCCGGCAACATGGACCCGGTCACACCGCCAGAGTACGGCGAAGAGGTCGCTAAATATTTGCCGAACAGCAGACATGTCATTATTCCTGAGGCTGGCCACGGTGTTGATGGGATGACGGATCCCGGTTGTATCGATCGTATCGCGATTGAATTTCTGGACAGGGGCGATGCAAAAAATCTCGATGTGAGCTGCATTCGAGGAATGAAGCCGCCGCCGTTCGCAACGAAATAGCGCGCAGTGATTGAATTACCGTCGGCAAATTTGAAACTCGCTCTTTTGCCTATATGCCTGTCGCTACCCTCGCGACTTTGCTTTCTCTCTGGGAAATCCCTTTCCTCGGTTCACGAACATCATCGAGTCGTAACTGGACACGGCGTTCAAACATTACGTAGAGAAGAGCAAAGAAGGCTTGGAAATGAACAGCTAGTGATGAGTGATGGGTGAAGAGTGCTCAGAGAAACTCGGCGCACCCGCCGGTTGCGCCCTATCACCACAATTTGCATGCGTGATTCTTTCCGGGTGTAATACGTGAAGCATGCTTGAGCCGTCCGCTGACGAGATACGTAAATGGTCAAATTCCGTTGCTCAATTCATGATCGATTATCTCGAGGGGCTGCGGCGGCGCCCAGTGTATCGGCACACCTCTTCACGAGAGATTCGAAGTAGGCTCGATCCCGCTCTTCCGGTTAAGGGAACTGATTTTGATTCGCTGCTGAACGTGTTTCAAGAAACGATCGTTCGGTTTAGCCGCCAGAACGCGCATCCGCGGATGCTTGGCTATGTACAATCGCCTGGCACTCCCATCGCGGTGTTTGCCGATCTGCTTGCTTCGACTTTGAACGCCAATCTCACCATTTGGCGTTCGGCGCCGGCGCCAGTGGATCTCGAACGCCTAACGATCGATTGGATCCGGCAGATTCTTGGATTCAAAACCGGAGCCGGTGGGCTCTTTGTGAGCGGCGGATCGATGGCCAATCTGATCGGGATTGCCATGGCGCGGCAGACGAAAGATTACTCGTCAGCTCCCTTGCGGCTCTATGCATCGAGCGAGACGCATTTTTCCGTCGCCAAGGCAGCGGCGCTTTTGGGAATCGGGCGGGAGAATGTGCGTTATGTCGCCGTGGACGAGCGCTTCAGAATCCGGACGGACGATCTTGTTGCAAAAATCATCGCTGACCTGGAAGCTGGGTACGTTCCGTTCTGCGTAGTTGCGAACGCCGGAACTGTGAACACTGGCGCGATCGATCCGTTGGCCGAGATCCGAGAGACTGCGGACCACTTCCAGCTTTGGATGCACGTGGATGGAAGTTATGGCGCGTTTGCTGTACTCGCGGAATCGGCGAGAAAATTGTTCGAAGGCATGGAGCAGGCAGACTCGATCGCCCTGGATCCTCACAAATGGCTTTATCTCCCGGTGGATGTTGGCTGCGTGATTTACCACGATCCCGGAATTGCCCGGGCCGCTTTTGCTCATGAGGCTGAATACACCCGGATGTTTGGTGAGGAAGCAGACGAGGCTTTCGTATGCTGGGATTACGGCCCGGAACTCTCACGACGTTTCCGGGCGCTCAAAGTGTGGATGTTGTTAAAAGGCGTGGGACTCGATTCGCTGGGCGCGGCGATTGAAAGCAATCTTGCATGTGCGCGCTATCTCGAATCGATGGTGCGAGCTAGCGATGACTTCGAAATGGCCGCGCCCGTTGAATTGTCGATTTTTTGTTTTCGTCATGTGCCTGCGCGGCTCAGGAATAAATCGCCGAAGGCAATCGATGCTTTCAATGAACGCCTGCTAGTCGCTCTGCAGCGAGACGGCAGTTCGTATCTCTCGAATGCCACGCTCGGCGATCGTTTCGCCTTGCGCGGCTGCGTCTTGAATTACCGGACTACGTTGCGCGACATGGAAATTCTGCTCGACGATTTACGACGGGTAGCAAAATCGTTCCTCAGTAGTACCTAGCCACGATTATGCTTAAGCCGCCGCCAGATCAACCACAGGATAGTCCCGGTGTCATCGCGTTTCCGCCGCTGATCTGGCTGGTGAACGCGGTGATCAGCGTTCTCGTGCATTTGTTCATACGGGTGCCGATCATGAGCTATCGCGTTTGTCTCGTTTGCGGGATCGTGTTCATAATCTTGGCGCCGACCCTGGCGCTCTCAGCTTTTATGACAATGAAAGCGGGCGGAACAAACATCCTTCCGTCTAAACCTGCGCTAACCATTGTGCGCAACGGGCCGTTTCGTTTCACCCGGAATCCGGTATATCTCGCGTTTTGTTTATTGCAGGTCGCGCTGGGCTTTTTCCTTAACGACTGGATCACGTTGTTCTTTGTCGTCCCGCTTGCTTTGATCTTCCATTACGGAGTCGTCCTTCGCGAAGAGAGGTATCTTACCGCGAAATTCGGTGAGCCTTATCTGCAATATAAATGCCAGGTGCGTCGTTGGATCTGATTCAGCGCGAGTTTTGGTTATCTCTTAGGAAAGCAGGAACGAAAGAACGAAGTCAGATGCGTCTCGCAGAGACGCCCTACAATTCCTGGGTTGAAACTCAGTCGCTGCCCTCGCTCCGTCGCTGCTGCGCGCGCGGCTTTGTCTTGTATCTCGCAAATCTCATTCCTTGATCAAAACTGGCTCGCTTCTCAGTCCCTCTATCTCGGAATTCTCTTCTCCGTTCCTGCGCTCGTGATTCATTTTGCGCAAGAGCGGGCGGTGAGCGGCCTTCGATATAATAATGTGATCATGCGTCTTGTTTTTTTGGCGATCGCGACCGGACTTTCGCTCGCCGGAGCGACTTCGGCCGATGAAAACGTGCGCGCGGTGCAGAACAAATTGCGCGACGACGGTTTTTATTCGGGCCAGATCGACGGCGCCTACAGCAGCGAGCTGTCTGCGGCGCTGACGCGTTACCAGATTCGCCATGGACTACCCATCACGGGACAACTTGACGAAGATACGAGCAAAGAGTTGGACGCGAAGCCGGCGGTCACCAACGGCTCAACGGGTAGCGAGCAAAGTTCCGAGACGTGGCACCGGTTGCGCCGGGGCCAGCAGCGACCTTCAACAAGTGCACGGCAGTCAGACACCGCCGCTGCCGATGCCCGAGAGACGTCATCACCGCGCAACGAAGAACCAGCAGAGACTAACACTGGCACACCATCGGAGGAATCAACTCAGGACACCTCATCGAACTCCTCTGAAATGGCGAGACCGCCGTTGGCGTCGCCGGCTACAGCCCCGGCCACTGGTTCTCCCGCGCCAGAGTTCAGCACGGAACGACTGCGCGATTATGTCGCCGCGTTTGTATTGGCCGGACTCGATAGGAACGTTGGCGCTGAAAGTGATTTTTTTGCAGATCGCGTCGAGTACTACGACCAAGGCACAATGGATCGGGAAAGGATCCGGGACGATTTAAAGCGCTACGATGAGCGCTGGCCGGAGCGGCACTTCTGGGTCGCAGGCACTATCAACCTCGAGCCACAGAGTGATAATCGAGTGCGGGTGACATTTCCACTGGGATTCAAATTGCGCAACGGCAACAAAACTCTAAACGGCAAGGTCTATAAGACGCTCCTATTGGAGCCTTCTGGCAGCGATTTTCAAATCGTCGCGGTAAACGAGCGGAAATCCGAGTAAAACCGAAACCTTTAGTTAATCAGGCTACGGCGGACGCGAAGCGACGAACAGGATTTCCAAGCGGCACCACAGGAAGAGTCAGGCTACATTTTCATGATGGGATGAAACTCCCATCGTTCTATGTTTTCCTGCTTTTCTAATTATTTAGATCAAGTAGCTGGTTCGGCTTGCCTCGCGGATGCGCGCAGGACATTCTTCGCGAAACTCGCTGTCATATGCCGTTCCGGCAAACCATCGCAGCAAAGATTTTTGGCCTGGCAATAATCTTGTTGCTGCTCACCATCGCGCTTGCCGGCTTTCTGTTGTACGAGGTAACGCGCACAAAACAGGATCTTACGGTCGTAGCGAATTTCGATGTGCCGCTTACGCAATCTCTGGCACGCCTGGATGAGTTCGGGCTTCGACGGCGCCTTGCGTTCGAACGCTGGTTCGGCGCACTAAATGCCTCTGAACCGAATCGCGAAATTGTCGCCGAGGCGACAGAGAATTACGCGCTTTTTACTCGCAAACTTACAGACGAATTTTCAACTGCCCGCCGCATCATTGAAGCTTATCCGAGAAATGGACCCGGCAGTCACACACTCGCTGAGGTAGAAACGCTTCTGGATCAAATTCAGCCTGCCTATAAAACCCTCAACAATCGCCAGCATGAGGTGCTCGACATCCAACTCGCCGGTCAACACGACAAGGCCAATCAGCAGTTAAACCTCCTTAATGACCTTCAGCGCAGCGTCCAGAATCAACGTGAGTTGGTGAATTTGAAAATGGCGGCGTGGAGTGGCTCTGCCGCGAAGGCAACAGAGCAACGCGAGCGGCGTGTATTCTGGTTAACGATCGCTGCAACAACATCCACAGTTTTACTAGGCCTGGCCGTAGCGGCGCTTATCACAAACCGGCTTAGCAAACCGGTGCGATCGCTGGCCAGCGCCATGCGCGATGTCCAGCAAGGGAACCTCAACATCGAATTGCCTGTTGGCTCTGCTGACGAAGTGGGGCGGCTCACGGATTCCTTCAATTTTTTCGTAAAGGAATTGCGTTCCAAGGAGCGCATGAAGCAAACTTTCGGCAAGTACATCGATCCGCGAATCCTGGAGCACGTACTCGCGCAACCTGGCGCAGAAGTGGTAGCCAGCGGCCGGCGTGATATGACCGTGTTGTTCGCGGATCTCGTTGGGTTCACAAGTTTATCAGAAAGGCTCAGTCCTTTGCTCATGGTGACATTGCTCAACCGGCACTTCGGTTTGCAAGCTCTCGCCGTTCAGGAGCACCACGGCGTCGTGGACAAGTTCGTTGGTGATTCCATTGTTGCGTTCTGGGGTCCTCCCTTCGTAAAGACGGAAGAACACGCCATGCTGGCGTGTCGCGCTGCGCAAGCGCAACTATCGGCGCTCGATAATCTCCGTCGAGAATTGCCGGACATCACAGGGTTGCGCCGAGACGCGCCAGCCATTGACCTGTGCATTGGCATTTGCACCGGCGAAGTCGTAGTCGGCAATATCGGCTCGGAAAATACCCGGAGCTACACCGTAATCGGCGATACGGTGAACCTGGCCGCGCGACTCGAAAGGGCAAATCGCGTCTACGGTACGCATATTTTGGTTAGCGAAAGTACCGCACAAGCTATCGCGGCGCACTTCGAAACACGAGAAATCGACACCATTTTTGTCAAAGGCAAGACGGAAACTACGCGGGTTTTTGAATTGATGTCCGCAGCGGGGAAACTATCTGAAGAATTAGGACGGTTGCGCGAATGCTACGAGGCAGCCCGGCAAAGTTACCTCACTCAACATTGGGATATGGCTGAGGCGACCTTTAGTGAATGCCTGAAAATCCGTCCGACCGACGAACCCTCCCGCGTTTTTCTTGAGCGTGTTCAATCTTTAAGACGAAATCCTCCCGGCAAGGATTGGCATGGTGTTTGGAACCTGGTAGAAAAATAGAGGATTGTAAGGCGCTTCTGCGAGGCGCTAAGAGTCCTATCAGAAACGCAGGAATTGTTGTCAAGGTTTGTGCCAAATGCCTGGCGTCTGACACAGACGCCCTACAGTTGGCGCTAAAAACTCCGCGCGACGAGCAAGCTGTCGATAGCGGCCGCACTACAGCGGGCGTTCACAAACGATTCGCAACCGGCAACGCGTCTGCGCTCATCGAACAACCCGATAGGCGCCCGGCTCGCAGAGATGCTCTGCACCTTCTATTTTGCCGCGATCCTGAATGAGTTTTACGCTCGCGAAAAAAGCAACCGATCGAGCGGCCACTGGCGAACTTCTTAAAAGGGGCAATCAGCTATGCAAACACGTTCGGAAACAGCAGCGGACAAAAATCATCAAGGCAACTGGGTCTATCCGGAAAACGAAGCCGCTTATTGGCGCGAACAACATTCCAAACAACCGACGGGAAAGACTATTCTTACGAGCAGTTCGAGCACGCATATCGCACGGCATATAGTTCGTTCCTGAAAAACCCGGTAAGAAATTCGGCGAGGTCGAAGGTTCCGTTGCCGTCGAATACGAGCTGGGAAAACCCGATTCAGCGCTGCCGTGGGATACCGTGCGTCCGGCAGTAAGTTCGGTCTGGGACAGAATGTCTGGCGTCATCGGACCGCGCGATCCCGATCGTGGTGTTCGCGGCTCGATTTGAGACGAAGGTGGCGTCCGACATAGCACAGGGGCGGGACGCAAGCGACACAGACGGCAAGCCCAAAAGGAGAGTCTCGCCGACGCGAGCAAGTCAAAAGCCGGAATCGTTACAGCTAGTCAGAACGGCGAGCATATGACTCCGGCATTATCGCGTGCGCCAGTGGCGGAGAACTCGCTGGCGTGGAGTAGCAGTGACGTAATCGGCTGTAGTCGCGATTAATTGACGGCGCCTTAAATGCGTGAGCGCCGCATGAACGGCGCTTTTCGAAAGCCCGGTGACGTCCGCGATCGTGCGCGCACTGGCGCTGACGGGGCGCCACTTGGTTCGTGCGGCCTCGGCGTAAAGGTGCAGATAAACGAGATACGCCGAAGGTTTTTGATCGTGGCCAATCAAATCGCGCATCAGCACATCGAGGAC
>QHPE01000038.1 GCA_003218945.1 Verrucomicrobiota bacterium | reverse complement strand
CGATCTATTTTTGGATTTAAGAGGCGCGGTTTCTTCGGCTCAGTGTCCAACAGTAACTTGATCGTTTCATAAGTTGCTCCACCGGCAAAAGGCGGCTGACTTGTCAGCAATTGATAAAGTACCGCGCCAAGTCCATAGACGTCTGTCGTGCTGCTGACGGCTGCGTTGTTCCCAATGGCTTGCTCCGGCGCCATGTAACTAGGCGTGCCCAAAACGTCCAGCGTGTGCGTAACGCTGCTTTCAGATTCAACTAATCGCGCCAGGCCAAAATCCGTCAGATGCGCTTCGCCTTTTGTATCGAGCAGAATGTTTCCCGGCTTAATGTCGCGATGGAGAATTCCATGTTCATGCGCGTAATGAACCGTGCGCGCTACGTTGGCCATTAATTCCACCGCGCGCCGAATCGGTATCGGCTCGCGCCTGGCAACTTCGTCGAGTTGCCCGCCTTCGATGAACTTCATGCTGAAGTAGCATGAGCCGTCGCGCTCGCCGACTTCGTGGATTGGCACAATACCGGGATGCTCCAAACGCGCGGCAGCCTCGGCTTCAAGACGAAAACGTTTCAGATGCGCTTTGCTCGCCCACTGGCCAAGGCTAATGACTTTTAAGGCAACTGTGCGATTGAGACTCTTTTGCCGGGCGCGAAACACCACGCCTTGCCCCCCGCGACCCACCTCTTCCAGCAATTCGTAATCGCCGAGTTCGCCGAGCATCTCTGCCGCGCTCACGGATTTCTTGTTGTCAGGCGCTCCATTCTCATCAGCAGCTGAAGGTGTGTCCGAGCGGCCGGGGTCGACGCCCCCGGCTACAGCCGCGTCCGCAAAGTTGCCAAGCGCACTTTTCAGCACACATCTGGGGCAAAGCGCTTCCGGCGCGTCGGAAAAGATGTTAGCACCGCATTTCCGGCAAATTCTGATTACCCTGATCATTGTCGAGTCGTTCGCGCACGCTCCCTTTTGTACTCCGTAAAAGTCTCCCATACGTTACGCCTCGACCACGGATATGAGATGGCGCAGCTCATCTTCGATATCGCCAGGTGTTGCAACTGTATTGGCAATTTCCTCTCGCAATAACGCCTGGTAGCGCTGCCGAAATCGGTAGAACGCCTGCCGGCCCGCATTTTCGGTCATGCCCAGGCGCGCGGCGATCTCCGCCTGTGATGGCGAGCCCGGTTCGTCCGGTAGTAATTCCTTTAATGCATCAAACAATGCAGCGTTACCTGCCGCGACGTATTCGTCCTTTAATCGGCTAAGCACTCGTTCGAGAACCGTCAATGCCCAGCGGCGTTCGTAAATCATTTCCGCTGTCATTGGGTCCGAGGGTTCCATCTCGATCCGCTCGTCAGCGCGGAGTTCCTCCAGCGGGATGAGCCGCTGTCCTTTCCCACGCTTGACCGCCATCGCGCGACGCTGCTCATCGACGACGAAATATTTCAGTGCCCCAAGCAGAAAAGAGCGAAGTCGTCCTTTTTCCTTGCGGACGGCATCGAGACTTCTGCGCTCCAACAGCTGCGCGAAAAAGCCCTGGGTAATGTCCTCTGCCTCCTCTGGCGAAATACCCTGTCGCCGGAGGAAAGCGAAAATTGGTCGCCAATACGTGCGGCAAAGTTTTTCGAGCGCTTCTTGTGCCGCGGGCGATTCACCCTGCGCTTCCAGCACCACGCTCCAGTGCGTTGTCGTGAACGCAAAGCCGCCCTTTTGTTCGCTCGCACCGCTCGTCGTTGTTGAAGTCACCTCATCCGAAGCCGGGCTCACAGTACGATCCAAGTAAAAAACATCACCAAAAGCAAGCCTGCTTGCAGTGACGGCTGCCGCGTTCGCCGAGGTTGCGTGAGCGAAAGGGAAGCCGTCACTCCTTCATTCCTTGTCATCGCGTGCGACCTGCGTGAAAATCAGCGATTCATGGCCCTGCGACTGCCGAAACAGGATTATCGCGACATCGAGCGCATCATCGAGCTGGATTTCGTCCGCGCGACCGAAGCCGCAGCGCTGAACTCGTTGCGCTGGCTCGGGCGCGGCGACAAGGAAGCCGCGGACGCGGCAGCGAGCGATGCCATCCGCGGCATGTTCGATCTCATGAACATCTGCGGCGAAGTGGTGATCGGCGAGGGAATCAAGGATAACGCGCCGGGAATTTTCAAAGGGGAACAACTCGGCACCTGGTATCCCGGTTCGCCCGAATTTCACATTGCCATCGATCCGATTGACGGCACGACGAATATTTCCAAGGGCGCGCCGAACTCGATCAGTTGCATCGCCGCAGCCAGTCCCGAGGAAGGGGTGAAAGTGGCACTGCGCGACATCCCGTCGTTCTACATGTCAAAGCTGGCGTACGGGCCACGCGTGATCGAGTACATGAAGAAGCGTGGCGATTCGCTTCATCTCGACATGCCGATTGCTGAGATACTGGCAATTGTTGCGCGCGCGGTGGACAAGCGCGTGCAGGACATTGCGGTAATGATGCTGGATCGGCCGCGTCACAAGGAAATCGTGGAACGCATTCGCGCGGCGGGCGCTTCGTTGCGGATGATCGGCGATGGCGACATCGCCGCAGCCATTGCGCCGTCGTTACCCGATCGGGACGTCGATCTTTACATGGGCATCGGTGGTTCGCCCGAAGCGGTGCTCGCGGCGGCGGCGATCAAATGCCTCGGCGGCGACATGCAATGCCGGATGTGGCCGCGCGACGAGAAAGAGCGAAAGAGTCTTATCGCCGAAGGCTATGAAAAGGAACTCGACCGCATTTACGCAGCGGACGATCTGGCGAAAGGACAAAACATCATTTTCTGCGCAACCGGCATCAGCGACAGTGCCCTGCTCACTGGTGTCCGAGCGCGCGGAGGCGTGACGGCGATCACGCATTCGATCCTCATGCGGGCTAAGAGCAAGACGGTACGTTTTATTCAGGCCCGGCACGATTTACAGATAAAGACCATCCGGCTTCGGTCCGATAATCGCGAACATATCCTCTAGGGCCGGTGTAGCCACGGCCCTGTGGGCCGTTCCGCGACTCGTCCGTGCAGCCGACTAACAACTCGATGGCGAAGCTTGCCCTTTAAGCCTGCTTTTGCGTTTTGAGCAGCTTGATTGCGTCGCGCAACTCGGCAGCGCGTTCGTAAAGTTCCTTTGCAATCGCGGTTTCCATTTCGCGCTGCATAATCTCCAGCTTTGAAAGCGGGCGCTTCGACTTTACTTCCTCAAGCCACTCGTCGAGAAACGCTATCTCGGCGCTCTTCGACAACAGTTCCGGAAAGTTTGACTGTTGCAGAAATTCCACGATCGCTTCGCGCCCGTGGTCAATTTCCGCTATGGCGTCGGCAAATTTTCCCTGCGCAAGAAAGATGGACGCTTTGGCGCGCGTATTCATCATGAGCACGTAAGGCCGGAACTGTTGCAGGCTCCAGGAAAAATCCTCGCGATCAGTGTGTTCGTTGACGAAAGTAAAAAGATCGAGATTACGCTGCGTATCCCGCACCACCCCTTCGAAATCATTGATCTGAAACAGACTCAGATAACGGTGATAATATTGGATTCCCTCCTGCTGCAGCTCCGCGCATTGTTCCGGTGTCAGTTCGTAAGTGTCGCCTTTCTGTTCAGCCCGGCTCGCACGCTTCTGGTGATATTCCAAGAGCGACTCGCAATTGTGCGGACGCCGCCCATCGGGGCGACCTGTCATTTCCATTTGCAAAACTCCGAGATCCACGCGCAGTTGCAGTTTTTCGCGGCCGTCGAGACCGGTAATTTTCCGCACCTTGATGGTGCCGCTCTCGTAGGGCCAATCGTCCGTGATCGTGTTAAGATCCAAGCTCATCGTACGAAACATCCAACACTTAATGTTCGCTTGTCAATAACTTCACGGGTGTGGGCCCCTGCGCCAACGCCCGGAACAGCGCGATCTCCGCTGAGAAGAGCCCCGGAGCATTCGGGAGCTACAGCGCACCAATTTTCCACTGGTCAGTAGTTCTTCCTAATTTACGTTTACCTTGGATGGAAGACTTCATCGATTCGTTCATTCGTTTTCTTGCGGTCGAACGGGGTCTTTCGGAAAATTATCAGCTTTCCACCCACAGATCGTTGAGCGAATTCGCGCAATGGTGCGCTGCGAGAAAAAAAATCACTCGGCCGCGCGGTGTGACTCTGCCAGTCATGAGCGAATATCTTGCCGAACGCAAACGCGCCGGGCTTTCAGCGTCTTCCATCAAACTGATCGTAGTGGCACTGAAGATTTTTTTTCGCTTCCTCGCCGCCAAAGCAATCATTGATCGCGATCCGTCCGAGCCGCTGGCGCTGCCGAGAATTGAGCGGTATCTCCCGGAAACGTTGAACGAACTGCAAATGGAGCAGTTCCTGGAAAAGATCGACACGAAAGCTAACCACGGGTTGCGCGATCGGGCGATGATCGAGTTGCTTTACGCAAGCGGGCTCCGAATTTCCGAGCTGGCAAACGCGCGACTGGAGAATTTCAATTTTGAAGAACGCATAATTCGCGTGACCGGCAAAGGAAATAAAACGCGTCTGGTGCCGGTCGGTCGAAAAGCGTGCGAAGCCCTTGCGGCATATCTCTCCGGTGAGCGGCCAAATCTTGTGAAAACGCGCAGCGGCAGCGAAATTTTTCTTTCCGAGCGAGGCACAAAACTAACAACGGCGCGTATTTGGCAGATCATTAAGAAGCACGCGCGGCGCAGTGGTTTGGAAAAAAATGTGTATCCTCACCTTCTGCGGCATAGCTTCGCGACCCACCTGCTGGGAAACGGTGCGGATCTGCGAATCATCCAGGAGATGCTCGGTCACGCCGATATTTCGACGACGCAGGTTTACACGCACGTGGACCAACAACGGCTCAAAGCCGTGCACCGGCAATTTCACCCACGCGCTTAGCTTCCAAGCGGATGTCGATTCCGAATTTGTGGATTCGGGATTTGTGTTGAACGCCCATCCACCATCGAGTATCCACCATCCACTCTTGTGACGCAGCCGTATTTATGAAGCGAATTCTGTTGGTTTTAATCGCGCTGGCCGTTGCTGCGTTCGCTGGTTGGTACTATTGGAATTTGTCCCAGAAGATCTCCAGCGCCCCAGTAGCGGCGCTCTTGCCGCGGGAAACAATTTTTATCGCGCAAATCCCGGATTTTAACGAGGCATATGAAGAGTGGCGGCGCTGCGACATTTATCAGCTGTACCGGGAACCTGCAGTGCAGGATTTTTTGCGGAAGCCGCTGAGCAATGTTCCGAAAAACGATGCGGTCTCTCAGACTCTGCGGGAGATCGAACAGCTGGCACCAAAGAACGCCTTCATCGCCCTGACCTCGATGGAAAACAACAATCCTAAAGCCCTCGGCGGGTTCCGTTTTCGCGGCCGCCGGGAAGATGCGGAGCGAATTATCGGGGGATGGCGCTCGGCCTTAATGGGACAGAATTCAAACCTCAAGCGCGAGAAAGTGCAATACGAGCGCTACGAAATTGAGGTGGTTAAAGCGGCTCCGTTTTCTGTTGCGACAGTTTATGATCCTCCCTGGTTTCTCGCGGCAACAGATGTGCGGGAATTGGAAACGTTGCTCGATCGTGCCGATCGCCGCGGAGCGCGTCCAGAGAGTAGTCTCGACAAAGACGACGCGTATCGCGCAGCGATCTCGCGCCGGCCCTCCAATTACGCGGCATTCTTTTATTTGCAGCCAAAGACATTCTCGCAACGACTCGCAGCGCTTCGTGCTGCTGTCGGATCAAGTCCCGCCCCAGGCGAAGGCACCATGCTAGAGAAAATGCGCTGCATCACGGGTTCGATGCAGTTCGAGAACGGAAAAATACATGATGTGCTTTTTTTGGGCATGCCGAAGCTGGAGCACGATACAGCGCTTACCCGATCATCGCTTTCGCTCGGAACGAAAGACACATTTTTTTACCTCGCGATGCTACTCAATCTCGGGGAGAAAATGGACACTCTCAACCAGGCGGCGGTGTTTGCGGGGACAAAAATGTTCCAAGCTCTTGCTGACAGCGGGATCACCGCAGCCGATTGGAAAGCGGCATTCGAAGTCGAGCTTGGCTCCCTGGCGGATTGGCCTCCAAGCGTGCAATGGCCGTCATTGCTCGTGACGGTACCTGTGAAGGACACGGCCCGGGCTGGAAAAATTGTAGAGACTCTCTTACGCGCCGACGAGGAGGCGACCTGGGCCCAAACAGAGAAAGATGGAGTCCGTTATTTTTCGAAGCAGTCACTGGCCAGTTTTGTGGCGATCACGCCTACAATTGCGTTGTCAGATCGGATTCTCATCGCTGGTTTGAATCCGGTATCCGTGGAAGAGGCTATCAAACACGGCAGTAGCGGTTCATCCGAGTTGGCAGATTCTCAAACGTACCAGGCAGCTGCGCGTCTACTCCCGGCTCCTACGAATTTTTTTGCCTATATAGACACAGCGCTGTTGTATTCGCGGCTCGACGCTTCGTTGCGGCCGATGTTGTTAATGGCTGCGGCGTTTGTCCCAGCAGTCGCTGGCTCGATTGATGCAAGCAAACTCCCAGCGGCGGAAGTTATCACGAAACATCTGAGTCCTATCATCTGCTCGCAAAAATACGAGCGCGACGGTTACTTAGCTGAGTCAATCGGACCCATTACGTTGGATCAATTGGGAATTGGGCTTGCTATTCTGAGCAGCTTCGGCGCGCCTATGCGACAAATTGGTTCCAGCCCTGCTCGTGCGGCAATTCCGCCAACAACCACTCCCACCCCGACGCCTTAAGCCAAGCCATCTGGAGTGGCGGGCGTGTCGCCTGCGCGGGTCTTGGGAGTGTAACGACACGGCTGCCGTAACAGAAAAAGGCCCTCCTGTGCCATTGCGGCACGCTCTTTGTTTCCCTAACGAAAGCAAAGAAAACTGCTGCAATCTGTCAAAAATCTGCTATCTTGTTGGCCCTATGGCTATTCTAAAGAAAAATGCATTCTCCCGTCGTGTTCCTGATCTGGTAACTGAGGAGCTGGTTGCTGTCCTCTCAAAGCGTTCTTCATTCGAGTTTAAGCAGCTATTCGACATCGTGCACGAGAATCTTCGCGCCCGAAATGCTGCGAGCGGCGGCGAGGAAATGCTGCGGTTGCGAGCCTACGAGAAATTGCAAAATCTTGTGGCGCGCGGTGCGGTCAGGAAGAATGGCAAGAAATACAAAGGGTTGCCTTCGGCTCTCGCCCAGGCGATTGCTCAGCAGAATGGTCATCTGGCTGGCGTAAAGTAAACGGTCCGATTCACAACGAATTGGCTTCAGGCGACATTTCCGGATGCTGCGTGACTATTTGCCAATCCTCCTGCAAATCTTCGTTGTCGCTCTGTTTGCTCTTTCGGCGCTGCTCGTCAGCATCCTGGTTGGTAAGCGCGGAACACGCACGCGAGCAAAAGACACCGCCTATGAATGCGGGATGATTCCCCAGGGTGAGAGGCAGCCGCGCTTCAGCGTTAAGTTTTATGTAGTCGCAATGCTCTTTATCCTGTTCGATCTTGAAATCGTGTTCATGTATCCTTGGGCGGTCGTCTATCGAGATTCCATTCAACAAGGCAGCGCGATCTTCTGGAGCATGCTCAGCTTCATTTGCATACTGATGGTCGGCTACGCGTACGCCCTCAAGAAAGGCGCGCTCGATTTTAAGAGATAACGTCCGCGACCTTGTGTCCGCGGCGCCCGATTGGCGACACGTTTCCGTGATCCAGGTACTGCAGCCATCCCCCAGTCACGGCACGGCAGCGATTGAGCACCTTCTGCCCGACAACGCGAACCACCGCGCCGTGGAATTAAGCATTGTTATCCCTGCGATGAACGAAGAAATCACTGTCGGGGAATTCATCGACTGGTGCAAGGAGGGTCTTGAGCGAGCCCAAGTATCCGGGCAGATCCTGATTGTGGATAGTTCGACCGATAACACGCCCAGCATCGTGCTCGAACATGGCGGGGAGGTTCTGCGTACGCCAAAACGCGGCGTTGGTCGCGCGTATATCGATGCCATTCCTTACATCCGCGGAAAGTGGATCTTAATGGGGGATGCAGATTTGACGTACGACTTTCGCGAGATCGCGCCTTTTGTGCAGGAATTTCGAAAAGGTGCGGAATTCATCATGGGCAGCCGTTTTCGAGGCAGCATTGAAAAAGGAGCGATGCCAAAGTTACATCGTTACTTCGGCACGCCCCTGACTAATTGGATTCTGAATCGCATTTATCGCAGCAACTATTCCGATATTCATTGCGGGATACGCGGAGTGACTCGTGAGGCGCTGGAGAGAATCAACATCACGTCCGAGGGCTGGGAATATGCCAGTGAGATGGTCCTAAAGGCGGCTCGACTAAAGCTCACCAGCGCCGAGGTACCGATTAAGTTTTACAGGGACCGGGAGGGCCGATTGAGTCACCATCGGCGCGTTGGCTGGCGATCTCCGTGGCTCGCCGGCTGGGTCAACCTCAAGGTGATGCTCGTTTACGCGGCAGATTCATTTCTGCTTAAGGCCGGCCTCGTGCTTATGGTGATTGGACTAATCCTTTCTCTTGGATTGGCAGCGGGACCTGTAAGGATCTGGAAAATTGGCTTTAGCTTGCACTGGATGCTACTCGGCGTGACCTGTACGACCCTGGGTTATAGTTCGATCCAAATCGGAATTCTAGCGCGCGTCATGCACGGATTAAAATCTCGATTCGTGGAGCGGCTCCAAAAAATCGTGACATACGATCGAGGGATGATCGGGTCGGCTGTCCTCATCGGTGCGGGTTTGGTGCTCCTGGGGAATCTGGCATTTGACTATTTGAAACGTGGACTGCAACTGGAAGCCATTTCTCATCCGGCTATTCTCGGTCTTTTGCTGGTCATGCTTGGATTCCAGACATTCTGCTTCACGCTGCTGATGGAAATGGCCAAACGCGTTATCTCGAGATCGCGGCATTAAATCCGCAGGTTGGCTTTTCGCCGTAGCGGAAACAGCCGACTTCGACCAGTGAGATACTGAACTGGTCCATGAGGGTGGTGCGACGGATTGGTATTTTATGTCCTTGATTTGAAATTAGTCTTTCCCGACATGTGCCAACCGAATCGCGTACCGAAACTCCTGCCCGTCGTCCTGGTACTGGGGGCACTCCTATGGATGTTCACCATGACCGGAGGCCGCGACATCTTTGTCAACGAGATGCTTAGCGAAGCCTACGATTCTCACGCCGAGCACCTGCTTCGGGGCGACCCTGGAGTGGACCCCGATGCGAGCCGCCACGAGTCCCTGATCGTAGGCGACAAAGTTCGTATGTACTTTGGACCGTTCCCCGCTTTCGTTCGGATTCCTCTAAATTTCATTTATCCCAGTGGCCGAGGGTGCTGGTCTCGCCTGTCTGGCCTGTGCGCAGGGATGATTGCCCTGGCTGCATTCGCCGGACTCATCCGGACGGCACTACGCTCGTCTGATCTGCCGAGCCGATGGCAGGATGCCCTGGGCAACGTGTCCTTGGTTGGATTCGCTTTGGGCTCCCCGCTTCTGTTGCTTCTGGGAAATCTCTCCATCTACGACGAAGCAATCGTGTGGGGATTCGCCTGGGCCCTTGCGGCTCTTTATTTCGCCTGGCGTTCGCGAGAAGCGGAAGGGACCGCGATCACCTGGTCGCTGCTTGCCTTCTCCTTTAGCGCGGGCGCAGCATTACTTTCCCGGGTCACCTTCGGTGCGCCATTTGTTTTGATTGCGCCGGCGCTTGCCCTTCGCTTGTTCCGGAAGAGTCCAATCCGCAATCTGGTCGCGTTGTTTTTGCCGCTCGCTGCGGCGCTTCTTTTTTATCTCTGTCTTACTTATGCCAAGTTCGGCACTTTTAGTGGCATGCCGCTGCGTTACTCTGTCAACCCAACCCAACGCGAGTTCGCGGAAAAATACGGCCTTTTTCGTCTTGAGCGTGTACCTTACAGCTTTGCCGACTATTTCTTCTTACGCTGGCCGAAATTTCAACCTGAACCTCCGTTCCTAAAGGCAGAACGGGAGATGTATGATCATCCGACCCTTTATGTCATGGCCTTTACCGAAACCTATTCTTCGCTGTTATGGTGTTCATCCTGGATCGTGCTCGGTGCCGTTATCGGCGTGGCCATGTTGCTTCGACCTGGAGGTTCTGACGCAGTGGAGCGCACAATTGCTGCGATCTTATTTGTTCAGGCGATCGCCATTTTGTCATTCATGGGGCTCTGTCAACGTTACACTGCGGAATTGTTTCCGTTTCTTGTTTTCGCCTTCCTGTTTTTTCTGCGCCAAGGCAAGACTGCCTTCCACTTACGATATCTACTTATCGGACTGGTCGCGGTGTCAGTGGTGATTAATTCGCTTACCACAGTGTCATGGCTGGTGGACGCCGACATGAATGTCCCAGACGCGACTCGGGCAAAATGGAAGGAGTTTCTAGGCAGAAACTCACGGCCTTAAGGATGATCATCACGCGTTCTCCATTGCGAATTTCGCTGGGCGGCGGAGGGACTGATCTGCCCTCCTATTATCGCAAGCACGGCGGATTCCTCATTGCGGCAGCGATCGACAAATACGTCTACATCACTGTTCATCGTCGTTTTGTGGATGGATTCCTGCTCAAGTATTCGAAGCTCGAGGAAGCAGAGACGATTGATCAGATAAAGCACCCGATCATCAGAGAAGGGCTTAAGTTGACTGGAGTACAGGAACGTAATCTGGAAATTGCGAGCATGGCGGATATCCCGGCAGGGACGGGGCTTGGCTCATCGGGTAGCTTCACCACAGCGCTACTAAAGGCCCTGCACGCATTACGCAAAAATCCTGTTCAACCCGCCGAACTGGCCGAGCAAGCCTGCTGTATCGAGATCGAAGAACTGCGTGAACCAATCGGTAAACAGGATCAATACATCGCGGCCTATGGCGGGATCACTTGTTTTGAGTTTCTGCCCGATGATAGTGTGCATGCGAAGCCGCTGAAGATTTCCGAAGGAACGTTGCTTGAATTGGAGGACAACTTGTTGCTGTTCTTTACCGGTTACTCGCGGGCAGCATCAAAGATTTTGCAGGAACAACACGACAAGAGCACGCAATCCGACGACGCGATGTTGGAGAACCTGCATTTCGTGAAAGAACTCGGTCGGCAAAGTGAGCGCGTGTTGGAAGCCAACGACCTTCACGAGTTCGCGCGCTTGATGGACGTTCATTGGCAGAGGAAAAAGGAACGCTCGGCAGTTATGAGTAATCAGTTCATCAACGAATCGTATGATGTCGCGATGGCGAACGGCGCGCTGGGCGGCAAGTTAATCGGTGCAGGCGGGGGTGGATTTCTCATGTTTTACGCTGAAGATAAAGCTCGCCTGCGTCACGCAATGCGGGAGAGAGGATTGGTGGAAGCGCGTTTCCGGTTTGAACCCGAGGGTACAAAAATTCTCATCCAGTGACAGCCCCAGGAAAAATGATGTTGGCGAACTGGCCCGTCGCCATCCTGGCCGGCGGCCTTGCCACACGACTCCGGCCGGCGACTGCCAAAACGCCGAAGGCGCTGTTGAGCGTCGCGGGTGAACCGTTCCTCGTGCATCAATTGCGGCTCCTCCATTCCGAAGGATTTCGCAAGATCGTTATCTGCGTGGGCTATCTGGGCGAGGCGATCCAGGCAAATATTGGCGACGGAAGCACGCTTGGTTTACACATCGATTATTCATTCGATGGACCAACGCTTCTCGGAACCGGCGGTGCCCTGAAGCGCGCGCTTCCAAAATTCGGTGAAAAATTTCTGGTCATTTATGGAGACTCATACATGCCGGTCGATTACGCAGCTATCGTTCAGGCCTTTGTTGTGAGCGGCAAACCGGCTTTGATGACAGTGTTCGAAAACGAGGGCTGCTGGGATGCGAGTAATCTCTGGTTCGACAGCGGAGAAATTCGTCGTTACAGCAAAAAGCTTCGCACATCGGAAATGAGATATATCGACTACGGCATCGCCGTTTTGAGCGCGTCAGTATTCGGCTCGTTTCCTGACGACGCGATGTTCGATCTGGTTGATGTTTACTCGCGTCTGGTCTCGGAGAAGCAAGTGGCTGCGTATGAAGTGAAACAACGCTTTTACCAGATCGGCTCGCGCGAAGGTCTCGCTGAGCTTGATTCCTTGTTGCGCAATAGACCCGCTTCGATTCCGGCATGAGCTATTCGAAAGAACACTTTCGCGAGGCGGCTGAAATCATCTCAAAGCTTGATCCGGCGCACTGTGAAAAAGCGGTGAAGCTTTTAGCAGCTGTGCGCGCGCGCGGCGGGCGGCTTTTTATCCTTGGAGTCGGAGGCAGCGCAGCGAATGCTTCCCACGCGGTGAATGACTTCCGTACCCTGGCTGGACTCGAGTCTTATGCGCCTACCGATAATGTCGCGGAACTGACCGCGCGCACGAATGACGACGGCTGGATTTCAGTTTTCGCCGAATGGCTCAAGGGAAGCCGGCTGAATGAAAAAGACGCAGTGCTGGTTCTATCCGTGGGCGGCGGCAGCTTGGAAAAAAATGTCAGTCCGAATTTGGTTAGCGCGCTGGAACTGGCGAAGGAACGGGGAAGCGCAATTCTTGGCATTGTTGGTCGCGATGGTGGTTACACGGGACTTGTTGCGGATGTGGCGATTGTGATTCCCACCGTGAATCCCGAAAATGTCACGCCGCACGCGGAAGCATTCCAGGCGGTGGTCTGGCATTTGTGGATTTCGCATCCTAGTCTCAAAGTCGCCGAGACAAAATGGGAAAGCATCAAGTAACGCGGCGCGCCGTATTTCTGGATCGCGACGGAGTAATCAACCGCGCTGTCGTCCGGAATGGAAAGCCTCATCCCCCTTCGAGCCCGACGGATTTCAAACTCTATGACGATGTCGTCAACGGGTGCGCGCGACTTAAGACTGCGAGCTTCCTCCTGGTGGTTATTACAAACCAGCCTGATGTCGGCCGCGGCACCCAGAGCCGCGAGGCGGTTGAAGCGATGCATTTGAAATTGAAATCGGCACTCCCATCACTTGACCGCATTGAGATTTGTTATCACGGCGGCGAGCGGTATGGGCAGCCGTGCGATTGCCGCAAGCCGCGACCCGGCTTGATCCTGAGAGCAGCAGCCGAGCTCAACATTGATCTGAAAGAGAGTTACGTTATCGGCGATCGATGGCGTGACATCGATTGCGCGCGCGCTGCAGGTTGTCGCGTGATCTTCATCGAACGCGGGTACAAAGAAAAATCGTGCCAAGCTGCGGATGTTACTGTTGCGAATTTCAAGGAGGCCGTGAATGCTGTTTTGCGCGATTCAAGCGTCTAACTGCTTGCATTAGGCGCTGAGCCTTTATTAGCCTCGAAGGGATGACCGATCGCCTGCTGGAAGTGCCTGTCAAAATTTTCGCGGACGGGGCGGACTTCCAGGGCATCGCGGAACTTGCGCGACAGCCGTACATCGACGGCGTGACGACGAACCCAACCTTGATGCGAAAAGTCGGTCTCACTGATTACGAAAGCTTCGCAAGAGCAGTCTTGAACGAGGTCAAAGTGAAACCGATCTCGTTTGAAGTTTTCTCGGATGATTTTAGCGAGATGCGCCGGCAAGCGCTCAAAATGCACCAGTGGCAGGAGAATATTTACGTTAAAATCCCAATCACAAATACGAGCGGAGAATCCTCTATTCCATTGATCGCGCAGCTGGCTCGCGAAGGCGTGAAGTTGAATGTTACGGCGGTGCTAACGCCTCGCCAGGTAAGAGCGGTTGCTGCCGCATTGGACCCAACTGTTCCAGCCATCGTTTCGGTGCTTGCGGGCCGAATCGCCGATACAGGGGTCGATCCGTTGCCCATCATGACGAAGTCGGTCAAAATAGTGAGCGATCTCCCGAAAGCTGAACTTCTGTGGGCAAGCGTTCGTGAGGTTCTTAACGTGTTTCAAGCTGCTGCCTGCCACTGTCATATCGTGACGGTACCGCACGATATTCTAAAAAAATTCGGCGAACTCGCTGGCAAGGACCTCGACGAACTTTCGCTTGATACAGTCCGCATGTTTCATCGCGATGCCGCTGCCGCTGGTTTCACACTCTGACAGCAGAGAGCATATTCGCCTACGCGAATCGGCCAACATGCCGGGATCGGCAGTTTTCGAATGGTCAATCGTCACAATCTGGATATCTGGAGTCTAATGGAGGCCGTAGCACCAAAGAAAAACAATAGATGGGAGCCTTGGACGGCGGTCGGACTCTCGCTCTTTGCGGCGCTCGTTTTCTACTTTTCCACCAATCCCACGCTGCGCGATTTGGATTATACCACCGAGATTGCCTCAGCTTTTTTGCGCGGCGATGTCGGGCTTCAGGAAAAGCCGCCCGAGTGGCTCAATGAGATGATTCCTTATGGCAACAAATATTATTCAGCGTTTCCGCTAGGCGCCGTGATCAGCATGGTGCCGGTTGCGCTTCTGCAAAAGATGTCGCTGATCCACAACGTTCCAGCGCGCGTTCTGGACGCGCTAATCGCCGGGGCTTGCGTTTACTTCTTTTTTCAACTGGCCAAAGCATTCGGGCCTCATTACTCCAGCCTCAAACCACAATCACTCGCCCGGCGGATTTTGCTGGCGCTGTTTCCAATTTTTGGAACGTGGACCTGGTCCAATCTTGGAATGGGTGGCGCGTGGCAAATCGCTCTGGGTCTGGCGCTACTGGGAGAAACCGCAGCGCTCTATTTTACATTGGTGCGGCCGTCGCCTTTCATCGCGGGGGCGTTTTTCACGCTTGCCTTTGGAAACCGGACTGAGCTGCTGATCACCACGCCTTTGTATCTTTATCTTTTCTGGAGACGCTCAGCCGACGTAAGGCAGACGCATCGGCTGCCGGATGACCGGAGCGGTTGCCCTGCAATTTCCGAATCGTCAACGACACACTCGCTGTGTCCGCCGGGCGCAGCGGTTACTTGGAAAAGCTTCACGCAGTTGCTTCGTGAAAGCGCGCCAATGTTGATCAACTTCTTGACTCTGCCGGTAATTCTGGCGCTGCTGACTGCCGTGTATAATTTCATGCGGTTCCATTCAATTTTCGATTTTGGCTACTTTCACATCCCGGAAGTCCGCGACGAGCCGTGGTACGAACACGGGCTATTTTCGCTCCAATCGATTCCCTGGAACCTTCAAAAGATGCTGTTTGAAGGATTCCACGACGAGCCTGACTTTCCGTTCATTAGCTTCCCTCCCTTTGGATGTTCGATTCTCCTCAGCAGCCCGTTTCTTTTTCTCATTTTCAGAAACGGCGGAACGTACAAGGCGGTATCTTGGATCGCTATTGGCATCTTAACTTTTGTGCTCTGGTGCCACGGAAATCCAGGAGGCTGGCAGTTCTCATATCGCTATGCCATGATTTTGTTGCCATGGATGTTCCTTTTGCTCACAAGCAACGGGCCACCAAAACTGACGATCACCGAGAGCGCACTCTTCGCTGTGTCGGTGGCCATCAACGCAATGGCCGCCTGGCTCTATCTTTGGACCGACAAAATTCAGCCGTAGCAAACGCGTTGTGGTTGGAAGTTTGCCAAGTTCTCTACTTCGTCTGCCATGAAAATTAGCGCCATATTGACGAAGAAAATCGTGCGTTTACGATTTGCGCCTATGGCCTGCGCGCCGAAGCCTTGTGCAAATGCACGCGTCGGTCCTAAGTCAGCGGAGACTTGGGAATGACGGCTCTGATTTATTTGATATTGGCCGCTTGCGTCGGGGACTTTTTCTGCCGTCGCTTTTATCAGTTCGAATCGGTTGCGCACCGATGTGCAGCAGCCATCCTCGCAGGCCTCTTGATCAGTTCGTGGTTCACTTACCTGACAGGACTCGCCTTCTTCTGGACATCACGACCGATGGTGTGGGCCAATCTGTTGTTCTTTACAGCAGCGATCGCGGTCCTGTCCTGGCCCAGGTGGAAGCGCAGAATTGTTAAAGCTCGCTCGGCGATAGTTCAGGAGAGCCAAGCGGATTTGTATCTGCCACGGCCCAAGGGCTCGAGCATAGCGGACTGGCTACTTATCACCGCATACGTCCTCCTCGTTTCGTGGATGATGTTTGCTTCTTTCACGTCCAAAGGCAGCAAGCTTCAGATCGCCAACCCTGAATACAGCGATTTCGGCCCAAACACTGCGCTAATGCAGAGCTTTGCAGTAGGACACAATTTCCCAACCGAATATCCTCACTATTCCGGCGACCGCATCCGTTACCATTTCTTGTTCTATTTTCAGGCGGGAAATCTTGAATTCCTCGGGCTCGACCCGGCCTGGAGTCTGAATCTCCTCAGCATAATGACTCTGGTAGCCATGCTCGTGGTGGTAATGACGCTCGGTGAGGTATTATTCAATTCGCGGGCAGTCGGGCGGCTAGGGTCCGTCCTCTTTTTCTTTTTCGGATCGCTGTCTTACATCCCGTTTCTTCAAAAGCAACCTTCAGCACGCGCCGCAATTCAAGCCATCAAAAACCAGCGCGATTATCTTCCGACGATCTTTCCGTACCGTGGTGACGCCTGGGGGACGTGGTCGCAGGTGACTTACCTCAATCAGCGGCACTTCGCCAGCGCGATCGGGATACTGTTGCTTGTCCTCGTGTTTCTGGTGATCCGTTACCGCGCCGCAGCAGCTAAACGGGCTGAGACGCGGGCTGTTATGAACACAATAACAGCCCCGTCGAACACCCCCTCCGAAACCGGGCCTGCCTCCGCTTCCGGTAATACCGGGCAACTTGAAGAGCTTCCAGAATACCAAACCAACCCGCCCATCGCTTCGCTGACAACGGACCGTGGACAGGAAACCGCCGCCAGCACAGAAGCTTTTGTCACTACTTTGCCAGCCTTCATTTTTTCAGGCGTTTTGCTTGGCCTATTGCCAATGTGGAACAGCGCAGTCTTCCTCGCCGCCGCCGCCATCCTGGGCCTGTTGTTCATTTTATGTCCGCGGCGGCTGCAAATGATTGCACTGGGCGTCACAGCGGGTCTCATCGCCTTCCCACAGATGCTCTATCTAAGCACGGGGAGCGGTAGAGCTAACATGCCAAAGCTCCTTCACTGGGGTTACACGATCGATCACCCTACCGCCGTGAATGTGGTGAAGTATCTTGGATTTACTTTTGGGGCCAAGTGGTTGTTGATCGCGCTGGCGCTGATTTTCGCCACGAGCCTGCAAAGGCGCGTCTTTTTGGCAGTGTTAAGCCTTCTTGCAGTTGCCTTTTCTTTCCAGTTCACAATCGAGGTTCTTGCCAACCAAAAATTCATTCACATCTGGGTCATTATCGCTAACCTCTTCGTCGCCTTTGCGCTCTGGAGATTATGGCATCTTTCGCTGGGCGGCACGACATTGCCAGGTAAATTCGCCGCAATTCTTATCCCGCTGATCATCATTCCGGGAGGCATTATCGATTTCTTCCCGGTCCATAATACTGGCTGGAGCGAAGTTACTTATCGGAACGATCCATTGATCGACTGGCTGAACAAGAACACTACGCCGCGAGAAATCTTTCTCACGGATCGCTTCGTTAATCATCCTATCCTGATGGCCGGCCGGCGCGTCTTTTATGGCTGGCCATACTATGCATGGTCCGCAGGTTATGATGCTAGTAAGCGCGACAGAGTTTACATTGAACTGTTCGAGAACAAGGATCCATGGAAGGTGTATCGCCTTCTAAAGGAGAACGGTATCAAGTATGTGGGATTCGACGGCGCCGTTCGCCAGGCTCAATTTATCAAGCGCCCCAACGAACAGCTCTATGCCGCTTATTTTCCAAAAGTGTTCGAGGACAGCAGGTACAACGGCCTGATAATCTACAAAGTGCCGGAGACACCCCCTGCCAAGCTTAGTTCCCTGCCTGAAGCTGCGACTAACATGTTTGACGGAGGCAGAGGAAGTGACAAAGGACAATTTGACGGCCCTACAGGAATTGCCGTTGATGGCAATGGAAACATTCTCGTAGCAGACACCAATAATGCTCGAATCGAGAAATTCGCGCCGTCGGGCACCTTTCTCGGCGCGATGGGAATTAAAGGAACCGGCTTCGGGCAACTGGGCGCACCGAACGGGATCGCCGTCGACCCGGCTGGCAACATCTACGTGGCAGACGCTACCAGGCATCGAGTCGAGAAGCTAGCACCCGACGGCAATGTCATTGACGAGTGGAAAGGTCCAGCACCTGGATTTTACGGACCGCGCGGCATCGCCATCGCTCCCGACGGCTCAATCTATGTGGTTGATCAGGGCCACACTCGGATCGTCAGGTTCCGCCCCGATGGCCGGGTGCTGTCGATCTGGGGCAGTAAAGGAACGGGCGAGGGACAGTTTAACGATCCTACTTCGGTCGCGGTCGATCCTAGAAACAACAGAGTATACGTTGCCGATCCGATAAATCGCCGGATACAAGTATTCGACTCGAACGGGAAATTTCTCACCAAATGGCCAGTCCCGGAATGGGGACAGTCGGTAGGTTTTGAGGACTTGGCCATCGATTCACAAACAGGTCGGCTCTACGCGTCGAGCGCACATATGAACTCAGTGCTCGTCGTTGATTTGAACGGCGCGAAGATCGGGACGGTAATCCCAAAGGCACCCGATAAACTTGAGGGACCGTCTGCGCTGGCATTGGGGAACCGCAAGCTCTATGTCCTAAACATGGCGGGCAATCGTGTGAGCGTAATCAATCTGTAAGCGGGTAGCAAACCACGATTGGCATGTGCTAGCTATCGGCGGGCCGCGCCACTCGCCACACTAACGACTGACGGACCTAATAACAGGCGTCTTGGAGCCCAAAGCTGCTGTCTCT
>QHPE01000037.1 GCA_003218945.1 Verrucomicrobiota bacterium | reverse complement strand
TGGTGATCACCAATGTTCTTATCGGGGGGCACCAGGCCAAAGACATCTTGTTCACGTTGGACGGACGCTTCGCCTACGTCGCGAACTATAACCAAGGGACAGTGAACGTGATTAATACCGCCACTTACCAAGTGCAGACGATTCCCACTGCGGCTGGCTCCCGCCGTCTTGCCATCTCTCCCACGGGCGATCGCGTGTTCGTCACCAACTTCTTGGGCAATTCCGTGTCCGTCATCGACACACAGACGCAACAGGTGATCGCGACAATTCCTGTCGGAGTCAAACCGCGAGGAATAGCAATCACGCCCAGCGGCGACGCGATTTACGTGGGTAACATGCGCGATGGGACAGTCTCCATCATCGACTCTAGCACCCTGACTGTGATCGACACAGTGACGGTTGGATCCGCACCATGGCAAGTGATCATTACAGAGGATGGAACACTTGCATTCGTATCCAGTTCTGTGGCCGGGACCGTTTCAGTTATCGACACCGCGACGCGAGAGGTCATCAAAACGCTCGTGACTGGAGACGGCTCCTTCTTTTCAGCGATCAATCCAGATGGGACGAAGTTTTACGTGTCCAATTCCAACGAAACGACCGTATCAGTCATTGATATTCCGTCGTTGACTGTGTTGCGGACAATTCCTGATGTAGGGGATTACCCCTTTGACTTGACATTTGGTCCGTAGCCGTCGGAAAGAACGTTTTAGTTGACGCGGCTTCGGCATGGATGTTGAGATTAATTGAAAACTGGCGGTTTATGCAAATTTTGCGAGGGTCCTTGGCCTTCAGGAAACGACAGTGAAAAATCTGGTGCATCGCTTGCGTGAACCTTATCGCGCTCTGCTACGCGAAGAAGTTGCTGAAACCGTGGGCGGAGCCAAACGAGATCGATGATGAGTTGCGCTAACTCTGCGCGGCGCTAAGCGATGCGGAATAATTTTCCGGCAAAAGGAAAAGGGCGAACTCCGCGAAACTTAGCTTGTCAAAGAAGGGCGCGCATCCATTCGATTCGGCCGCGATGTGCTGTGATGCGCCTGGCTGACGAATTAAAGACGGAGCACTGGTCTTAATAACGCGATTAATGTCTTAAGGACCTAGCTGCTTAGGTAAAAAACCAGACACTCGATCAGTAAAACTTCGCGCCGATATTTCCGTAGAAGGTTCGTAAGATGGAAACACTAATCCAACTCGCAAATTCCCGCGGGGATCGCGAGCGCGGCCGCCTGAACATCAACATGTCTTGCATCGTTCATGGAAACGACGAGACTCAGAGAAACGTTCAAAGAGATCGAATACCGTTATGAGACTCCGGCCAAGCCACCATCCCCTCTTCCCGTAGGTAAGACCGCGAACGATAGGTTAACTCGCACAACTAAACCACTCCTATGAAAATCTATCTGAAAAAGTTCGTATCAGGTCAGGTGACCCTAATATCTGCGCTCGCATGCTTTGCGCTTTCGCCGGCGGCTCAAGCGGTTGACCCACCAGTGATCACGGTCCAGCCCATAGACAAGACCGAAACAGAAGGAGAGACAGCGAATTACATGGTGACGGCGTCGGGGACGGAGCCGTTGAGTTACCAGTGGAGAAAGAATGGCCTCGACATCGTTGGAGCAATCAGCTCGTCCTATACGACTCGAAAGGTCACGCTGGCTGATGATGGTAGTGTATTTTCTGTTGTGGTGAGTAACATCGCCGGGAGTGTCACCAGCGTCGATGCGACGCTCACGGTCCCGCCCAATGAGATATATGGCTATGCCCCGGACGGTACGCCCTTGCATTGGGATGTCTACACTCCAAGCGGCGCCGGTCCATGGCCAGTGGTCTTGCTCATTCATGGCGGCGGCTTTACCGGGGGATCGTCCACGAGCAATCAGCAATCGGTCGCCTGCGCGCGTGACATGACGGCTGCTGGCTACCTGGCTTTGTCGATTGCCTATCGGCTTGCACCCCCGGGGAGAATCGACGGCCAAACCTCCACCGGCTGCGCCCCGCAGCAGTATGACGACATCAAAATGGCGGCACGCGCCGCGCGCGCAGACCCGCGCTGCAACGGCAAGTTGGGAGTAATCGGCGGGAGCTCCGGTGGCACTCATGCCGCCTGGCTGGCAGTCGATCATTTAGCTACCGAGACGCCGCCATGGTCCGGTGAGGATCGCCCTGACGGAGCGGTTTGCTTATCGGGGCCTTATAACTTCACCGATTACCGACCCAATCACAACCTCGATGGCTTCGTAAGCAACGTAACGAGCTATTGTTGTGTGCCAGACACTACCGACCCGACAGAAGAGGACAGAGCCATCCTGGACGCCAATTCGCCTGTCTCTCGCGTGGATGTTATGGCGCGGCCAATGTTGTTGGTAAACTCCCAGCACGACTTTACGCCGATCGAGCAGCAAGAGGACATGCTGGCGGCGCTTGATGCCGCCTTTGGAAACCAACCAAATTACGAAGGCATAACTTTGTCCGGTAACGACCATGCATGGGCCCTCTGGCCTGTTGTTATATCCGGCACGGAAACCGTGAAGGATCGGTCGCTGGCGTTTTTCGTGGCTATCTTCTCTGGCTCGCCATGGATCACGACTCAGCCTGCCGATACAACGGTCGCGGTTGGGCGGACAGCCAAATTTAGAGTGGCAGCTACGGGTTCAGCACCATTGAGCTATCAGTGGAGAAAGAATGGCCTCAACATCACGGGAGCAACCAGGCGATCCTATACCACGCCCCCGACAACCGCGGCTGATAACGGCAGTCTCTTCTCAGTCGTAGTCAGTAACGGTATCGGAAGTGTGACCAGCAATAACGCGACGCTTACGGTTCATTAGGGAGTGACCTCCCAAGGACCACTTTTCTTGCCCGGTAGGATGAAAAGATAGCGGACTGCCAGTTTTGTCCTTGTATCTATCCTGCCTCTTTTTTTCCCACAATTACGCACCGGGAAGAACTTTTCGGCGAAATTCGGACACAGGGTCCGTAACCGTCCGCCCGAACGCGGATCAGTCCTAACGGCAAAACTACGGCGGAAATTCAAGGTTGGCTGCAACGATGCACCTTGGCCGGAATTTGGCCGAACTTGTAGTGTGGAAACGACTGTTCTGATTGAAACATGGCATCAAGTATATCCACAATAGTAAAGTCAAGTCTTGCTCCCAGCGAAGCCGCGGCGCGCCAATGGGCGTCGAACTTATACATCGCGCGAGCGTGCGGAAGTTTGTGGAGTCGAATCTCAAATGAAAACGGTGCAGAAATCACACGTTTGCGCAATTTCTGCGCGATTTGACGCCCTACCGCTCCTGCCTTGCGGTAAAGTTTCGTAGCTAACGCTCAGGCGCCGTAGTCGGTGTTATCGTCGTCGTGGCGTTCCGCCCATGGCGATCGTCGCCGCTCTAATCATGTCGTAGAAGGCTGGGTTAGCGTCATCTTGCGCCCAAATCTCAATGAACGCGGTGCCGTAGGTCCTGGCTACATCAAGCGAGGTTTGCATGACGCATGTCGGGTCGCAGGTGGGGCCGCAGGGCCCGTCTGGGCCGCCGCCTTGCCGGCAATCGGTCACGGCGCCCAGGGTCGCTGCGGCGACCATCTGCAATCCAGCCTGCCCTGGAGTAGTCCACGGCGGGTTGGGATGGGCGTGTGCACGGATCATGTATTTGATGTAAGGGTCGGCATTGAAGCCAGGGACGTAAGTGTCAAAGTAAGTGCCAACCTGCCAATTAGCGGCCACCGTGTTGCGCTGCATGAAAAATCTGTTGGCATAAGGCCGAGGCGGTATTCCCAGCGAAGCGTTTCCGTACACATAATCCTGGATATCGCGGCACAGAGTGGTGTAAGTGCCACCGCTAAAAGCAGAATAGGTTATGTCCAAACCGCCGATCGGCAGTTTGATGTTCTGATTGGGGAATGCCGCCGCCGCCGCGTCGCACGTGTCTTTTCCGATATTGAGCATTCGCTGCTCGCTCCACCCGGCGGCTAGCCATTGTGAGGCCTGGTCGACTGCAACAGTGCCGCAGGACGTTGGCGGCGGTTGCGGGCATCTGGGACATACAATGTTCTCAATCGCGTCCTGGATGTTCCAATCTTGCGAGTTGTGATTAGCGAAAGCGGCCATGTTTACAGCAACAATGGCCGGATCGTTCGTATATTTTGCTCCCATGGCGGCAATCAAGCGGAGGCGCGCCTGATGAAAAGTAGAATTCCAATATAAAGCAGTCTGTATCGGTTGGCAGAAAGTTTTGTGGATTGGAGCGTCGTCAAGCAAATCAACCTCTTGATCAGGTGGAAGCGAATCCAGCAGCCACTGCGGCGTTCGTGATGAACTGTCGGTAACGGACAATGCTATGTATTGGAATCCCGCGGCCTTGGCTGCGGCGATCCTGGCATCGAGCGTTCCCCAGTCGTACACGCCGGGAACTTGCTCAACATTGGACCAGTCATCGCTTATCATTATCCCCACGATCCCCAGATTATTGACCAAGCCTGGGTCGATGTCGTGACCGACCCCAAATGAGCCCCATACTCCAATGGGGTACGGCGGTGCCGTTTGCGCGCGAGCCGTGTTCGCCCCCAACAGAATGGTGCACCAGGAAACTAACACCGCCAGGATCAGTGCACCCTGACACCACAATGCCGTATGGTTCCGGATCACCAGATCTCTGTTTTTGCATTGCTTGACGATTAGTTTGCGACCTCGGTTTTTAGAATTCATAGCCGCGGACTTTGCCGAGCGGTGATGACAAATGCAAGGACTTTTTAAGAATTTTTCTTACGAAACCCACCCTTATTTTCCGTAGCCCGTTCTTAAGAGAGATTCCTAAGGCAGGCGTGCCTGCGGTAGGGTTATCGCGGCTGCGCTACTCCAGAACGATTCTCGCGCTTATCGTTACCCAGGCCCCCCAACAGAGGAAGCGTTGCTGAAACAGCACGAACACGTGCGCAACAGGGGCTGCCGCAGAATCGTCAAGTAAAACAGTAGACGTTTTCGAGTCCGAGCTGCTGTCACTGGCGAGCAAACAACGCAAAATGAAAGGCTCGAGCTTCGGATGAAAGACAACGGTCCATGCATTTTCATGATGAGAGGTTAGCCTGCACCGCGGATACGACCAACTTGCGATGTACGCACGTTGCGCGCGGCATCGCGCGGGATGTGGCATTTCCTACCTAACAAGAGCCCATTGGCGTAGCCCAGGATCGTTTCAACTGCAGGAGGAACTCGAATGAAGATCCAGCCGTTAGCTTCGATTTCCCCGACAAGTCTGAGATGGATCAAATCCTCTGTCTCCGATACAACGATCAATGTGAGTTTATTTCCGTCGCCGTCTTGGTAGTTAGGCTGGAAGGTGTTGCCGTTGGTAGTAAATGTCGAGCCGTCCGCAAGATTACTGTCATGGTATCGGTGAAAGTACGGATGTTGTCGATGACACCGTAAAGTTTCCATGCCCATCACCCAGCAGCACAGTAACCGTTCCATCGGTCCTGTTTGTCACAGCCAGATCCAGATGGCCATCGTGGTTAACATCCACGGCAATGACAGTGTGAGGTTCCTGCCCAACGGTCAAAACCGGTCCGGTCACCAAATTTCCGGTACCATCGCCGAAAAAGATTAAGACGTCACGGCTATGCTCGTGCGGTATCTGATTTCCGCTCTTAGGATATGCCACGTCCAGTTTTCCGTCCTCATTAAAATCCCCAAGGGCTACGTCACCTTTTGTGTTCCCCTGACCCAACGCTATGTTCTGCTTTAGAGCAAACTGACCCTTGCCGTTGCCAAGGTGCGTGGAAATGAAGTTGCCGGTTCTATTGCCGGGGAGCGCTCCTGCCACAACAATGTCCGGGATACCGTCGTTGTTCAGGTCGCCAATCATGCTACTCGCTGGCCCATCATTGACTGAGAACGTGCTATTCGTGAATCCTCCCGCTCCATCTCCTAGCATCACGGTGACCACGCTGGCTCCTGGCTCGCTGCCGATACCGCATACGACCGTGTCCAGCTTTCCATCGCCATTGAGATCGCCCGCATCCATGCCGAGAGAATGTGTCACGGCTTCTATTTCCAGGTCAGGACCAGGGAAATTCCCTTTCCCGTCACCAAAATAGAGGACGACTTTATCGTCATCGGGGCCGTTCACAAACATATCAAGCCGGCCGTCGTTATTGAAGTCTCGTAAAAGAAGGCGATCTGGCCCGCCGTCGCCGTCAATTTCGCTTGGCGGGACAGCCACATGGAATGAACCTAAACCATCACCCAAGAGAACAGCCTCATCGTAACCCCAGTTGGCGCAATTCACCAAATCGAGATTTCCATCCCCGTTTACGTCGCCCACATCGAGCCCCTTTGAGAGAGTATCAACCGGAAAATGTCCTCCCAAAGTGAACCCGCCTTGCCCGTCTCCAAACAAGATGGCCACAACATCAAATCCGGTGCAATTGACTGCCAAATCCATGTTGCCATCCTGGTTGAAATCGCCGGCCACGAGCAACTCCGGCGCGATGATGCTGCCGGTTCGATGGTTAGCCAAAGCCGATGGCAGAAATGCCGCGGAAAGGATGAAGCAAGCCAACGCTGCGAATGGTATCTTTTTCATAATTCTCTCCTTCTTTTACTAAATCTCCAATCTAACCAATCTAAAGATGGGTTTGCAATATCTTTGTCCGGAGAATTAGATCCGGACTGCGCCGCTGAAGACAAAAGCCTCGTCGCAGTTTATATGGTCCGCGCCGAAGTTGGAGTGGAGCGAAACTCCTATAAGAATGTCTTCGATGCCGTCGTGATTAAGGTCTCTGACACCAGCTACTGAAGTGCCGAACTCACCACCAAACTAACCGGCTCAATCATTTGAAGAGTGAGATCGTTCCCGGCCGAGCCGAGACGGTCATCGCAGATTTTCAGGGTATCGGTGAAAGTACTGACGTTGTAGATGAAACTGTGAAGTTCCCGTGCCCATCACCCAGCAGCACAGTAACTGTTCCATCAGTCCTGTTTGTAACCGCCAGGTCGAGATGACCATCGTGGTTAACATCGACGGCAATGACGGTGTGAGGTTCCTGTCCAACGGTCAAAACCGGTCCGGCCGATAAGTGGCCATGACCGTCGCCGAAGAAAATGAAAACCGAAGTGCTAAACTCGTGCCGCATTTGAGTTCCGGTCTTAGGGAATGCCACGTCCAGCTTTCCGTCCTCGTCGAAATCCCCAAGAGCGATATTGCCTTTTAAGGTCCCCGGCTCCAACTGGAGGTCCTGCGCCAGAGCAAAAACGCCCCTGCCGTTTCCAAGGTAAGTCGCAATGAAATTGTTGGAAGTATTGCCTGGGAGCGCTCCCGCCACCACAATGTCCGGGAGACCGTCGTTATTCATGTCGCCAATCTTGCAACTGGATGGCAAATCATCGACTGAGAACGTGCTATTGGTGAATCCTCCTGCCCCATCGCCCAGCATAACCGTGACCACGCTCTGCCCTGGGGTGTTTGATTCGCCACACACTACCGCGTCCAGCTTTCCATCGCCATTGAGATCGCCCGCATCCATGCCGTAAGGCTGTTGCACGCCTTCTATTTCCAAGTCAGGACCAGGGAAATTCCCTTTCCCATCGCCAAAATAGAGGACGACTTTATCGTCATCGGGGGCGTTCACAAAGATATCAAGCCGGCCGTCATTATTGAAGTCGCGTAAAAGAACACGTACCGGCTCGCCATCGCCGTCAATTTCGCATGGCGGGGTGGGGAAATGGAATGCACCTAAACCATCACCCAAGAGAACAATCTCGTCGTAACCCCAGTTGGTAGCACTCACCAAATCGAGATGTCCATCCCTGTTTACGTCGCCTACGTCGAGCCCCTTTGTGAGAGTATCAGTTGGAAAATGTCCCCCCAAAACGAACCCGCCCTGGCCGTCTCCAAACAAAATGGCCACAACATCAAATCCGGTGCAATTGACTGCCAGATCCATGTTGCCGTCGTGGTTGAAATCGCCGGCAACGAGCAA
>QHPE01000164.1 GCA_003218945.1 Verrucomicrobiota bacterium | reverse complement strand
TTCGCTGCGATTCCCCGCCGCTCAACGTTTTGGCCGAGCGCCCAAGCGACAGGTAGCCGAGTCCGACGGTCTCCATGAAACGCAGTCGTTGTTGAATCTCCGGAATGAGACCGGCGGCTACCGTCTCATCCCTGCCTTTGAATCTTAGTTTCGCGATTGCACGCGCTGCTTCGCCAGCCGACAGATTCGTGAATTGATCGATCGTATAGCCTTGCAGCCGCACATGACGTGCCGCCGCGTTCAAACGCGAGCCGTGGCAACTTGGACATTCGCGCGCCTCAGCTTCGTCGATCCATTCGGATTCGCGTTCGGCAGCCAACTCGCTTTCCAGAACAGATTCACCATCGCGGTTCGCTCCCGTTTGCAAATCGTGGTCCCAAATTTCGCCGAACCCACCACATTCTTCGCACATGCCATGCGGCGAATTGAACGAGAACAAACGCGGATCGAGTTCTTCAAATGCACGCTCGCAATTCGGACAACTCATTTCGGTGCTCACCATCGAAAGGCGATTTTTTGAATCGAGCAGGCGCGCTGTGCCTCGGCCGATCTCAAGCGCACATTCGGCGAGTTCTTGTGCAGACCGATGTGGAAGCGGCGCCCCCGCCGCTTTGCTGTTCGAGCGAGCACGCGGCGAGGGCGTCGCGTCAACCCAGATCACGCCCACAACGACGTCAATGGTGTGTTCCTTGAAACGCTCCAGCTTCCGAAATTGCGCGATCTGAATGAGTTTTCCGTCAACGTAAAGAGTGTCGAATCCATGGCGCTCCGCCCAGCGCGCCACATCGGTGTGAAAACCTTTGCGCGCTTTCACTAACGGCGCGAGAACTTTGAGCGGACCGCGTTTCGCAGCCGTCTCGATGTTTTTCACGATTGATTGAACGCTCTGTTTTGCGACAGGCAGATCGCAGTCGGGACAAAACTGCGTTCCGGTTTTTGCGAACAAGAGCCGCAGGAAATGGTAAATCTCCGTAACGGTGGCGACAGTCGATTTGCCCCCGCCACGAGTTATACGTTGCTCGATGGCGACAGTTGGCGGCAAGCCGCTGACGAGATCAACATCTGGTTTTTCGAGTTGCTCCACGAATTGCCGCGCATACGGCGACATGCTGTCGAGAAACCGGCGTTGTCCCTCGGCGAACAGGATGTCGAACGCTACCGTCGATTTGCCGGAGCCGCTCAGCCCTGTTATGACCACCAATTGTTCCCGCGGGATTTTCAGATCGATGTTCTTAAGGTTGTGCTCTCGCGCGCCCTGAACGTGGATCGCACCGTTGCGATCACTCGCGCCAAATCGCGGAGCTGTTTCTGCGGCTCGCGCCAACTCTACGCTGTCATCCTGAGCGTAGGCGAAGGACCTCTCAGACTCGCGCAAGATTTCGTGAGATCCCTCGCCGTCTTCGCGGCTCGGGATGACATGCAACGGTTTGGGAAATTTCGAGAGAACGTGTCGCAAGAATCTCCCGGTGTGTGAATTTGTTGTCCCCGCAACTTCCTCGGGCGTTCCAACCGCGACGACTTCACCACCTGCATCACCGGCTTCGGGGCCGAGATCGACGACCCAATCGGCCGATTTGATCACCTGCAGGTTGTGTTCGATTACCACGAGGGAATGTCCGCGATCTACCAGGCGCTGGAACAACCGCAGCAGTATGGCAACGTCGTCGAAGTGCAGTCCCGTGGTTGGCTCGTCGAAAATGAAGAGATTGCCAATTGCTTTGCCATTCGAGCGTTGGGCATTGGATGTTGGGCCTTTGGCGTTGTTGGCTTCAGTCAAATGCCCGACGAGCTTCAACCTTTGTGATTCCCCGCCTGAAAGCGTGTTCAACGGTTGACCGAGCTGCAGATAGCCGAGGCCGACTTCCTCAAGCACTTTCAGGCCGCTTGAAATAACCGCGCCTCGTTCATCACCGATCTGTGCGAAAAATTCAATCGCTTCGGTGATCGTTAACTCGAGTACGTTGTGAATCGATTTTCCCTCCAGTTGAACCCTGAGCACGTGCGGCTGGAAACGTTTGCCTTCGCATTCCGCGCAGCGCACATAAAGGTCGCTCAAGAATTGCATCTCGACCTTCTCGTAGCCGGTGCCCGAGCAACGTTCGCAACGGCCGTTGCCGGAGTTAAAGGAAAACGCGCTGGCGGTCAGTCCCTGCGCCAAGGCTGCTGGTTGCGCGGCAAACAATTCGCGCAGTCGATCGAACAGACCGAGATAGAGAATCGGCGTCGATCGAGGTGTGCGCGCCAGCGGCGATTGGTCAACCATTACCATCTCCCCGATGCGATGCGCTCCGGTGATCGATTTGCACGCGCCCGGCTCCTGATCTGACGATTGTCCTTTGATGCGCAGCAAATTCCGGTACAGCACATCGTGAATTAGAGTCGATTTACCTGACCCGGACACGCCGGTCACGCACGTGAACACACCGAGCGGCAACTCGACTTCAATGCTTTTCAAATTGTGCTGCCGCGCACCGACGATCTTGATTAAAGAAGTCCATGTTCGTCGGGATTTCGGGACAGCGATTGATTTGTTGCCGGTGAGATAATCGCGCGTTAGCGATGGAGCCGGCGCGCCCCAGCGCCGGTCTGAGCGGCCTGAGGGCAGGCCAGCTCCAACGAATTCGTCCAGCGGTCCGCTCCAGACCAGCTCGCCGCCATTCTCTCCGCGCCCCGGACCGAGATCGATCAAATTATCTGCTGCGCGAATGATCTGTTCCTCGTGCTCGACCACGAGCAGCGTGTTGCTTTTGTCACGCAAGTCATGCATCACGCGCACCAATTGGCCGACATCGCGCGGGTGTAACCCAACGCTCGGTTCGTCCATTACAAAGAGAGTGTTGACCAGGGAGGCGCCGAGGCACGTTGTCAGGTTCACTCGTTGGACTTCGCCGCCGCTCAATGTACGCGTGGAGCGGTCGAGCGTGAGATAACCGACGCCAACTTCGCAAAGATAATTGAGGCGCGCACAAATCTCATCGCGCAGCATCTGAGCGGTCTTGTCGTCAGGCAAAACTTGAAGCGTGCGCAGAACATGACGAGCATCGGAAACCGAGAGCGCCTGGAATTCGGGGAGTGTGAGAAGCATTTCCGACGAGGCGCCAGAAATAACACGCGCGGACGCGTGCGCTCCCCGGATTTTGTAATTCAGCGCGTCGGGTTGATAGCGCCCGCCATTGCACTTGGGACATTTGACGTATGCGCGATACCGGCTGAGCAGAACACGCACGTGCATTTTATAGGTCTTGCTCTCGAGCCAGCGAAAAAAACCGCGCACGCCATACCAGCGATCATGCTCATAATCTTCATCGGTGATGCCGGGGTCACCGCCCCCGGCTACAGGCTCGCCTTCGATAACGAAATCCTGATCGGACTTGGGCAATTCCTCGAACGGCAAATTAACATCGATCTCTTTGCGCGCGCAGGCACGGAGCAAATCCTTCTGAGATTCGCCAAACTCGGCACCGCGAAAAACGCGCACGACACCTTGTTTAATGCTCAGGCTCCTATCCGGGATGGCCTTGTTAAGGTCGATCGCAATTGTGCGCCCAAAGCCGCGACACTCCGGACACGCGCCGAGTGGATTATTAAAAGTGAAAAGACCGGCCGTAGGCGGGCGAATATCTAAATCGCAATACGCGCAGTGCCAACCAGTGGAGAAAGGGAGTTCTTCGATTGCCGATTTTCGATTGCCGATTGCTGACCGCGGATTACTGCCAACTCCCACGCCTCCTTCGAACAGAATTACGTTCACCTGGCCTTTGCCAAAGCGCAGCGCGGTTTCGATTGCTTCAACCAATCGCGCGCGATTTTCTTCACCGATTGTGATACGATCCTGAATGACCTGCACACGCGCGCCCAGGCGCTTGATTTTTGAATCCGGCTGGTCCACGCGCACCATCTCGTTGGCGATCCAAACGCGCAGATAACCTTGCTGCTGGAGGAAATCGAAGAACTTACGCGGCTCGGTCTTCGGCGGAACGGCGATCCAGAACGTAATGAGTACGGTGGCCTTGTCATCCTGAACGGAGCGCAGCGGAGTCGAAGGATCCCGCGAAGTTATCGATTGGTTTCGCACCGGGATTTGAAAGCCTGGCTTGGCCGCCTCCGTCGGCTGCGTTGCAGCTCGACTTCGTTCGAAATGACGAATCACTTGCTGCGCGATAGACTGCGTGGTTTCAGCGTGAATTTCACGGCCGCAAGTCGGACAGAACGCGTGCGAAATGCGTGGCCATAGCAGCTTCAGATAATCGTTGATTTCCGTCATCGTGCCCACGGTTGAGCGGGAAGTTTTGACGGGGTTGGATTGCTCAATCGCTATCGCAGGCGGAATTCCGCGAATATCGTCCACGCGCGGCTTGTCCATGCGATCGAGGAATTGCCGCATGTATGGGCTGAACGTTTCCACGTAGCGTCGCTGGCCTTCCGCATAAATTGTTTCGAAGGCCAGACTCGATTTGCCGCTGCCGCTAGGGCCAGTGATGACAGTCAATTTTCCCAGCTGGAGATCGACGTCGATCCCTTTAAGATTGTTCTGGCGCGCGCCGCGAATCTCCACGCAATCATCCCGCGCTGGAGCGAAACCGCGTTGTTTTTTCCCGAGCTTCGAACCCACTGGAGACAATTCCAGATCGCGAGTCGCTTCGCAAATTTACGGCGCAAAGACTCCGTGCGTGAAATTGATGCGATCGAGTGTCTGAAGGCCGCCCCGTGCGTAGTCTCTGTCGCAAACAGGTCGCACAGAAAAACGGCTGCATAATGCGTCTGATCTGCGTTTAACTTGCCGGATGACTGTGCTGGAAGTCCTGCAATCGACAACGGGCTATTTTCAGAAGCACCACATCGAGAGTCCACGTTTGAATGCGGAGCACTTGCTCGCGCATGTGCTCGGCCGGAAACGAATCGAGTTGTATCTGGAATTCGAGCGCAAGCTTAACGAATCGGAACTGGCGCCGTTGCGCGATTTGGTGAAGCAGCGAGGTAAGGGCAAACCGCTTCAGCATCTGCTCGGCACCGTCGAGTTTTGCGGGCGCACTTTTCTCTGCGACAAGCGAGCGCTGGTGCCGCGACCCGAAACGGAGAACCTCGTCGAGCTGCTTCTTTCCAATTTCAAATCTGAGATTGCAAATGGTCGCATCGTGGATGTCGGGACCGGCAGCGGCGTCATCGCGCTCAGCCTGGCTGGGGAATTGCCCTGTGCCGAGATCGTCGCAGCCGACATTTCGGAAGATTCTCTCGCGCTCGCTAGCGAAAACGCGGAGCGGCTGGGCTTGGCGCACCGTGTCCAATTCTTGAAAAGTAGTCTTCTTGAAAAAGTGCAAGGAACGTTCAATCTGATCGCCGCAAATCTTCCCTACATCTCGACGCAGGAACGGCAGAATCTTTCTCGCGAAGTGTTGTACGACCCGGACGTTGCGCTTTTCGCCGGCGCGTTCGGGGACGAGTTGGTGCGAGAACTGATTACGCAGGCGCCGTTGCGGCTTCGGCCGAGTGGGTTCTTAGCGCTGGAGATTGGAATCGGTCAAAGCGAGGCGCTTGCCGCGGCTCTCGCGGAGAAAAATTACCGCGACATTTGCACGAAAAACGATTACTCAGGTGTGACACGTTTTCTGTTCGCGAGGTATGGATAAAATTCTGGTTCACGGCGGGCGTCGGCTTTCCGGTTCGATCAAGATTAGCGGCTCAAAGAATTCGTCGCTGCCAATTCTCGCTGCGACTCTGCTCACACGCGAGCCGTGCGTCGTCCATGGCGTGCCCGATCTGAGCGACACGAATTACATGCTTCAAATTCTCGCTCACCTTGGCGCTCAGGTAGAACGTGCCAGCGGCACTGTGACCGTGACTGCTGAGAAGGTCCACTGCGTCGCGCCCTACGACATCGTCCGAAAAATGCGTGCTTCGGTTTGTGTTCTTGGACCGTTGCTGGGTCGGTGCAAGGAAGCGGCCGTCGCACTCCCGGGCGGCTGCGTCATTGGCGACCGCCCGATTGATCTGCATCTGAAAGGTTTCGAAGCGCTGGGTGCGGCGGTGCGCGTCGAAGGTGGCGACATTAAGGTTTTCGCGCCCAAACTGCGCGCGGCACAAATCGATATGCAAGGCATATTCGGTCCCACTGTGCTCGGCACAGACAACGTGATGATGGCAGCGGTGCTGGCCGCCGGCGTGACCGTCATTGAAGGAGCAGCATGCGAACCGGAGGTGGTGGACCTCGCGAATTTTCTCAACAAAATGGGCGCAAAAATCGAAGGCGCAGGGACAACTCGAATCGTCATCGAAGGCGTACACGAACTGCACGGCGCGGAACACCGGGTGATCCCCGACCGGATTGAGGCTGGAACATTTTTGGTCGCCGGGGCGATTGCTGGAGACGGAGTCACGGTAAAACGCGTGGAGCCGGAACACGTGCGCGCGGTCACGGATTTGCTCGCGCGGTGCGGTTACGCCGTTGATGTCGCGGGCGATTCCATTTCGATCCTTGCCAATGGCAGCGCGAGCGCGCTCGAAATCGTCACCGAACCGTATCCCGGTTTCCCAACTGACATGCAGGCGCAGATGTGCGCGTTGCTATCAACCAACAGAGGAACAAGTTCGGTGACCGAAAATATTTTCCCGCAGCGTTATATGCATGTGGCTGAGCTAAAACGCATGGGCGCGAATGTCCGCTTAGAAGGTGCTACTGCAGTAATTGACGGTGTTGGTAGCCTTCTCGGGGCGCCTGTAATGGCGAGCGATTTGCGCGCGTCTGCTGCGCTAGTGCTCGCAGGGTTGAAAGCAGATGGAGTCACCGAAGTGAGCCGCGTCTATCACATCGACCGCGGCTACGAGCATCTCGATGAAAAATTGAGCGAACTCGGTGCGCACATCGAGCGCGTAAAGTCAGAATAGTCCGACATCTTTTTTCTTGCGCTTTCGCCGCAAGCAGGCAGTCGTTCTCGTAGCAAGCGAAAGGTTCAAGTATGGAAACCCCAACTTCTTCTGGAGACGTACGGACATGGAACGTACTTTGTCACGCCACCGCGTTGGCCGGGTTCTTCGTGCCATGGGCTGGGCATATTCTTGGTCCGTTGATCGTTTGGTTGGCTAAGCGCGGCGATTCGCCGGAGATCGATGAGCACGGAAAAGAATCACTCAATTTTCAGATATCGATGTTGATCTATAATGTGATCGCCGGCGTCCTTTGCCTGGTTTTGGTTGGTTTTATTATTCTCGCAATTCTGCACATCTTAAATCTGGTGCTGGTGATCGTCGCCTCAATCCAGGCGAGCGAGGGAAAATTTTATCGTTATCCAATTACGATTCGGTTGATTAAGTGAGAGAATCGCTGGCGCGTCTCACTCCGCGAACCGGCGCAGCGTGTTTAGATTGATCACGTCTTCTGCGAGGTCTTTGCTCTTTGGCGTTTCGAGCACTTTCGGGATCTTACGGAAGCGCGGGCTTCGCATGATGAAGCGGAAAACATCAAGGCCGATTCGGCCTTTGCCGATGTGCTCATGTCGATCTACTCGGGAGCCGCAGGGCGTCTTGGAATCGTTCACGTGAATCGCAACGAGACGATCGCGGCCAATGACGCGATCGAACTCGCGAAGTATTTTTCGCACTCCTGATTCGCTGCTGATGTCGTAACCCGCGGCGAACAAGTGCGCCGTATCGAGGCAGACGCGCAACCTCTCCGGCTCGCGCACGTTCTCGATGATGTGCGCGAGATGCTCGAATCGATGGCCGATGCACGACCCCTGGCCGGCTGTGATCTCGAGCGCGATTTTCGTTTTTACGTTTGGGATCTTGCGAAATACCTCGTCGATTGAATTAACAATTTTCTCCAAACCGGCTTGTTCGCCCGCGCCGAGATGCGCACCGGGATGTAACACCAGAAACGGCAGTTGGAGCTGATCCGCACGGACCAGTTCCTCGGCCAGCGCGCGAATGGAATTGGCGTGAAATTGCAGATTGGTCGTAGCGAGATTGATAAGGTAACTGGCGTGTCCGAATACGGACAATAATTCACCGCGTCGGACATGATCGAGGAAAGCGCGGATTTCCATGCGACTGAGCGGCCGTGCAAACCATTGCATGTTGTTCTTCACGAAGATCTGCATGGCTGTGCAGTCGATCGAGCGTGCGCGCTCAATTGCCATGCTCACGCCACCACTGATGGACATGTGCGCGCCAAGGAGACTTGGATGAGTCGGCGAATCGGACAATGGGCGAATCGGGGAAGGCGCCCTTGCGCCGCCTCGCCGTTTCTCCGTTTCTTTTTTCTTCGCCGCCCGCACTTCAGAACCGCTTCGGATGCCAGTCCGGCTTCTTCAAGCTTCCTGTCCCGGCATATTCGAAAAGCTTGTATACCGGAGCGAGCAGCAGGCCGGGCCCTTTCATGTCCAACCGCAGATTGAAATCGAGCTTGTCGTCGAGAAAATGAACGTCGCCGTGGCCAAGCATGCTAAAAAGGGCGCCGGCCGCTTCGAAATCATCTGTGTGAATGATGCCGTTCTGCACTTTGAAATCCGCGGTCGCGTGGCGCGCGATGCTGTAACCGCTGCCGGGGACGATTTTGTTCAGAATTCCTGAGAGCGGCCCGAAGATCGGTATGGCGAAAACATCTCCGTTGCTTACTTCCACTTTTCCGCTTCCTCTCATGGAGCGCCAATCGCTGCCAGTTCCGGTGAACTCATAGTTGCCGCGCAACAGGCCCTGAGCGGTTTTGTAGTTGTAGTACAAGTCGGTGAGCTGCGGAAAGTTGATCTCGCTCAGCGAGAGCGTCGCGCGGTACTTCGGATCGTTGCGCGCCAGCGAGATATCAGTATTTCCCCGGAGCGTGCCGGCGAGAAGGTCCGCTCGGACGTCGCTGATTTGCAGCCGATCGTTCGTAAATAGCAATCGCGCTGACACGCGGTCGAACGGCAGCGTTTTCCCGAGGAAGACGTAGTCCATTCCACTTGCGCCGTCGACCTTAAGCTCCAGACGCGTGTTCTTGCCGCCACGAAACTGGTAAACGCCATTCGCGACGACGTTCGGTGGACGTCGGAATTTGTAAGGTGCAACAGTTTTCCAAGTCTTCGGGTCAATCCAGAAAATAACTTCAGCCGGATACAATGAGCTGCGGATGTTCGAAACCCGAACCTCGTGCTTTTTGAAATCGTAGGTGAAACTGCCGGAGCCAGTCCCCTCGTCACGCGTGACATGAAGATCTTCGCAAATGACCGCGCCATCGGCAAAGCGAATTCGGGCGTTAGCAGCATTCATCCATTGCCCTCTGAATCGGGTGCGGCCTAGAGCAACCGTGCCCTCGCCGCGCCAAACGGCGGGATTGCGATCCGTGCCGCGGATTGTCATTCGGATCGTGGGTGAACGTTGCCACTGCCACTCCTGCAAAAACTCATTAGCCTCGGCGGGAACAACGGGGCGAACCGCGTCTGGCGATAAGGTGCTCTCGACATTGAGTCGAAAATCACCAGGCGAATCCAGGAGATCCGCTCTGAGTTGACCCGTCTGATGGCGGACTCGCAGCTCGTGAACGAACGTGCGTTCGCCATCCCACGAAAAATCGGCGCTGAGATCGGCAAACGGCACGTTTTTATACGTGAACGATCCAAAAGCAGCGTGTCCGATGACGTCCGGCCGAAATTGCTCCGCGCCGAAATTCATCGAACCGGCGATTTCGACCAGAGGAGGCGAATAGAACTCCGTGTCTTTGAGCGGTCCCCCCAGTCCGAATGCAGCAAGAAATGCTTTCAAATCGACACTGCTCTGAATCTGGAATTTGGCGGCGTTGCTTTTCCAATTCCAATCCCCACTGCCGGCGAGACTGCCCCTGCCGTCGCTCCATTGGCAATGCGCGATATCCAGCCGCTGGTTGTTCCATTCTGCGGCAGCGGAAAAGTCCTTAATTTCGTAGCTGCCGCGTTGCAATCGCTCCCCGCGCAGCGTCGCCTCGACTCGGGCTTTTTCGATTTCCGCGATGTCTCCGCTGAACTTCACCTGCAACGAAGGAGGTCCCGCTGGGAACCTGAACTTTTCCAGTTCATTGACTGCGCGCTCTGCAATCAACACTCGCTTCTGCCATTCTTCCGGCGTGAACGCTGCCGACGCCTGATAATTCTCTCGCTTGATCAACTGCCCCCTCGCCGATACCCGAATTCCACAAAAGATTCCTTCCGCTTGACTGACGTAAATTTGTTCCGGCGGAAAGTAAATGTGTGCGCGAAAATTGGTCAGTTGTGGCCTGCTGATTTTCCCTTCGGTTGTCTTGAGTGGAAACGTAATTTGAGCGTCGCGCACATCTAGCGCGTTGAGAAACGGTTCATTATGAAAGAGCGCAGCGTAATTGATATCGAGCGACACTTCGCTGATCAAGGCCACCGTGTTTTCGCGGTTCTTGTAGTCGAAAACGCGTACATGTCTGGCGACCAGACCGCGAAACGGGTCCAGCGTCAGGCGTCCGATCTGGGCTTCGACGCCGCGTTTGTGCAGTTCTTCTACGACGCGGGAACGCCATTCACGGCCAAATCCCCGTCGCGCAAGATAATAACCCCCGCCGAAAATCCCCACGAACGCGGCGAGAATCACCAAACGGATTGCAATTGCCACAACGTGGCGCGCTCGGCGCACCGGTGGAGTCTGTGCCGAAGGGCGAACCTGCGTTGGTTCCAGAACGACGGGCATGCGTGATTCTTTAAGCCGTTAAAGCATTAAGCCGTTGAAGCGTTGGAGAGATAGACCAATTTACCGCCCTAACGGTTCAACGCTTCAACGTGATTTCAACCTCCGATCTTCCTGCTCTGAACGCCACGTTCAACCTGGTGAGTACCATCTTTATTTCGATGGGCTGGTACTTCATCCGGCGCGGCGCGTGGCGCCGTCACATGGCATGCATGATCACGGCCCTGATCTCCTCTCTCTGCTTTCTGGTCGGCTACGTCACTTATCATGCTCGCGTTGGCGAGAAATCCTCTGGATACACCGGCTGGGTCGCTGCGGTTTACTTTCCCATGCTCGCTTCGCACGTTCTCCTTGCGTTTGTGACTTTGCCTCTGGTGATTTTGACCCTCGTTCAAGTTTTTCGGCGCCGATGGGACAGGCACGTATGGATCGCGCGCTGGACGGTCCCGATCTGGCTTTATGTCTCTGTCACAGGCGTGCTCGTCTATTTTATGCTATACAAGTGGTTCCCTCCGGCGAATGTGATACAGGCAATCGTGCCTGACAGATAGACGCAGACAGGGTTGTCTGTGACAGCGACGGAAATCTTGCGCTCGGTCATGATTTGATGTTTGATCCCATCGATGCGCCGCGGCGCAGGGAACAGCTTGTATGGTGACTATTGCCACGTTCAATGAACCGGCCAAAGCGCGTCAGATTAAACGGCGTTTCGAGGATGCGGGAATCAAGGTCGACATTCACAACGAGGCGCCCTTGCAGGAGTTCGGCTTTATGTCCAAGCCACAGGCCAACGCGAAAGTCATGGTGGACGATGACGATTTCGAGAAAGCGCAAAGCCTCATGATTGAATGGGAGTCGACTGATCCGGACATCTCTGCCGCCCTGATTCGCTGCCCGCAATGCAACTCTTCAAATATCGAATATCCTCAGATGACCCGGAAATTTTTGACGCCTGCGCTGGTTGGCGTTCTTTGCGCGCTCAAAATTATCCCGAAAGAATTTTATTGTCAGGATTGCCACTTTACCTGGACGAACCGGGAAGAGCCTACAATTGGGCGGCTTTGGCATCGGTTCTTTCCGGGAAGTGAACCCGAACAGGGCTGAACTTCAGACGCTTAAAGCGTTGAACTGTTGAAGCCTTGAAGCGGTGTGCCATGTCGCGGTGACTTGACCCTTCAAGGTTTCAACGCTTTAACCGCATCCAGGTCATGAAATGGCTTTTTGTCTTACTGCTGGCCCTGATTATCTTCGGCGGCGCCGCCTGGTTCGGCTATAACACATTCGTCAAAGAAGAAATCGAAGTGCAAAAAGAGCAGCGCGGCGAAGTTACTCCGCCGCCGGTGGTAGACGTCAGTCTTCCGGAATTTGAGGCGGCGGTTAAACTGCGACAGGATGGGAAACTCGCAGAAACGCGCAACGCGCTTCTCGCTTTCATCCAAAAATATCCCGCCGGAAAACACCTCGACGAAGCGCGTGATTTGCTCGGAGAAGTGAATAGTCAAATTTTGCTTTCGCGTTATCCCTCTCCGGAAAAGATCGAATACATCGTGAAATCCGGAGACGTGCTTGCAAAGATTGCGCGCAAGCTGAAGACGACACCGGAGATGATCATGCGCATGAACAACATGAGCGGCACGATGCTGCGGATTGGAGACCGCCTGTTGATTTCAAATCCGGATTTCTCCATGGTGATCCACCGCAAGTCCAACCTGGTTGTGCTATTGAACCGTGGTGGTTTTTTCAAGCAATATCACATTCGCGAGGCGAAGCTAACGCCGAAACAACCGCCAAAGATCACGACAAAAATCGCCGAAACGATGGCTTGGAAAGGGGGACAGCGTGTCGGTCTCGGCAGCAAGGATTACCTCGCCAGCACTAAATGGATTCGGCTCGCCGGCGCGGCCGGTTATACTTTGTATTCCGTGCCCGATTCAACGCATCCCAATCTCGAACAACCGGCTCCGCCCACAGGCCTCGGCCTCGCCGCCACGGATCTCGAAGAACTGAGCACCCTTGTGAACAATCGCACTCCTGTGACGATAATTGACTAAAACCGTTAAAGAGTTGAAGCGTAATCCGTCGAAGCGGGCCGCTCCCGCGCTTACTTGACGCTTTAACGCTTCAACGCTTTAAACGCTTAACCCTAATGGACTGGCAGCCGCTCGATTTTGAAAAGCCGATCTTTGAACTGGAACGGCGGCTGCAGGATTTAAAGAGTCATTCCACCAAGCATGATGTGGATCTTGGGTCGGCGGTGAAAGAACTTGAGGCAAAGCTTCGAGAAACCCGCCGGCACATTTACAGCAATCTGACGGCATGGCAGCGGGTTCAAATCGCGCGTCACAGTCAACGACCGTTCGCTCTTGACTACATCGAACGCTGCTTCACAAACTGGATCGAATTGCATGGCGACCGTCGATTTGCTGACGATCGCGCCATGCCATGCGGTGTGGCCATGCTCGGAACACAACGGTGCGTGGTTATCACGCACCAAAAAGGGCGCAACACCAAGGAGAACGTCATGCGCAATTTTGGATGCGCGCATCCGGAGGGCTACCGCAAGGCGCTGCGCTTGATGCGGCTGGGCGAAAAATTTGGGATGCCGGTGATTTCATTGATCGACACACCAGGGGCGTTTCCTGGAATCGGATCCGAGGAGCGCCACATCTCCGAAGCGATTGCTGTGAATCTTCGTGAGATGATGAAACTACGCGTTCCGGTTATTGCGGCAGTCATCGGCGAGGGGGGCTCGGGCGGCGCACTCGGCATTGGAGTCGCAGACCATGTGTTGATTTTCGAGAACGCTTACTACTCGGTGATCAGTCCCGAAGCGTGTTCCGCGATTTTGTGGCGAGACCGGCGGCATGCCGCCGAAGCTGCTGAGGCGCTTAAATTGACTGCGCAAAATCTGTTGAGACTAGAGGTTGTGGACGAAATCGTCCCCGAACCGCAGGGCGGCGCGCACCGCGATCATGACTCTGCTGGTGCCAATCTTGGTGAAGCGTTGCGCCGGAACTTGGAGCGAATTTCTCAAATTCCAATCCCAAAATTACTGGAGAATCGATATCAAAAATTTCGCCGCCTCGGTGTTTTTGCCGAAGTCAAAACTGTGACTGTCTCAGCTCGCTCTTAATGTGATGTTTAGGAGTTGGGGTAAATCAATGGGATGGCTCGGTGTTTTTGCCATTGTCACACTGGCGCACGCCCGAGATACAACGTCCGCATTCGGTTTCGACAGCGATACGTTCGCGTTCGCTAATCAAACCGTGTTCGAATACCACGAAGGGCACGCTTCGTTGCGACGGCCCTCTGCGACGAAGCGAGACGCATATAATCGTCACTGCTTTGTGATGGCTCGTACAGCCATGCAATTCAAAAAGTTTGCGCGCTTCGAGCCGCACAGCGCCGCCTTAGACGATAGCGCTTTGGCAGCTCGTATTCGCGCAGTAACACGCCAGCCGGCTTGGGGCGAGCCGCTACCGGAAAATCAACGAACTGTCTTTCCGGGATACAAAGACCTCAAACAAATGAGCAAGGCGCGCCGCGAACTTGTGCAACTGAGCATCGGCCATGGCTGGCCGAGTTACTTTCGAATCAGCAATGCTCGGATGATGTTTCAAGATGGTACCGGCTATCAGGAACGGACTCACGCTCGACTGAACGCAGCTTTGGCGCGCGGCGAGTTGTTCGTCGCATTTCTTACGACGTACCCCCGGTTCAGCATCAATCACTCGGTTTTGATTTATAAACTAAAATCTTCAGCACCGAACCCCGGGGCTGATCATTACCTTGTGTACGATCCTAATCATCCAGAATCGCCGCGCGATCTCACTTGGTCTGCGCGCGATCGCGCTTTTTCTTTCCAAAAGGACTGGGATTTTATCGGCGGCTTTATTCGCGTTTATCAAGTTTACGGCAAACCACTGCAGTAATAGCGATTCTCTAACGAGACCTCCATGCCAGACAATCCATCACCACCCAGACCGGCTCCGCCCTCGCCAACACCTCCGCCCGAACCGTTGCCGCCGAATCCGCCACCGATACCCCCGGTGGGTAGATCAGCTACACTACTTCCCTAGCGGAAATAAAAAATGCAGCGCGGGCTCGACTCTCGCTGCCCAGGCCGCTTCGCTGTGATTGCCGTGGTCGGCTTCCATGTACAGGATGTCCTTGCCCGGTTCCCAGCCTTTCTCGACTAGTCGCTTGCATAGTTCGCGAGTTTGTTCCCAGCCAGGCTCGGCTGTGCCGGTGTCGAGCCAAATTTTCAATGGCGGTTTTGGCTCAATAGAATCGATTAATCGGTAAATTGCGAAATTGTCCCACCAGACGGAAGGCGACATCACCATGAGCCGGCGGAATTTCTGTGGATATAAAATGCCAATCGCCAGCGTCACAAGACCACCGAGAGATGAGCCGCCTAACCCAGTGAATGTCGGACCGCGCCGAGTCCGATAATTTCGATCGATGAAGGGTTTCAGTTCCTCCATCAGAAAACGGCCATACAGTCGCGCCAAACCGCGGCTGCGTTTCTTCCGTCTGCCTTTAGCTTCAATGATCCCGGGTGTTGGCGTGTATTCGTGAACTCGGTCCTCACCCATGTTCGCGACTGCGACGATGATGAGCGGGTCGATAATTTTGGTTCGAATCAGGCGTTCCGCTGTCTCATCCACACTCCATTCGACGCCACCGAAGGAAGTTGCCGCGTCAAAGACATTTTGTCCGTCATGCAAATAAAGCACCGAATGCCGTCGCCATGAGAATCGTCGGTAACCGGGCGGCAGGTATACCAGAATATCGCGGCGGTTCCCGAGAAACTTCGATGGAAATGCGCGGTGCACTTTGATGTTTCCAGTCAGCGTATGTTTGCGCATCGAATCGAAACGCTTCGTTGAAGAAGAAACGCAACGCAAGCGTCTTGGTTTGCTGCAGGACGAATGCGTGTGCCGGGCTTGCGATTTTGCGGCGGTGCAACCAAGATGGTCCGGCCGTTTCCAATGAACGAACGTTACGTCGAATGGTCCACGCCGTGGCCGGAGGCTGAGCGAATGGGAAGTGAGCGAATCAAATTCAGTAGCATTATCGCCGGTTGCTCCGCGGGATTCCTCGAATACGCTTCGCTCGCTGGGACTGATAGAATATGAAACTGGTGATCGCGGCGACTGGTGCAAGCGGCGCAATTTATTTGCAAAGACTGCTTGAGCAGATCGATTGCAGGGCGCACGACGTGCACCTCATCATGAGCGGGTATGCGAGAGAGGTGGTGAAGCAGGAGCTGGATGATTTCAAAATTCCTCCGGCAGTTTCGCAACATTCTGAAACTGACATGAACGTGCCGTTTGTGAGCGGTTCGGCGCGTTTCGATGCGATGGTGGTCGTTCCGTGTTCCATGGCCACATTAGGGCGAATCGCTTCCGGTTCGAGCGACAGCGTACTGTTGCGCGCTGTGGATGTTTTCCTAAAGGAACGCCGCAAACTGATTCTTGTTCCTCGCGAGACACCGTGGAACTTAATTCACGCACGCAACGTCATGACTCTGCTTGAGGCCGGCGCGATTGTTCTCCCAGCGATACCCTCATTCTACAGCCGTCCCAGCTCGATCACCGACCTGGTAGATACCGTTGTTTGGCGCATTCTCGACCAAATTGGATTGCCCAGCCCCGGTGCATACCGTTGGGGAGAAAAAGCCGACTCGGCAAAAACTTCGCGCGAGAAAAGTTGAAGATCGAAGGCAGGCTTGCGCGATGGCTGATCGCGTTCGGAGTTCGCTTGTTGCGGGTGTGGGAGCGTACGTTGCGCTATGAAGTTGACGACCGCGCGGGCATTCTCGGCAAACCAGTAACGGAAAATTACATCGGCGGGCTGTGGCATAATCGGTTGCTGATTTTCCCGTTGGTGTTGCGACGCTTTCTTCCAAATCGCCATGGCGCCGCTTTGATCAGCGCCAGCCGCGATGGAGATTTGCTGGCCGACGCTATTCGACGTTTTGGATACGATGTGGTTCGTGGCTCCAGCTCGCGGCTCGGCGCGAGCGCAATTCTTCAACTTACGGAGATGCTCGCCTCTGGTCGCGATGTAGTCATCACCCCGGATGGCCCACGCGGCCCTGTGTACGAGCTTGGCCCGGGCATAGTTTTTCTCGCGCAAAAATCCGGTGCGCCGGTGTTGCCAATGAATCTCGAATATTCGCGTTGCTGGCGGTTGGGAAGTTGGGACCGCTTTATCATCCCGCAACCGTTTTCCAAAGTGCGTGTGTTAGTCAATCCGCCGCACCACATAAAATCGATCGGTACACCCGACGAATTTGAGGCCGAACGCCTCGCGTTGCAGAGCGCGATGATGGCGCTGGTTGAAATGCGCTGAGACTTAGTCATCCTGAGCGGAGCGAAGCGGAGTCGAAGGATCCCGCGGAAATGTCTAAAGGCAATGCAACGGGATTTGAAAGTCTGGCCTCGCCCCGAAAGCATTCGGGGCTGCGTTGCGGCTCCACTTCGCTCGGAATGACGAACACGGATGTATGACAAAGCTTATCGATGGCCGCGCGATTGCGGATAAGGTGTACATAGATCTTCGCCGGGAGGTAGCAGAACTGAAAGCAAAGGGCGTTACGCCCGGGCTCGCCGTCATTCTCGTTGGGGATAATCCGGCTTCGCGCGCGTATGTCCGGTCGAAAGATAGAATGTGCCGCGAGCTCGGCTTGCACTCGATGAAGCTGGAGCTGCCCGCTTCAACAACACAGATCGACCTGCTGGCGCGCGTTGAAGAGTTAAATCGTGACTCGAGCATTCATGGGATTCTCGTTCAATCCCCGCCGCCCGCGCATATCGACGAAGCTGCTATCGTGCGCGCTCTCGCCCCCCACAAGGACGTGGACGGGTTTCACCCGGAAAATGTGGCCAGGCTCGTGCTGGAGGACCCGAGCGGGTTTGTGCCGTGCACGCCACTTGGAGTGCAACGATTACTCCTTGAAACCGGCGTCGAGATCAGCGGCGCGCACGTCGTGGTGCTGGGTCGCAGCATGATCGTCGGCAAGCCGCTGGCCTTGCTGCTGATGCAGAAGAACAAAAACGGCAACGCCACGGTCACGGTGGTGCACTCACGGAGCGGAAATCTCGCCCAGACTACGCGTTCGGCTGACATTGTGATTGCAGCGATTGGACGAGCAGAATTTTTGAGAGCCGATCACATCCGCGAAGGCGCAGTTGTGGTCGACGTCGGGATCAATCGCGTGCATGACCGCTTGAGCGAACGCGGTTATCGACTCGTAGGCGACGTTGCATTCGAGGAAGTATCGAAAAAGACCAGCGCGATCACACCTGTACCAGGTGGCGTTGGGCCAATGACTATTGCGATGTTGATGGCGAATACAGTTAAGGCTGCCAAGCAATCGCTGTGAACACGGTCATCCCGAGCCGAAGTCGAGCTGTAACGCGGCCCCGAATGCTTTCGGGGCGAGGCCAGGCTTTCAAATCCGTTGCTCTACCGTTCGTTGTTCCGCGGGACTCCTCGACTACGCTTCGCTCCGCTCGGAATGACGATTTGTCGACGAGACAATTTTTGCAGTGAGCAATTTGAAAATCGAGCGACTAATGCGCCCTGGGCGAATCAGCGCCGAGCCAAGATGCGGTCTCAAAACCGCCGCGCGTGCGAGGCGGTTGATCCATAGACGTCCACGATACATTTCGGCGTAAGCGCGAGCGAATTCGCGCAACACTGATTGCCGCTCCTCACCGCCAAGCATTTTCGTAACGGTGTTTGCGGCGAGTTCGCCCGAGCGCAATGCGTAATAGATTCCTTCGCCTGTGAACGGTTCAACGACGCGAGCGGCGTCCCCGACAAAAAACAGATTCCCACGAGCGCAGGGAAGTGATGAACGAGTCAGTGGTGTCACGGTGCGCCAGGGTTGATCACCGGGAAGTTGAAATTGACGTGACGCCCAGTCACGCAATGTGGAAATGGTCGATGGCTTGCCAACGAGGCAGAGATTCAGCTCGGTTTCGTTTACCGGTGCCTGGCCGGAGTACCCTTCAATAAGAAATTGCAGAACGACGCGGTTCCCAAAATCGCGTGGCAGCGGCACGTGCGCCTGCAGCGCAACACGTTCGCGCGCAGGGCGCGGCAACAAATTGCACAACCGTGCGACCGTAGAGTTGCGTCCGTCCGCCCCAATTAAGATCCGGGCGTAAAACATTTCCTCTGGAGCGGTTTCAATCCTCCAGTCGCTGTTGCAATTCAATGCGGTGACGGTGGTTTGATCGCGAATTTCTGCGCCGAGCTCATGGGCGCGCCTTAGCAACAGGTCGTCGAAGAGACTGCGCTTCACTGAAATTTCGCGGTCGGCCCCCGATGGAAGATCAACAATGACTGCCCGACCGTCGATCGAAATGAACTCGACCGACGATAGTTTGGAATGCGGCAGACTCAGCAGCTTCTGCGTCAGGCCCAGGCGTTCTATCACCCGCCAGCACGATGGATTCAAACAGTCGCCGCATACTTTCTCGCGTGGAAATTTTTCCCGCTCGAGCACGACCGTCCGCAGGCCGGCCAGCGCGCAAAATGCCGCGCACGTGGACCCGGCCGGTCCGCCGCCTACGATAGCAACATCAAAGATTTGCACCGAAGTGACTTCAACCCTGAAACAGCGCTGGCGCGCAATCTAATCAGGGAGCACAATAAACTCCCATGGGCTGGTCCATTCCAATCCTTCGTGTTGCCGGGATCCAACTGCGGATTCACATCACGTTTCTACTACTGATCGCGTGGATCGGATTTGCCTATTATGCCCAGGGCGGCTCGTCCGCTGCGATGGGCGGAGTGTTGTTCATTCTGTTGTTGTTCGCTTGCGTGGTGTTGCACGAGTTCGGGCATGCTTTGGCGGGAAAAGCTTTCGGGATCAACACGCCCGACATCACGCTGTTGCCTATCGGCGGCGTGGCGCGATTGGAACGCATTCCCGACGAGCCGGTGCAGGAACTGATTATTGCCGCAGCAGGTCCGGCCGTAACTGCGCTGATCGCCCTCGGTGCATTCATAGGCGGTGGTTCATGGGACTATCCGCCAACCACGAAAACCAGCATTCCCGATCTCCTGTTCACGATGAACGTTGTGTTGCTTCTTTTTAATTTGCTGCCGGCGTTCCCCATGGATGGTGGCCGAGTTCTGCGCGCGCTGCTCGCGACACAGATGAGCTATGCGCGGGCGACGCAAGTCGCGGCGACAGTCGGCCAGGGTTTCGCGTTTGTATTTGGATTTCTGGGTCTGTTTTTCAATCCGTTTTTAATTTTCATCGCGCTGTTCGTTTACATCGGAGCGTCGCAAGAGGCGGCGCTTGCGCAGATGAAAGATGTGTCGCGCCGGTTTCCGGTTTCGAGCGCAATGGTGCGCGAGTTCCGCACGCTGCCAGCAGACGCGACGCTCGAAGAAGCCGTGGACGCGTTGCTTGCGACTTCGCAGCACGACTTTCCGGTTGTCGATGAATCCGGTGCCGTCGCCGGTTTATTAACGCGCCACGATCTCATCTCTGCCTTGCGCAAAAACAATCCCGAGCTTCGGGTGGGCAACGTGATGCGACGCGATATTCCGACCGTGACAACTGGCACACGCTTTGAAGACGCATTTCGCATTATGCAGGAGTTTGATTGCCCTGCGGTGCCCGTGCTTGATAGGATGAAACGGCTGGTCGGTTTGCTGACGCCGGAGAACGTCACCGAATTAATGATGGTTCAGTCGGCGATGCCGCAGCGGAGAGTCCTGTAACTCAGGCTTCCAGCCTGATCCGTAGCGCGGGCTTCCAGCCTGCACCGACCGCACCAGGCAAGGATGCCTGGTCGACGGGACAGGCAAGATTGCCTGTGTTACATGTCAGGAGCTGATGCGCATCGGCATTATGACGTAGAGGAATGGCGTTTGAATTTTCACAACGCCGGGGCTCATCTCATCGATGAGATCGAGAAACACCTCATCCTCGGTTAACGCGCGCAGCGGCGCCATCAGAAATTCCGGATTGAAGGCGATGGAGAACTCACGCCCTTTATACGCGATGGCGAGCGATTCTTTTGCTTCGCCCACTTCCGGCGTGTTCGCAGTGATGTCGAGATTGTTCTTGCTGAAATTCAGTTTCACCGAGTGCGACTTGTCGCTAGCCAAAAGCGAAACGCGCCGGAGCGAATTCAAAAACATTTCGCGCTCGAGCTTTACTCGCTCTTTCGCCTCGGCTGGAATCACCTGCTTGTAATTCGGATAATTGCCTTCGATCAATTTCGACACAAGCAGCGTCTTGTTGAGATCGAACGCGATCTGGCCATTGCTCATGCTCACCTTCACATCGCCATCGTCGGTAAGCAGACGTTGCAATTCCGTCACCGCTTTGGTCGGCACAATTAGGTCCGATTCGTGGCTACGCGGAAATTCCAGTTCGATCTCGGCCATGGCAAGGCGGCGTCCATCGGTCGCTACCAGCGTAATCTTGTTGTCCTTGAAACTGAACAGGACGCCGTTGAGCACATAACGGGTTTCATCGGTAGAAATCGCGTAGGAAGTTTTGCGCAAACCGTCGCGCAGATTCTTCTGCCGCATCGTGACCACCTTCGCGCCCTCGAACTTCGGCAGCGGCGGAAATTCATCCTCCGGTAATCCAAGAATTTTAAAGAAACTTTGGCCGCTTCGGATCGACGCGGCGTTTTTCCCATCGACGTCGATTTGAATCTCGCTCGACGGAAGTTCGCGGATAATGTTGAACACACGCCGCGCAGGGAGCGTGGTTGCTCCTGCCTTGTCCACGTGCGCTTCGCAAGTGCCGCGCACGCCAACGTCCAGATCGGTGGTTGTCAGATGGAGTTCGGTCTCGTTAGCCTGCAGCAAGACATTGGAAAGAATCGGCAGCGTGGTGCGGGTGCTGACGACGTTTTGCACTTGTTGCAGGGCTTCGAGCAGTTTTTCCTTCGTAACGCTAAATTTCATGGTGACCAGCAAGCAGCCTAAGATGTAAAGCCTTCGATTTTATTCGGCAACCGCAATCTCTCATCTCTGCC
>QHPE01000036.1 GCA_003218945.1 Verrucomicrobiota bacterium | reverse complement strand
ACCGGCGGCGCGTCAGGATTCACCGCGAGCGGGAGCGGCAATATCCATGATACAGTAACGATGCCAGGCGGGAGCGTTATCACCTACATAGCGACCGGGACGATCAGCCTATCGGCAACCGGGACAATTTCGGACACAGTGACGGTGACGGCTCCAAACGGAGTGACCGATCCCAACTTAACTAACAACAGTGCAACCGATAGCGATACACACAGATAGCCGTAACGGTGCTGAGTACATCCGCTCCGCCTCCCATTGAGGCGGAGCGGAAACAAAAAGGCCGCAGATCCCGCAGCTGCTTGCTGCGCGCTTCGTTATTCCACGCCGGCTGCCGGAGTCATCACTTAGCGCCTGCACCTACGCATACCACGACTGCCCCCCCTGAGACTGTACGCTTGGTACCGACAACAACCGCCTACGATCAGGCGTTGATCTCGTGAAGACAGAAGTCTTGGCAGCACAACAAGGTGACGGTCAGGCAAATCGTAATGTGCGGCTGACGAAATAACGTCACCCGCCGGCCGCCACGGCGGTACGCTTCATCAACGCCAGTTCCGTCACAGATTTGCATTATCTGATCAATTCGCTGTTTTACTTCGGCGGAAAATAAACTGTCATGCGATGCGCGTTCTGCGCTCCACATGTTCACTCACTTCACGCTTCCTCCGTGGCAGTTCTGCCATTCTGCTTATCCTGATCATTGTTCCGACAAATCGTGTCGCAAAGAACTGTTTATTCGCGAATCTGGCCGTCGCCGCGGATGATGTACTTATAAGTGGTTAGCTCTTCGAGTGCCATCGGCCCACGCGCGTGAAGCTTGTCAGTGCTGATACCAACTTCCGCGCCGAAGCCAAATTCGCCACCATCGGTGAATCGCGTCGATGCGTTCCAGTAAACTGTGGCGGAATCGACCTCGTTAAGGAATTTCTCAGCACGCGCGGCGTCGCGGGTGATAATGACATCGCTATGATGAGAGCCACATTTTTCCACATGCGCAATTCCCTCTTCGATGTTGTCCACGGTGCGGACAGCGAGGATGAGATCGAGATATTCCATCGTCCAGTCTTCGTCGCGGGCGGAATGGAGTGGCTGATAGCCAAGAGCTGAGAGCTGATGGAGGCTGCCGGAATCGGCGCGTATCTCCACTTTCTTTTCGGCCAGGATCGGTGCGATTTTCTTAAAAAAGGCAGCCGCGATTCCACGGTGCACAAGCACAGTCTCGATGGCGTTGCACACACCTGGACGTTGTGTCTTTGCGTTAACGACGATTCGCACAGCCATATCCAGATCGGCTTCCCTGTCCACATACGCGATGCACAACCCCAGGTAGTGTTTGATCACCGGCATCCGCGCATGACTCACGACTGTTTCGATCAAGCTACGGCCGCCACGTGGGATGATAAGATCGATGCACTGGTCCATCTCAGCCATGTGCCGCACGGCATCCCGACCAGTGCTTGGAATGAGCAGAATACTGTCTTCCGGCAATCCGACCCTGGCTGCGCCAGCACGGAGCGCTTCCGCAATCGCGGTGTTGGAGCGAATCGATTCCGAGCCCCCGCGCAGAATGACTGCGTTTCCCGTTTTTGTGCAAAGCACCGCAGCATCGCTGGTCACATTCGGGCGTGATTCATAGATGATTCCGATCACGCCGATGGGAACGCGCACCTTCGAAATGTGCAACCCATTGGGACGAGTCCATTCGGCGATTACTTTTCCAACTGGATCTTCGAGTGCAGCAACCTGACGAACGCCCTCCCCCATCGCCCGAATCCGGCTTTCATCGAGTCTTAGTCGTTCGATCATCGGTAACGAAATCTCCTCGGCGGTCGCTTTTTCGACGTCCTTCCGATTCGCTTGCAGAATTATATCGGCGGTGGCGCAAAGGTGATCTGCCATGGCGACCAAGGCGGCGTTCTTTCTCTTAGTACTCACTCGCGCGAGAGCGCGCGCGGCCTTGCGCGCGCGTCTTCCGCAACTGAGAACCTCGTTTCTTAGATCATCCGGATCCATATGGACGTAAGCGAAGAGTAATTACTCTAAGATCTCATTTTACTGCGTGTGAGACTGCTCAGCCTGCGCAGGAAATAGTGTTCCCACCCGCTGGCCGGCCGCGATCCGCCGAATGATTCCGGCGCGCCGACCGTTTGCGATCACTGTTGCGATGCCGGCTGCGGTCGCAAGTTTTACTGCCTCGAGTTTCGAAACCATGCCGCCAACCGAGAACCTGCTTTTTTCCTTGCGAACAAAGCGAGCTGCGTCTGCGACATCAACAATGATCGGGATCCGTTTGCCTGCATGATCCATCAAGCCGTCAACGCTGGTAAGCATGATGAGCAATTCGGCTTCCGCCAGCACCGCGACTTCCGCAGAGAGGCGGTCGTTGTCCCCAAAGCGCAGTTCTTCCACTGCGACCGAATCGTTTTCGTTAATCACTGGCACAACATTTTTACATTCGAGCAGACGCCGTAAGGTGTTTCTCGCATTTTCATGGCGGCTGCGGCTGTCCAAGTCGCTGTGTGTGAGCAAGAGCTGCGCAACGTTGAGGTGATGTTTTGCGAACATAGAGGCATAGAGATGCATCAGCTTTGATTGACCGACAGCGGCGCATGCCTGCCCTGTCGTCAAGTCGCGTGGACGCTCCCTGAGCCCAACAACGCGCATTCCAGCTGCGACCGCACCGCTGGAGACGATGATACATTCGCATCCGCCGCAAACGAGTTGCGCCACATCGGCAGTGAGACGGTCAAACTGTTTGTCATCGAGTGCGTTGGCGCGCGGCCGAGTGAGAATCCCTGAGCCGAACTTGAGGAGAATGCGCCTGGGTTTCCTGTGCATTTGGAACTGCTACACAAACCGGAAAACGAAAATGCGCAAAAGCAATTTCGGCCATTTTATGAGGCGGCAATCATAATGGCGGCAGAAATGCCGTTGCCGATCGTGTTCCAAAGCGCTTTGCACTTACGCGAAGTGCTCGTGTAAGGCCGCGCGCCGCCGTTCACCGGGTCAGGCTCGATGAAACCGTGGATGCCGTGCTTATCGGCCAACTTACCTGTCGCCACGGAATTCCAGAGCATCGGGGGTAGCCAAATTACCCATTACTCCGCGATCGATGAAACTGTCAAGAGTCGGCATCAAACCCTCCTCGGGCATGGGCGTGATATGTTCCCAGTCAGCCGCGTCCCAACCGATAAGAAGCACCTTCCGGTTAGTCATAATCGTATCTGTCCGCAGCGCCGCCCACTAAAAGCGGGAAGTTAGCAATCGGTTCGCCAACCGCATTCTGCGGATCACGGCAGCCGATCAGGTAAGACTAACTTCAGAGCCTGCGCTTGAGCGCCGCCCCTTACGCCACACCATCAACCCCGCGCCGCCGAGCGCGAGCAGGCCTAACGAACCTTGATCAGGAATCGCCTCGACCTGATCGCCGGCCGAGTTGGTTTGGCCAGCCCTGATTTGATCGCCGGGATCGCCCCAGGCGTAGTCCACCAGCTTGAAGTGCGCGGTGCCATAGGGTGGACCCGGCATTTTCACTCGCATCCATCCGTATTGCATGCCAGCGCCATTATTGAAGCGGAAGCCAACAAAGCCGATCCCCTTTGCGAAAAATGGTCCGCCGCTGTAGGGCGCCGCGATAAGGAAGGTACCGCCTTGGGGATAGAAAGCGCAATTTGAGATCACCACGCCTTGAGACAGGCGCGAAACATATTGGCTACCAAAACGATTTTCATAGCCGCAAATGCTGTTGGAGACTGCTGCGCCCTTGATCGAAAATGCCAATTGGTATATGCCCCGGGTGAAGAACCTTAACCCTGCGCTGTGATCGAGCGGAATGTTTATATGTATGTAGCCAGGGTGTTTGCCAATTGTGGCGTCAATCACGCCCGAGTAATGAATCTCCGCCTCAGCCGAATGGGTGCCGCCTAGCGAGGTCGCCGCACCGGCAGCGGCATACGCAAGCCAGCGCCCCTTCGCGGTTGAGACAGGTTTGCGGCGGAGGTTGTTAGTTTTCATTCGGTCTTATCCTCCAGTTATGCGAGCGACCCATGTCGTTCGCGCTTTTCGCGTGCGGGAAGAGAGTAAGGTGGCTTGGTAGTCGCTTTACGGACTTACCGCGACGGACAGACTTTCAGGTTCGCTAACAGAGATCAAGCAAAATATCAGGATTCATTGCCCCGTTTCTGGTGCACATCTCACGGACTCATTTCGAAAGCGGCGGCCGTCGCGTTTCGGTAAAGCGGCCTGTCCGCTGACAATATTAAACGAGCTCGATCTTCAACGGCAGCAGGTTGCGCCACCCTTCACCGCTCCAGGTTGCTTTCGTTTTTGCTCGCCCTCGTCGCTTTGAGTTTCTTACCAAGAATTTTTGGAACCGCGGCCTTGGCGAGTTCCGTGAATGCAGCAACCGTGCTGTTGGCAGATGAATCCTTCAGGCGCAATATCCCCATCTCCAACAGAAGGCTCTTTCCCCGAAGCCGAATTGCCCTCAGGCCTGTCGTCCCTCGCAGCGCAAGCTTCGGTAACAGAGCAGCTGCATTCAACGGGGCCAGTGATCGGAGGAGCGTTTCGATTGCACTGATCTCGGCGACGGTTTGTGGGCGGACCTGGTTGCTTCGACAAATGCCATCTCCCAGCCTTCGCACGACAAAAGTGCGTGGCAACTGAAGCAGCCTTTGTTGATGCAACTCGGAAACATGAACCAACTGCCTGTTCCACCACGGATGGCCGGTGGGCACGATCAAGGCATATTCATCGGTGGACAGACGTTCATAACTCAGGTTGGGCGAGTGATGCGTAAGAAATCCCAGGCCCACATCCAATCGACCCTCCTCCAGTGCCGTCTCGATGTCATCGGAGGAAATTTCCGTGACGGTCAGATTGACATTCGGATGCTTGGCGGCGAAAAGCCCCAGTAACTGCGGCACCAGCGCCACGTCGAGCCACGGCACAGTCCCGAGATGCAAATCCCCTCGCAGCTGTACTGAGTCGCGGCTGAGTTCGTCGAGAAAATTCTCGACCTGACGTAGAATTGCACGCGCGTGTTCTTGAAAAATCAAGCCCGCGGCGGTGAGCAGAATTCGTTTACCTCGACGTTGGAATAGCGAAACTCGTAGATTCTCTTCCAATTCGCGCATCTGCTGGGAGACGCTTGGCTGAGATATTCCGAGGCGATCTGCTGCGCGGCTAAAGCTGCCCGCCCCGGCAACAGCCAGGAAATAACGCAGGTGACGAATCTCAACGGGGCCCTGAATCATGGCTTCCTGTAAATATCACGCTGCAAAGAACAAAAGCCACAACGAACCTGGTCGTTTAGTACTCGAGAACAATTCCAGCTCAAAAGGCTGAAAATTTCCCAAAAAAAAGCTTGCATAGGATTTGCCTATTCTTGTATTGCCATTCCTCCGTGATAGAAATCGCTGCCGAAATTGGCGGGAAGATGACCAAAATTCCCGCCTGTTTACTGGAAGCGAGTTTCCGTAGAAGGCCGAAACCATCATTACCCAAGGATAAACTCATGCTCATCAAAAAAACAAGCTTACGGGCAGCAGGGGTCAGCCTGGCTGCAACAGTCTTGCTAACCACGCATCCGCTGCGCGCACAGTCATCGGACAGTGCGCGAATCGAAAAACTCGAGCGCGCTGTGGAGCTATTGGAAAAACAGAACGCGGACCTGAAGGCAGAAGTCAACAGCTTGAAAAGACATGAGGCGCCTGCAGTGAAGGTCACTGCTGAAGGCCCAACAAAAACGGAGATCAATTACGACGGTAAGACTTATGTCGAAAAAACTGTCCCGCTCGAGAAATCCAGCGCCGACAAATGGAAATTGTCCACCTCCATTACCGAGATGGAACTCTACGGCGATGTGCGCTTCCGTTACGATTATAGGGCAGGCGAGACCAAAAGCACGGGCCCAGTGGCGGCGCCGCCGGCTAACGGCGTGGCAGGAACAAACGATTGGCTGGAGCGCGAGCGCGAGCGTTATCGTCTTCGCCTGGGGTTACGCGGAACGCTGCTGGATGACTGGTTCTTCGGTCTTCGCTTGGAGACCAACAACAATGCGCGCACAACAAATGTGACGTTTGGCGACGACACAGCGAGTAGCACGCCTGGTGGCGGCGGACCATTCGAAAAAAACAGCGATACCATTTACGTCGGTCAAGCCTATGGCGGCTACAAAGGTTTCCCCGGCTTTACCTTTACTGCCGGCCGGATGCCGAACCCGATGGTAAGCACGCGCCTGGTATGGGACCCAGACATCAATACTGAAGGATTGGCGGAGCAGTGGAAACATACATTTGTGTTTGGAGCAGAACCGCCACCGCCCCCGTCATTCAGCAAGGATGAAAAAGCAGTGGTGGCTCCGAAGCCGCCGGAACCATTCCTCAAGCTCGATCTCTTCGCGAATTTCGCTCAATTTGTTTATGACGATGCAAATCCGGAGAATCCGATCGGCCCGCGCGCCACGACGACCGCAAATGGCGGAACTCAGCTAGTGCCAAATACCGATGCGTTCCTGCTCGCGTGGCAGGTGGGGGCAAGACTTAATTTCCCGCACAATTTTTACTTTCAGCTTGCGCCGACAATGTACAATTACACCGGCAACGGCGACACATTTAACATTCACTACGTAGGCGGTGATCCTCACCTAACGAACGCGAATTCCCTGGCCACGAACCAGACCGGCATCAATAGCCTGCTGGTGTTCGATATGCCGGTGGAATTCGGGTGGAAAGCGTGGGGAATACCGATGCGAATATTCGGCGACTTCGCGACTAATTTTGAAGGCAACGAGCGCGCCGATGCCGCAGGTCAACCGGGCCAGGGCAGCCAGCGCTACGCGTATCTGGCGGGAATTGGTATCGGCCAGTTAAAGACGAAGCACGATTGGCGGATCAACCTTTGGTATCAACAGATCCAGCAATTCGCACTCGATCCGAATATAATCGATGACGATCTTTTCAATGCTCAAGAGAATATGCACGGGATTGCCGTTCAGGCGGCGTATAACCTGACTAGCGCTGTAAATTTCGAACTGACTTACGGCCACGGGTGGTGGTATAACCACAATCTCGGCACGGGCGGAAATGTAGGTAGTTTGGCCATCGCAATCAATCCAACGGATCAATTCAATCTGTTCTTCGCCGATTTGAACATCAACTTCTAAATGGTCAGGTTAACGAAAGCCTGTCGGAAAATCCCGGATTGCTTTCCCTACCCCAGCGCGGTTCGGTGCAGCCGATTCGATGAAGTGATCGGACCTATGCGACTGACGTTTTACTCAGCGAGTGTCGAGTTCTGATCGGTGTGCGAGTCGAAAAATCGTCGGAAGGCACCGCCGGATCAAGGCGCCACCACCCACGCAGGCAGCTTGGTGGCAGGAATTCTGCTGATCTCTAGAATCAAAAAAGACACCAAACTTTTACAAAATTTTGCTTCCATAGTTACGGGTTATTGGTGTATTTTATTTACCAATGAAAATGACATGCTCGAAATTCGTCATCGTCGCGCTCGGTTTGTGCGCTCTCCTTCTCAGCGGCTGCGGCAAAAAATCCACCGCCAAAGTAATCAATTCGAAGCACGTCAAGATCGGCTTCATCGGGTTAACCTGCGAGGCGCCGATCTACTACGCGTATGAGGCAGGATTGTTCAAAGAAGAAGGGCTCGAGCCCGAATTGGTGAAATGCAGTTGGGCAAACTACAAAGACAATCTCGCCCTCGGCAGCTACGACATCACTCACCACCTGGTGATGTACTTTCTCAAACCCATCGAGCAGGGCCTCGATGTGCGATTCGTTGGAGGTGTGCATACGGGATGTTTGCGAGTGCAGACGGGGGTGAACAGTCCGATTCAGAAAATTCAAGACCTGAAAGGCAAACGGATCGGAGTTCCGGGAATGGGAACGCCGCCGTTCGTCTTCGCCAACCGCGTGTTAGGAACGCACGGAGTCGATGCGAGCACCGAGATTGGCTGGAAAGTTTATCCGGCCGGTGAACTCGGGCTCGCGCTGAAGAAGGGAGAAGTCGATGCCGTCGCGGATGCCGAACCGATTGGCACTCTGCTGATCGCCCAGGGGATAGCGAGAAACGTCGAAGGCATGGATGAAGCGACGGATCTGCCTTATGCAAACGAATACTGCTGCGAGATTATCGCGAATGGAAAATGGATCGATGCCAATCCCGATACCGCGGCCCGAGCCACGCGCGCCATTCTGAAGGGCGCAAAGTGGGTGCAGGAAAACCCAAAAGCGGCCGCTCAACTGGCGGTGGACAAGAAATACCTCGCATCGACCGTCGAACTAAATACAGTTGCACTCAGCCGTTTGAAGTACATTCCTTCTGTTTCGATCGCCGAGCAGACCCTCTATACCGCGGCCAAAGAGATGAGGGAGGCCAAGATGCTTTCGCCCACTACCGATACCGATGCTTTGGCGAAACGCGCTTTTCAGCACCTCGAAGGTGTCACCGATGAGTGGATCAAGACGGTCAAAGTGGAAAAAGTTCCCGGCGGACAGGTCGATCCCAACCTGGATATACGGCTCTACGCCGAATTGATTCTACGAGATGGAATGGATGCCTGCTGCGCCAGAAAAATGTACGATCAGCCCGATCAGGAAGCGCCGAACATGGCCGATCCGAACGCTTCGTGTCACGACAAGAGGGCGATAGCCGCCGACAAGTGAATACTTCCGTAGAAGAACTCCAGCAGCAAACCGCGATTGTTTCCAGAGTTCGGCAACCCAGCGCGACAACTGCGCCTGTCAGTCCGGCGGCGACGAAAACACGTCCGCAAACGTTGCTAGCCATTCCAGTGGGAGCCTGCATCGCACTGGCGATCCATTTCTTGGTGCCGAAGCGAGAACCGGTTGCTCCTACCCATTATTATCCCCTGCTACTCTTCGTTTTGCTCGGCCTCGGTTTGTTGGGTCTGGCGCTTTATCCGTTCCTTGAGGGCCTGCGTAAATGGATGCGATACATGTGTCCCATGCTTGGCGTCGCAACGATGACCGCTGGTATCTGGGAGCTGGCGACTTCATGCCTGGGATTGCTGCCACTACCCTACTTTCCCGGCCCTGAAGGAGTCTTCGGAAGTATGGTAAGTGACTACAAGCTTCTCTTCGACAGCACCTGGCATTCGCTGATCTTGTTGACGAGCGGGTACTTCATCGGTGTAATAATAGCCCTGATTACGGGCGTTACTATCGGTTGGTTCCCTCACGCTCGTTACTGGGGAATGCCATTGCTAAAAATCGTTGGACCTATTCCCGCAACCGCCTGGATTCCACTGGCGATGGTAATCGCGCCTTCCGCACTGCTCTCTGCAGTCGGCTTGATTTCGCTGGCCGTTTGGTTCCCGGTGACGATGCTCACAGCCTCAGGCATTTCCAGCACTCGCGCCTCTTACCTCGATGTCGCGCGCACCCTCGGTGCGAGACCCCTCTACCTCGTCTTCCGAGTCGCAATCCCGGCTGCGATGCCGAATATCTTTATCGGACTGTTCATGGGCTTGGGCACTTCATTCCTAACTCTGGTCGTAGCTGAGAACGTCGGTGTTAAGTCTGGCCTTGGATGGTATGTGAGCTGGGCACAGGGATGGGCTGAATATGGAAAAGTTTATGGCGCGCTTATCATTATGGCAGCATTTTTCTCTACCATCATGACAGTTCTCTTTAAGGTGCGCGACCGCGTGTTAGTCTGGCAAAAGGGAGTTATCAAATGGTAGCCGTCTCCGAGCCCGCCACGATCGAAGGCTCTTCGCTCCGCGTCCGGGGCACGAGCAAATACTTTGCTGCGGTTAACGGCGCAGCAGTGGGCGCACTGGCTTTGGACAAGGTGTCGCTTTTTGTCTCGGCGGGGGAGCTTGTATCGATCGTGGGTCCCAGCGGTTGCGGAAAGTCCACTCTATTGCGTCTCATCGCCGGCCTTACCGTGGCGAGCGAGGGCGAGCTTTTAGTAGGCGACGAGCCAATCACCGCGCCAAGCGCAGAGCGGGGCCTTGTCTTTCAAGATCCGAATCTTTTTCCGTGGCTCACCGTGCGACGCAACATCGAGGCCGGTCTCGTCGCGCGCCGTGTGCTGAAACAGGAACGCGGTCAGGTCGATAAATTCATGCGACTGGTAGGTCTGGAAGGGTTTGCTGACGCCTTTCCGCACCATCTCTCCGGAGGCATGGCCCAGCGCGTGGCGCTCGCGCGGGCGATGATCAACCATCCCAAAGTGCTCCTGCTCGACGAACCACTCGGGGCTCTGGATGCCTTTACCCGGATGCGTATGCAGGATGAAGTGTTGCGCCTCTGGCAAGCGCGGCGTACTACCATGCTGCTTGTTACTCATGACATCGATGAAGCCATCTACATGAGCGACCGCATCGTTATCATGACTCCGCGTCCGGGCAGGATCGAGCAGATCATTCCAGTAAAAATGAACCGTCCACGCGACCGCAGCAGCCCGGATTTTCTTGGTCTCCGCAGTGACATTCTTCAGACCATGCACTTCGCCGGTCGGTCGCTGGGTGGAAATGGCGCCTGAGCGGACTGATAAGATGCGCCTCTGACCTGCTGCTGCGGAATGAAACCGCTCGTTACTTGCAGCTATTTGAAGTCATGAGATCGATTCTAACTCGCAGCTTTGTTCTGGCCGCGACGTTATCAGTGAAAACTGCCCGCGCAGACGATATCGCTATGGCCAATTCCGCTCTAGCGGGAGCGTCAGATACAAAACACATCGGTACCGCTGAATTCCCTTCAGGGTGCAACGACGTGAATGGCGGTGAAATGGCAATGATGAATTCATGTCTAATGCCGTTCGGCATTATGACCGGTGAGGCTGGCAAATGGATGGTCGGCTACCAATTCATGCACGACGAGATGGATGGCAGCCTCGTTGGGACGGACGATATCAACGTCTCGCAAATTCTGAAGCAATTCCCGAATGCACCTACGGACATGACCATGGATACGCACATGGGAATGGTGATGTATGCGCCAACCCAAAAGCTGACGCTAACCGCCATGGTTCCTTACATCCTAAAGGAAATGAACAATGTCAATGCTGATGGCAGTAGATTCGTCGAGCGCACGAGCGGTGTTGGGGATGTGGAGTTGGGCGGTTCATATCAGATTTTTCAGACTTCGAATGTACGGCATCAGTTGCTATTAAGTGGCGGTATGGCTTTGCCAACAGGGGCAATTGACAAAAAGATGGATGGATTTCAGCTCGAATACTGCATGCAACCTGGTTCGGGCACAGTGGCACTGCTGCCCGGCGTGACGTATCTAGGACAAACTGCAGCGTGGAGCTGGGGCGCAGATTTTCATACGACTGCCCGACTCGGCCGCAACGATCACAACTATCGCTTCGGCAATATTTATCAGTCTCGTACATGGGTGATGCGCCAGTTAGGTAGTTGGCTGAGCGTCTCGGCGGGGCTGAATGGTGTAATCTGTGAAACTATTCACGGCGCTGATCCTGATCTCGATCCGAGCATGGAGCAAACAGCGGACTCGAACCTGCAAGCTGGCAAACGTTTGGATGCATCCTTTGGTCTGACGTTCTGTCCAATGCCATGTTGCCACGGGCGCCCACCGTGTTGTTCCGCGGCGCGAACCTTCCTGGATGGTCAGCAAGTATTCGTTGAAGGTCGGCTACCAATTATTCAGTCGCTTGACGGCCCGCAGCTTCAAAACAGCTGGAGCATCAACGTCGGTTGGCAATGGATGTTTTAAAGGGCGCTGACCGCTGTTGCAATTGGACTGGTGCAGGACGGCGGCACCGCTTCCAGTCACGTTTGGATCGCCGTGCTCGGAAGTGATGGCGTTTGTCTTGGATGTCCGTACGTGAAACGCGCCGGGATTGCTCCCGGCGCGATGCTTTGATCCGATAGGAAGAGCCGATCAACCTCCCATTTTCTCTTTTGGCGCGCGGTCGTATTTCTGCTTGAACTTCGCGTATTGCTCCGGAGTCATGACGGCTTTGGTTTCCTCCATGTATTTGGTCTCGCTCGCTTCGGTGCAACCCGTCTTCATGTGCTCGGTCATAACCGCGTTCATCTTGTTCCTCTGCTCGGGCGTGAGGTTGAGATCGTCTAGGGGAATGGAGCAGGCCATCTTCATTTCCTTCCTCTCGTTTTGGACATTCCGTATCCCCTCGCCGTGTTCACCCGCAAACAAGGCCGTCGTCGCAAAAGATCCCGCTGCAATTAAGGCAATCAATTTAGTCATAAGCTAATTTTAACAATCCGACTGCGCCGTCGCTCCGGTTATTGGATGGTGACCCGTCTGGGTCTCGAAGCAATCCCGTTTGCCACAACTTCAATATTGCTCGAGCCGGTTTCTGCGTTAGCTGGAACATCGACCATTGTGGACACGATCGTGCTACCGGTAGCTATGGCCATCGTGCTATGGTCGTGAGCGCGAGCGTAAAAAACATGTCTCGTAGCTGCATTGGTAATGCGAACGATCGGATAGTTGGTGGCATTAGTGCAATCGTCTCCATAATCGGAACCGGCTGAAAGACCGTTGAACTGAGTCCCTGAGATCTGCACGGTGGTGCCACGAGTAAGCGTGGCCGGCACCGAAGTGATATTAGGCCGCCACGCAGGATCAGGTCGCCCCGGACCTGTGAAGAGTTCGGCATCGATGTGAATACCGTCAGCTACCACAGACAAAACCTGGCCGGTAGGCAGTAACAGGAAGCGCTCCTGATAGGATGTGAGGCTGGCTGATGTTTGCGTCGCCGGCGCCTGTGTGAATGTGGTTCCATCAAAAGTGAAGAATGTAACAGGTGTCTGGAAGATACCAGGGCTAGTTGCAACTAACACGTTGCCATTCGGCAGTACGGCACAAGGAGCATCAGCCATATCGTTGCCATTCGGAAAGTCAGTCGTGGCACTCCACGTCCCGGTAGAGAAGTTATAGATCGCGTTATGAACTGTTCCTCCAAAGGCTACGCTTGTGCCGTTCGGGCGCTGAATATGGGGGCCGATCTCGAGGCTACCTGCATCGGGCAACCTGACAATGGTGCTGCCGGCACTGCTCCACTGTCCGGTCGCTGGATCATACAACTCGGAATTGGTCCCGTTCGAGGTATCGACTAGCAAAAGCTTTCCATTCGGCAGCTTGCAAAAACCTTCTTCGGAATAGTTGTCTGCCTTGCCAGTCCCCGTGGTCGTCCAAGTCAAAGTAGTCGCGTTAAACAAGACCTGGCTTCTGGAGAAGATATTACCCATCGTGAAGGTGCCATTGTCCAGCACGGCACCGGGAGCGTCACCGATTTGCGACCAGCCGACGGGCGGATTAACGGACGTCCATGTGTTGGTGACAGGATTGTAAATGGCACCCTGGTTTGTTTCTACGCCGATAAGAAAGTTATATTCACCCCCTTCCACGATCACCCGGCCGTCGGGTAGCACTGCTGAGGCGAAATAGAGAGGCCCGTAGCTGGACGACATCGATGCAAGCTGAGACCATGTGCCGTTGAGATAGCTCCCGTTGGCATCAGGAGTAAGGGCCCACCAATTATTCATGCCTCGCCCATTGTGGTTCGGGTCGCCGTACTGGTGCAACATCACTCTTCCATCAGTGAGCAGGAGAGCGGTATCACAGAGGACGGTTGGTTGATTAACCAACCTCTGCCATCTGCCCGCGGCTGGCTGTTCCGAGCCCGAGATCTCCAAAGCTTGCCCCTGGGCAGTTTCAGCAACTGCCCACAAGGTTACGATGGCGGCCGCCGCTCCGAAAAGAGCGATGCGAAGTCGCCCGAGCGCCGCAGGAATTTTTGCTTTATTTTGGGTCATATTTTCGATCCTGACAGGCTTCTAATGTTCCTGGCAATAGAAATTTTGAGTTTCTCGCTCCGATGATAATGCATCGAAAGGTAACAGCGTTGTTACTTTCGAGAGTCCTCTTGAGGAACGCTGCACGATCGCCTCCTCCGCGAGATCTGTCGTGACGAGTAGGGTTAATCGGCTGCGCGTGGGTCTCGTCTCGAAAGAGAACCGTCGCCGGACGCTGGTTGTACTGTTCAACTTCGCACAAGCGCAAGGCTGGTTGCGAAAGAACGAGGAAACCGCCGCTGATGCGCTCGGGACCTACAAGATCATGCAGCGCGAGGTTGAGATTTATACGCCAGCGGAAATCAGGCTGTTGTTGAGCACCGCTGAACCAGATTTTCTGCCCTACATCGCGTTAATTTGTTTCGGCGGTGTGCGTCGGGAAGAACTGCACAAGGGGCTTTCATGGAGCGCGATCGATTTTGATCGGGGGACGATCACCGTCCCCGCGTCGATCGCAAAACGGGGAGGAAACGCAAGATCGTGATGTCTGAGAATCTTTCGGAGTGGCTCGCTCCATATCGGGTCAAAAACGGTGCGTTGTTCGACAAAGATCCCCGCAAGCGAATTGTGAAGATCGTTAGGTTGTCCGACGTGACCTGGAAGCGCAACGCTTTACGTCATTCGTTTGGCAGCTATCGCATGGAGCAAACGAAGAACGAAGGGCAAGTCGCGCGCGAAATGGGGAACAGTCCGAAGGTGGCGAAAGATCACTATTTTGAAATCGTGGATGAGAAAGCGGCGCACGATTATTGGCCAATCAAACCGATACCGCCCCAGGACGGTAAAATCGTTGCCATTGCGGGACGAAAATAAAATATTTGTACTCGGGCTTGACACCTCAAATCGAATATATGCATGTTTCGGAGCTAACCCCCCTATGCCTAGTGACATTTACCCAAACGTCGTTTGGTGCCTCAGCCGAAACCACTCCGTAAAATAATTCACCAAGTAAGAACATCCTGTATGCGACCCAAACGTTCGTTGATTTACATTCTCGCGGTGCTAATCACGCTCCTGCTTTTCGGAACCGTTGCCCCTGCGACAACGATCGATGTCATTGTGACGTTCGATTTTCCCGGGACGACCGTAACCGCAACTCTGCCACAGAAGATTGAGGATCAGACAGACCTCGTTGGCACTGTGATGATGGCCGACGGGACAGTGAGGGCCTTTATTTACAAGCCGCTCAGCCATAAGTTCAGCCCCCTGCTCATTCCGCCTTTTGCTAACCACGGCCCTACTCAAGGCCGAGGCATTAACTTTAGGCGGCATGTCGTCGGCGAGTACCTGAACCAAAGCGATGGCACCTTTCATGGTTATTTGATGGTCCACCCCAATTGTACACCAACACCTACTCCGACCCCAACCCCGACCGCTATGCCCAGGGAAATTGCAATGGCGACTGCAAGCGATTTACCCTTTGTGAGCGATCCAGATGTACAACCGCAATGCCCTCTCATCTATTCTCCGTTCGATCTCACCGGCGCCTTGGATACGATCCCATTGGGAATCAACAATTTGGGCGATATTTGTGGTACTGCCATTTTCAGTGGTCCTACCCAGCCGGCCTTCATTAGCGTGGGCCAGATTGTCACGACATTTGCCGTGCCAGGCGCAACCGCGACGTTTGCTTACCAAGTAAATGACTCAGGTCAGATCGTAGGCTACTACGTCGATTCCAACCTGATATCACACGGGTACATGCGCGATAGTGCCGGCACCCTGACTTACCCGATCGACGTACCCGGTGCGACCGAAACGTTTGTGCTTGGAAATAATGCTTCAAATTGGGTAGTCGGCAGATACACAGATACGTCAGACGTGACTCATGGCTTCTTCTACGTCACGCCCGATAATATCCTGACCTATGATTATCCAGGCGCGACCTCCACCTCGCTCAATGGGATTAACAGCAGCGGATTGATTTGTGGCTATTACACCGACACCGCCGGACATAGCCACGGATTTGTGGCAAGGGTGAACGTTACGGCCAGCGGCAAACCCAACACCAACACGCGGACGGCACCGGTGAAGCCAGCCTACTCATTGCCTAAGGTGCCAGGGATCGCCGTGCCCGCGTTGTAATTGGAAATCTGCCCTTAATCACAGTTCCAAGCCTGTCAACTCGCGTGATAGTGCGCGCGTAGAATTGTCGCAGGGGTTGACGGCTAGGCTTTCGACCCACGTTTAGTTAGCGATTTCTTTTATGTTTTATTTCTCGTTTTGTCGTCCGCTTCTGGGGGCTGCCTAGTCGGTGGAGTAGAGATCTGCTCAGGTTTAGCACGTACGATCGCCGCGATGCGGAGCTTAAACTCCTCAACCGTTTCGAGTCGGAGCGGTTGGTTCGTCACCTCCGCGCTATCAAATTAGACCAACACCGCGTTGATCTTTGCGCGAGAGAACTTCGTGAATGCGCATCGGTAGGTGCGTAGAGCACCGCCACGCTAATCGTAAGCGCTTTCGGCAATGTGCTCGACAAACGGGTTAGATTTTTGCGGTTCTGCGCATTATGACAACGACAACTCTCCCGTTAAGACATTCGATGAATTGCGCGCCTTCCTTGCTTGCTATGCTGCTCATCCCAATCGCGCTCTCCTAGTTTGCGCTTTCGTCGCGGGCGCGATCCGTTAGCCAGGAAGGCTGTTTAACAAACAACAACACGATTCTAGATGAGGACGCGCTTTTGAACAAATACGACGGGCAGCACCAACACAGTGACTGGGTCTGGTGCGCTTTCCAGCAACATCACCGGGGACGAAAACATGGCCCTCGGTTGGACAGCGCTCTCTAGCAACACTACTGGCAGCGGCAATACAGCCACCGGTGCTGCCGCGCCGCTTTTGAATACGACGGGCAGCTTCAATACGGCTACTGGTTTTGGAGCGCTCGAAAACAACACGAGCGCCAGCTGTAACACAGCCACAGGTTTCGAAGCGATATTCATATCGGTAAGCAAGGACGCAGACCGCCACCTACGTCGCCGGGATTAGCGAGGCGACCGTTCCAACAGGTGTAACGGGTATCGTAGATAGCAGTGGTCATCTCGGCACAATCACATCCTCGGCGCGTTTCCAGGAGGCAGTCCAGCCGATGGGCGAGGCGAGCGAAGCGATCCTTGCGCTGCAACCGGTGACCCTTCGCTACAAGAAACAGCTTGACCCAGATGGCATCCCACAGTTCGGCCTCGTGGCCGAAGAAGTGGAAAAGGTGAGTCCGGACCTGGTTGCCTATGACGATCAAGGCAAACCTTACACTGTGCGCTACGAAGCAGTGAACGCCATGTTGCTCAATGAATTTCTCAAAGCGCATCGGAAAATGGAGGAACAGGAAGCAACCATCGCCCAACTAAAGGCTACATCTATAAAACAAGAAGCAGTGAACGCAGAACAGCAGAAGGCAATGGAAACTCTCGCTGCGCCTCTCAAACAGCAGGCAGCGCAAATCCAGAAGATGAGCGCGCAGCTCGCCCTGGGACTTGAAGCGAACGAATTTTCAACGTAAATTATCACTGACGACTAGTAAGACTCCGAGGTCCAGTCAATGCCCACATCTCGCAATCAGCCTTCAGATTTCACTCTCCGGAACGCCCGTCTGTTCGCATTTTTTATTAAGGCTCCACGCTGGAATTTGTGGCGCGCTTCATTCTGTATCACGGCGACGGCGGCCGGGTTCGTCACGGTTCTCTCGTCAGCAGCGGTCGCGCAGCAGTTCCAGGATGTGACGAGAGAAGTCGGTTTGGTGTTAAAGGCAAAGCACTCATGGGGCAACCCGATCTGGGGGGACATTAATAACGATGGTTTTGTCGATCTGATCGTGCCGACGCATGGGTTGTTGAAGTCGCATGGGCCGTTCGTGTATCTAAATAATGGTGGCAAGACATTCACTGACATCCGTGCAACTTGCGGTATAACCCGGCACGTTCCTCTGGATGCCCCGGATTGGCATGGCTTCTCGTTTGGCGACTACGATGGGGATGGCAACCTGGATCTTTATATTTCCATAGGCGCCACGGAGGGAACCCTGGAAAAGAGCGATTTACTCTTCCGAGGCCGTGGTGATGGGACGTTTGAAAACGTCACTCATTCGGCGGGGATCGAAACCTCGACGAATCGCGGTCGCTGCGGTTTTTGGGTCGATTACGACAACGACGGCAGGCTGGACCTGTTCGTGAAGAATTTCGAAGGCGCAAATCGTCTCTATAGAAACAATGGCGATGGCACCTTTACACAGGTTGCGAATGCGGCGGGACTGGAAAGCGCTACGAGCGGAACCGATGAGGGGTTCATCTGCTCGTTCGCGGATTATGATAATGACGGCTTCATGGATATCGCTTTCTCGGGGTGTTGCAAGATAGAGGAGTTGTATAGGAATCAAGGCGACGGGACATTCGTCGATGTCACAACGGCAGCAGGTTTGAACCCGCGCAAACCTTGTCAAGGGCTTGCGTGGGGCGACTATAATAACGATGGCCTGCTCGATCTATATGTGACCCGAGGAAACCAGGGCGGCGGACCATTCCAAAACACGCTCTATCGCAACAACGGCGATGGCACATTCACCGATCTGACCGCAGAAGCCGGTGTCGTCGGCGGACCGAATAATTGGGCCGCCGTTTGGGGCGATTATGATAACGACGGGTTTCTAGACTTATTTGTCACAAATCCCGGCATCGACGCAGAAGGTGTCGGAAATGCCAATCTTCTCTACCACAACAACGGAGACGGGACATTTACTGACAGGGCCACTGAAGACGGTCTGGCGCTCCAGGATGACAACCCCCTTCACTTACACAAGGTTGCTGCCTGGGCGGATTATAACAACGACGGATTTCTCGACATCATCGTGAAGGACGGACTCGGCAGCGAAAGGGACGGCGATGTGGGTGCAAACGGATTTCACCGGCTCTTTAAGAACCTCGGCAATAGCAACCACTTCATCAAGGTGAACCCTGCAGGCGTGCAATCGAATAAGCGCGGAATCGGCGCGCGCGTAACCGTAACCTCCACCGCAGGGATGAGCTTTCGGCAGAACAACGGAGGTGGCGGAGGCGAGTGGTGTTCACAAGGAAGCGAGCCACTGCATTTCGGGATCGGAACGGCAACGGAGGCAACAATCCAGGTGAAATGGCCGAGCGGGATCGTCGATACTCTCTCTTCAGTTGCAGCCAATTCGACGGTGACAGTGGTGGAAGGCACCGCGCATTAAGGAATTCTTCGGCGTGACTATGCTGCGTCCGACGCAATACTCCCTCGGACGGCAATGAATCGGCATTGCGACCATGAATCTGGCTGTCGCCAACAAGCCTTTGCTTCCCGCTAAACCAGGCGAATCCGACAATGCGTCAAGTCTGTTAGGCGACTCCAACCAAGCCACCTTACCCTCTTGCCGCAGGGAAACCGCGAACGACCGGGTTCGGTCGTACAACTTGAGGTAATAGCTATGACAATCACGCAACATTTATGGAGTTCGCTTCTGCGCAGCGAAATCAGAAAGATTATTCCTTTGCACCTGCGCCTACGTGCGCCGGCTTACTTCCTGGCCGCAGCCATATTGATGCTCTTGCTCGCAGCGCGGAGCACCGCCTTTGCCCAAAGTGTGGCCGGAAATCTCAGCGCTGTTAGCGGTAACTTGAATACCGCCGACCGCATCTTGCTAAACACCAACACGATTTACCAAACCAATTATCGCAGCGATACGGTCGAGGTATTTTCCTTGAGGGGTTCCGATCTCGGGGTGTTTGCCAGGCTGGCTAAACCGACGGGTCTAGTCTTCGATGATGCCGGGAATCTATACGTGTCGAGCGACGACCGTCCCAGGTACTCGATTCTGAAGTTCGCGCCGGACGGCTCGGAATCAATATTTGCGGATAGCGGCTTAAGGGGTCCGCACGCCCTCGTGTTCGACACGGCCGGGAACCTCTATGTCGCAAATGCGGCTAACGATACGATCGCGAAGTTCACGCCAGACGGTGTCGGGACCGTTTTTGCTGATGAGAATGATGGTTTGGACAATCCAGTCGATTTGGCCTTTGACACCGCAGGCAACCTGTTTGTGACAACCGCCTATGGGGGGCCGGCGGGTAACGGCAGCGTCCTGAAGTTCACGCCTGACGGCGTCGGGTCGGTATTCGCAGATAGTGGGTTTCACACTGCGTACGGCCTCGCCTTAGACCGCGACGGCAATATCTATGTGTCAAACTTCAGCAGTAGCACGATCGAGAAGTTTTCCCCCACTGGAGAAGACTTGGGTGTATTCGCCAGCACTGGCTTAGACTTGCCCCATGGCATGATCTTCGACCGGAGCGGCAACCTTTATGTGGCCAATAATGGCAATTCAACGATCGAGAAGTTCTCTTCCACGGGGGTCGATCTGGGTGTGTTCGCTCACACCGGAGCGGGGCCACACTTTCTGACGATGTTTAGGCCGAGGCGCCTGCACTTCCAAAGTGAGTATTGATTCGGTCGGAAAGGGTCAGTCTAGGGTTGCATTGATTTGACGGACCAGGCAACGACAATAAGGTAGTCGGGGCCTCGGCCATGGGCCTCAACGGCTTCGGCAACAACAATACTGCGATGGGTAATGGTGGCCTTTTTTTAATACGAACGGCAATAGCAACACATGTTTGGGATTTAACGCGCTCAATAACACAACCGGCAACAGCAACATCGCCTTGGGTGATTCAGCCGGAACCAATCTCACCACCGGCAGTAACAACATCGATATTGGCAACAAAGGTAAAGCTGGCGAGTCCAGTTAGATCCGCATTGGC
>QHPE01000035.1 GCA_003218945.1 Verrucomicrobiota bacterium | reverse complement strand
ATGTCGCGCCGCCAATGCTGTCCCCAGGTCCCGCGGCCTCGTTGATGATTGTGGCATTTCCTGCACTCGAATTGTCATAGAATTGCGTGGACCCGCCCGCTAGCTCATCGCCGCCGTTTATGAACATGCCATTACCAGCATTGGAGTTATCTAGGAAAAACGTAATACCGCCACTTCGATCCAGGTTTGCGCTGGCGGGGTTGGAAAACACCGTCAGGTTCCCCGCCGTCGCGTTATTCTCAAAAATAACCCCGTCATCTTCGAGGTTTACAAAGTTTTGCGAAACGCCTGAGTTGTTCACGATTCCCGTCCCGCTGATGATCAGGAAATAATCAGGTTCCCCCAAGTACCAGGGCACAGTAATGGTGTAAGCGCTCGCGCCCGGATTGAAGACGATGCTATCGACTTCTATGCTACCCGTACCCGCCGCCGGTGAAATGTCCGTAATGGTGGAAACATCGAAAGTAGCGATGTCGCCCGGTCCATCTGGAACCGTATTGGGCGTCCAGTTTGCAGCTGTGTGCCAGTCGCTGCTGCGCCGTTGGTCGGATTAAGATTCCAGGTGGCGCTGTCAGCATGGGCGAATTGTAGCGCGAGCGGAATGAGGAGGAACGCAAGCCGCCGAGCCGACCGGCTCGTTGGATTAGTTGCAGGTGTTAATGGAAATGATTGGGGCATGGAATTTCCTTCTTTCGTTGGTTTACTGATGACTACTGGTTAGAAGAAAGGGTTGAGAGGCTATAGCCGGAAAATACTGCTACCTATGGCACCACCGTGAGCGTGAGATCGTTCCCGTCGCCGCCTTCGTAGCTGGCTTGGAGGTTAGTGCCGTTTACCGTCACGATCCCGCCATCGGGCAGGTTGCTAAAGGTGCCGCTGATGGGATTAGCTGAGGTGTTACTGATCAAGGTCAGTACCAGTCCCTGTCTTAAGGCTACGCTGGTGTGGCCACTTAGAGCAATCATGGCACCGCTGTTGATGGTGACCCCGTTGGCGATCACCTGGTCCGCCTTGGTCCCGTTCCGGTTCTTCTTGAAGGTGTAAGTGTAGGTGGAATCGTCGTTGAGGGTGAGTGCGCCTTGAATGATCAGGGTGGCTGGTTTCTTTGCTCCCTTGCTCGGTGCGAGAAAGGCTTGGACACCAGTGTTCGTTCCAACCGTCACAGCTCCTGCTATGATCCCGCTACCGCCCAACGTGCCGGCATTCACACTTACTGCGCCCGTGCCTGTGCCCGACCCGTTTAGGTTGCTTACGAACAGGATCCCGCTCGAGATGGTCGTACCGCCAGTGTAGCTATTCGCCGCGCTGAGCGTTAAAGTGCCGGTGCCAATCTTGGTGATAGCACCCGGCGCGATGCCATCCTGGATTAGCCCCGAGAAGATCGTGCTCAGATTATTGCTCCCGATGATCAGGGCGTGACCACCGAGAGTGACGGTGCCTTCGCCTTCGAGTGAGCCGATGGTCAGATCATCGTGTCGATCCGCCGCCATATCGAGCTGGGAATTGCCCAGTAACTCCAGCCGACAAGTGCCGCCCTTGGCATTGGGCAGGAATTGAACCAGGCCTCCTTTGCCACCATTGGACCCGCCGGTGGCCACGATGGTGGCGTTCGCCGCCGTCGTGGCCTGGCCACCGGCAAAGGTTAGGACTCCTTCGGCGGTGTCTCCTGTGACTGCTGCGCCATTAACCGTGATGTTACTGTCGCCGGCGTTTGCTGACCCAAACCCGAGGTTTCCGCCACTGGCCCCGGCTACCGTGGTCGGGTTAACCACCACCGTGGCTTCCGCGGCCGTCGCTCCGAAACCAAACGTAATTACGCCTTTTGTATTGAGCCCCCCTGCGGCTACTCCTCCATTTGCGACCAGCGTGGCGTGGTCGGCGGTAGCCGAAAATTGTATGCGGAGGACGGCGTCAGAGAACAAGTCCGAGGGGCCGTTCACCGTCACCGTAGCGTTACTGAGGGTGCCTCCAAACATGTCGAAAGCGATACCGTTCGAGGAAATAGTGAAAGTCGCGTTTCCCGCGCTGGGCGTATCGAAGAAGGTTATGCGCCCGCCTCCACTCCCCTGCCCCAAAGTAAACGTACCGTTGGCTGCCGTGGAATTGTTGTGGAAATCGATACCTCCGTCCGTAAAAACCCCATGATCCGCGCTGGCGGTGTCGAAAAAGTCGATCCCTGCGCGCCTAAATGAAGCGCCCCCGGCGCTGGCGTTACCGTGAAAGGAAATGCTACCGCCGTCATAAGTGACATCATCACCCGCGCTCGAATCCCCGTTGAATGAAAAGCCGCCAGTGAAGGTTTGTTGCACCCCCGAGTCGTTGCGCACCCCCTCATCCCAAAAGGTCAGGGTGCGCGGGGGATCCGTAGCGATGGTGTAGGACGGCGCGCCCACAGTAAAGACGAGGCTTGCCAGGTCCACGTGGGCTGAGGTCAGAACGCTCGTGGTATTCGAGGCATCAAAAGTGGCGGTGTCAATGGTGGCGTTAGGAACGGTCGGCGGCGTCCAATTGGTTGCTGTGTTCCAGTCGCCGGTCGTCGCATTCAGGCTCCACGTGGCGCTGCCGGCGTAGACAGCATGAAGCGCGTCGAATGAAAGCGTTAGAACCATGGCACAGGACACAATGAGAGATTTCATGGCGGCAATTATGCCTGCGGTGCCTTTTAATAAGCAAGCGGTTTCGTGATGACTACGGCACGACCGTGAGCGTCAGATCGTTTCCATCACCGCCTTCGTAACTGGCTTGGAGATTATTGCCATTGATTGTGACAATCCCGCCATCGGGCAGGTTGCTAAAGGTGCCGCTGATTGGATTAGCTGAGGTGTTACTGATCAAGGTCAGTACCATTCCCTGTGTCAAGGCTCCCATGGTGTGGCCGATCAACGTAATCATGGCCCCACTATTGACGGTTACCCCATTGGCAATCACCTGGTCGGTCCTAGCCCTGTTCGGCTTGGCCTTGAACGTGCAAGTGTAGGTCGCATCGGAGTTAAAGGTAAGATTACCGTTGATGGTCAGGGTCCCCGGCCGTACGTTTGTCTGTCCACTGGGGGCGATCACGGCACCCGCGCCGGTGCCAGTGCCAAGCGCGACGGCACCTCCTATGATTCCGCTTCCACTTAGTGTTCCGATGTCAACATTCACTGGGCCGGTCCCCGTCGCTGAGCCGGTCGTATTGGCCACTTTCAGCACGCCGCCTGTAACGGTCGTGCCACCCGTATAAGTGCTGGCGCCGCTGAGAGTCAAAGTGCCGGTTCCGAGCTTTGTGATCGACCCATTGCTACCACCAACGATTCCACCGTCCTCTTGGATGATACCGGAGAACGTTGTGCCCAAATTATTGCTGCCAATGGTCAGATTTCGTGAGCCGGTATAGACGAAACCATTGCCAGTGAGAGAACCGATGGTCATTCCAGGCGAGTCATGAGCGCTAAGATCGAGATAACCATTATCGTAAACCTCGACCTGGGCCTCGCCTCCATCGGAACTGTACGCGAAGTATATGAAACCACCCAAACCTCCGTTGGTACCGCCATTGGCGATAAACGTAGCCTGTCCGGCATCTCCGCTTAAAAACCCGCTGTAACCTCCGCGCGCTCCGTCTGCGCTTCCGCCGTTGGCGACAAAAGCGGCGTTGGCAGCCGTAGAGCTCTCCCAGAACAGGAGAGCGCCCCCAGAAGCATCCTTTACTGCCGCTCCTTCCGCAGTGATCACGGCATTGCCGCCGCTCGAATTGCCAAAGAAATTCACGGTGGCGTTATTTCTCGACGCGCCGGTTGCGGCCTGCACCAAAAAGGTTGCACTCCCCGCTGTGGAGCTATCGAAAAATCGGACCTCTCCGTTGAAGGCATTGTTCCCCTCCGCGCCGTTGATGAGGAATGCGGCCTGATCCGCACTACTTTGGTCGTTGAAAAGCGTTAAGCCACCATCGGCGTCGTAACCGCGTCCGCCTTGCATCGTAAACTGGGTAAAGCTGCCGGCGTGGGCATTGCCGATAAAAATGATTTCGCCCGCAGTGCCTCTGGCGACATCGGCGACAAACGTCTGCAGCTTTCCGGAGTTATTCACAATGCCTGCGTCGCCGATCGTCAACTCGCCGCCGAAGTTGTTGTGTCCCCCGACGCTGATGGTGTAGTTGGTTGCAGCGGTGTCGAAGATTAGGCTCGCCACTTCTATCTGAACATTGGAAAGCGAAACCGTAGATCTCGAGCTGGTGGAAAAAGTGGCTATGTCCGCCGGTCCGTTAGGCACCGTCGCGGGCGTCCAGTTCGCAGCGGTGTTCCAATCGCTGCTGATCGGGTTCAGAGTCCAGGTGGCGCTATCGGCATAGGCGGCGTTCAGCGCACCGAGCGAAAGCATTAGACTGATGGCGCAGGAGAGAATGGGAGATTTCATGACGGCAATCGTGCCTATGGCGCCCTTTGAAAAGCAAGCGGATTCGTTAGCAGAACAGCATCGTCAAGCGCGCTGCAACGTTCGCGTAAACTTTGACACTGCAGTCTTTCCGGCAGATGATTCGGCGTCCCGCCGTTGCGAGATGCCATTATTCTTGAACGCGTAACTCGGAACCGCCTTGTCCCGGTTTATCCATAACGTTGCCGACCTGATTCGTCGCGTTCTCTTTCTCGCGCGGCCATATGGCAGAGCGAAGCTGGGCGCTATTTTTTCGCTCTCACTTGCGCAGGCACTTTTCCAGGTCATCGGCATCACATCAATCTTTCCGTTTCTGGCGGTTGCCGCTGATCCCGAGCGCATTCGCCGGTCTCACTTTGGCACGCGTTTCCTGAGCCTGTTTCCGCCGATGGAAAACCGGCAACTGCTTCTGGTTGCCGGGACCATCGCGATCTTTGCGTTGCTCTTATCAAACGCAGTGAATCTGCTATCGGAGTACGCGCGCACTCGTTATGCCCAAAACTTTGCTCACTGGTTGCGTGTGAGGTTGCTGCGTCGAATGGCGTCACAGCCATACACCTATTTTCTTCAGCGCAACTCTGGTGATCTCCTCAAGAAAATTGTTAACGATGTAAGCAATTACACCGCGGGAGTGCTTCTGCCCTTGCTGGATACTATCGCGCGCGTCCTCACCGCTGTGCTTCTACTGGCTACGCTGTTCCTAGTCCAGCCGGTGATCGCTCTATCGGCCGCAGTCGTCCTCGGCGCCTACTACGTTGTTATCTTTCGACTCCTCGGGCGAAAACGTCGAGAGACGGATGAAGGACTAAGGACGTCTTTCGCGGGTTCTTATCGCGAAGCGCAACAACTGCTCGGCGGAATCAAACCTGTTAAGGTCCACCGCAGCGAGGAATATTTTCTCAGCCGGTTCTCCCGTCATTCAGCGGTTCTCGCGCAGATGTACGCCCGGCTGCCTGTGTTCGCCAACAGCGCACGTTATTTTGTGGAGCCGCTTGCTTTCGGCGGTCTGGTCGTAGCTGTGTTGCTGCTGGCAGCAAGGGGACGCGATTTTTCCGATATTCTGCCGAACCTCGGCGTCATGGCTCTGGCCGGTTATCGGCTGCTGCCTTCGCTTCAGTTGCTTTACGCGCAGCTCACACAGGTAAGCTCAATGCGTCACGCGGTTGACGAAGTGTATGACGAGTTTGTTGCCGCGGAGACTGACAAATCGCTTCCACGTCCAATAAGCGTCCAGTCTGTCATGCCGGCGAATCCTTTTCGTTGGAATAACAATATTACACTGTGCGAAGTGCTCTATCGTTATCCAGGCAGTTCGCGCCCGGCCTTGGATGGGGTTTCTGTGGTAATTCCCAAGAATACTTCGCTCGGTGTGATTGGTCCTACCGGTTCGGGAAAATCAACCTTTGTTGATCTCTTGCTCGGTCTGTACTACCCGACCGCAGGCGAGATCCTGATTGATGGGCAGCCTCTCACACCAACGCTCGTGCCTTCGTGGCGGGATTCCATCGGCTACGTGCCACAGGATATTTTTCTCATCGACGATACGATCGCCCGCAACGTCGCATTTGGTCTGCCAGACGAAAAGATCGATCACGCCCGATTGCGTGAAGCTTGCGCGATGGCGCAGATACTCGACTTCATCAAAGCAGAATTAGCTAATGGGTTTGACACGACTGTGGGCGAGCGTGGCATCCGCCTTTCCGGCGGACAACGGCAGCGGATCGGTCTTGCGCGCGCGCTTTACCATCGGCCGTCCCTTTTGATTCTGGACGAAGCAACCAGTGCCCTCGATGTGGCGACCGAAGCAAGGCTGCTCAATGCGTTGCGCAGTCTCAGCGGGAAACTTACGATGATCGTGGCCGCGCACCGGCTAAGTGCCGTGGCTAATTGCGAACAAGTAATCGATTTAGGCAACGAAATTCCAGCTGTTGCGGTTGCCGCAAAGTGAACATCGCTAGTGGTCCATTTCAGCCAAGCTGCGCGACTGCACAAGAGTTGTTCAATCCTGAGCGGCAGCAAGCAATCTTTGTGGACGAGATTGAAAAACTTATCGGTAACCGAGCGGGTGGGACTTGGCTAACTGTGCCCGGCTTTCATGGACCCGATTAGAGTTCTAGTCCTATCTTCTGTCATTCCAAACGCGCTCGGTTCAGGCGGTGAACTCATTTTGCACCGATGCTTGGAGTTGAACCCGCGGATCGAATCTGAGGTCGTGTGCTGGCACCAATTTCCGTTTCGTTTGAAAGTTATCGGTAAGCTCCGACAACTTGGTTTTCGATCTTTGTCTAAGGCTTGGGAATGTCTGTTCCCAGTTTTGCCCACCGATAAATTGGTTCACGATCTGATTCACTCCTTTCGGCCTGATGTGCTCGTCACTGTTGCTCATGGCTGGTGGCACATAAAGGCCAGGAAAGTCGCAAAACAATTTACACTGCCGCTGGTTTCTCTGTTCCAAGACTGGTGGCCTGATTTTCCGGAAATCCCTCTCGCATTCCGTTCGCGAGTCGAACGCGAGTTTCGCCAGACATGTGCAGAGAGCGATGTGGTAGTCTGCGTTAGTGATGGAATGCGCCGGGAATTAGGTGAACCCGAAAACGCTTTAGTCGTTCATGACGCTCCTTCTGTGGCCACGCGGCGCGAGGATCAGTGTGAATTCCAGCTTCCCCTGCGAGTTGCTTATTTTGGCAACCTTTCCGATTACGGTCCGCTCATCGAAAACGCATTGCGCGCGCTAAATAGCTCTGACCAGGTACGGCTGGAGGTGTTTGGGCCCAGTCCGCTTTGGACAGCCGGGGCTGAGGATGAGTTTCGCTCCCGCGGACTTTACCATGGGTTTATCCCGTCGAACGAATTGACGGAGTCGCTGCAACAGTTTCAAGCCGCGTTAGTCGTAATGAGCTTTGCTCCGTCGCACCGCCGGCGAATGACAACCAGCTTTCCCTCCAAAATGATCGATGCGATGCAGGTTGGTCTTCCAGTTGTTATTTGGGGCCCGGAATACTGTTCGGCCGTGAAGTGGGCCCGCAGCAGGGAAAGAGCTTTATGCGTGACAGATCCGAATCCGTCAGCGATTGTCCGGGTGCTGGAAGAACTGGCGGCTGCGTCTGCAGAACAACAGCGCCTTGCAAAATCATCGCGTGAGACTGCTGAAACCGATTTCAATCACGAACGGATCCAAGCGCAGTTTACTAATGCGTTGAGGCGAGCGATCCAGGTGAATTGTGCCGAACAAACCCACATGTCTTGAAGTGCCGCTGGTTGAAAAATCGGCCGGTAACATTTTCGCTACCGGACTTTTCGGCTTCAAAAATCGGTTTCGTGCGCATGTGCGATCCGTCTTAAAGGCATATTCCATGGCCTTCTCGGTTCGCTAGGAATTCGACGTCTTAGAGAGCATTCGTTTTTTGCGCCACTTCTGGCGCGACCAGCGGCGGTCATGGATTTTGGCGCGCACCGCGGAGAATTCTTGTCCGCTCTAAACTCTGAGCATCCGGTCTGCCGGGCGCTTCTCATTGAGGCGGATCCCGCATTCGCAGAATCCCTCAAGCAAGCTTTCGGTGACGAAGCGGATGTTATTCATGCAGCGGCCGTCGCAGAAAGCAAACAAGGGACAGTCACGTTTACGCGGTCCATCGAGCCTGAGTCTTCAAGCGTTTTCAAGGAATGGTCGGCCGCTCACGGGATAGCTGATCAGATGAGTGTTCCAACGCTGGATTTCTCGGAAGTCGTCAACCGGCTTAGAGACCGAATAGATTTGATAAAGATGGATGTGGAAGGCGCTGAAATTGGGATTTTAGAAAGCGCGAGTGCATCTGACCTGACCAGTTGCGTCCAGTTAACGGTTGAATTCCACGATAAGAGAGCGCCATTCACGCGGCGCGATGTGGATCGCGTTTGTCGGCGCATGCGGGCTGCGGGGTACGGAATCGTAATGGCAAACTGGCCCAAGGTTGACGACGTCTTGTTTGTCAATCTCAGGAGCGTTCCTGTGGCTAAACGAATCGCACTTTGCTGCCGTGTCGCGATAGCGAATGCCTTATTCATTGTCCCTCGAACAATCTTCGGGAGCGGTTATAGTTCGTAGTTGATGCCTGCAACGACTCGCACCACGTCGGTCGTACGCTTTTTCACCGGGCGCACGCCTACCCAGGCGCGTTCATAACATAGATGGAACCGGTTGTTATTGCCCTGGCCAGCGACGAGCGCTACTTCCCCGGGCTGTACTGCGCGATTGCGAGCGCATTAAGTCATCTGAATCCGGCACGGAAAC
>QHPE01000034.1 GCA_003218945.1 Verrucomicrobiota bacterium | reverse complement strand
CGGCCGGGGCGGAGCTACAACCGCGCAACAAGATCTAGCCAATGCCGATTGCATTTTAATCGAAGGTTCCTCAATGGCCGAAGCGCACCCGGTCGGTTTTCGCTGGGTAATGAAAGCCAAGGAGCAGGGTGCCACCATCATCCATGTCGATCCGCGATTCTCACGCACAAGCGCGCTTGCCGACATCTGGGTGCCGATCCGCGCCGGGACTGACATTGTGTTTCTCGGCGGACTCATTAATCACTTGATCCATTACGAGCTGTTCTTTCGCGAGTATGTCGTTCATTACACAAATGCTTCCTGCATTTTGTCCAACGAATACCGCGACCCTGAAGATAGCGGCGACGGGTATTTTTCCGGTTGGAACCCCGAGAAGCGCGCCTATGAAGGCGATAGCTGGCTTTACAAGGGTGGTGACCTTAGCCGGCCACAGCGTGATCTCACGTTGCAGGATCCGAACTGTGTCTTTCAGAAATTAAAACGGCACTTCGCTCGCTACACACCTGAGATGGTGCAGAAAGTCTGCGGCATTCCACCTGATCTTTTTCACAGAGTCGCGCATGCGCTTGCTGCCGCATCCGGCCCAGAAAGAACCGCTGCGGTTTGCTACGCGGTGGGGTGGACGCAGCATTCGAAAGGTGTGCAGATCATTCGCGCGGCGTCGATTTTGCAATTGCTGCTGGGAAATATCGGTCGCCCCGGTGGTGGCATACTCGCGTTGCGCGGCCACGCTTCTATTCAGGGTTCCACTGATATTCCAACGCTCTACGACATTCTTCCCGGGTATCTGACGATGCCGCGCAAGGGCGATGAAACGCTTCAGCAATATCTTGATCACTACACAAAAAAAACCGGCCTTTGGTCCAACTACCCGAAGTATCTCGTGAGCACGCTTAAGGCGTACTACGGGCAGCGCGCGACAGCGGAAAACGATTTTGGTTATGGCTTCCTTCCGAAACTCACCGGCAACCATTCCTTTTTCGAATATCTCTACGACATGCTCGATGGAAAAATGGAAGGCATGTTTTTGATGGGACAGAACCCGGCCGTCGGCGCGCCGAATTCGCGACTACAGCGAAAAGCGCTATCGAAATTGAAATGGCTAGTCGTGCGCGAGATGGTCGAAACCGAATCTGCAAATTTCTGGTGCGCATCACCTGAGGTTGAGCGCGGTGAGTTGAAGCCAGAGGAGATCGAGACTGAAGTGTTTTTCTTCCCGGCGGCCGGTCACGCCGAAAAGGAAGGCGCATTCACTAACACCCAGCGACTCTTGCAATGGCGGGAAAAGGCTGTCGACCCGCCAGGCGATTGTCGATCCGATGCATGGTTTATGCATCAATTGGCCTTGCGTCTGATTGCGAAGGCGAACGCATCGGACGACCCACTCGATGAGCCGCTCCGAGCTCTGGATTGGTGGTATCCGGAAGACAAACTGGGCGATCCGCAAATGGAAGCCGTACTCGCCGAGATCAACGGCTGGTACACAGATCCTGTAGCCGCGGGCGCCGACCGCGGCAGGAGCCAGGGAGTCCTCTTTGGCGGGGTTGATCGCGATGGAAAACCTCATCATGGACCGCAGGTGAACGGTTTTGCCGAATTGAAATCTGACGGATCCACCGCATCAGGCGCCTGGATTTACTCTGGTGTGTTTGGTCGCGATGGCGTCAACAAGGCAAACGCAAGGAAATCCAGAGACTATCTAGGTCACGGCTGGGGCTTCGCGTGGCCGAGCGATCGCCGGATTATTTACAACCGCGCCAGTGCGAGACCCGATGGGCATCCTTGGAGCGAACGAAAAAAACTGGTCTGGTGGGACTCCGAAAAATGGACTGGCATCGATGTCGCCGGATTTGTGCAAGGGAAATCTCCGGACGCTATGAACCGGAGCTAGGTGCAGAAGGCCTTGACGCAATTCCGGGGGATGCGCCTTTCATCCTGCACGAGGACGGCTTGGGTTGGATTTACGTGCCAAAGGGCTTGAAGGACGGTCCGTTTCCAACTCATTACGAGCCGCTCGAGTCGCCGGTCTCGAATGAGCTGTATTCTCACGACACCAATCCCGCTGAGCAATGGTTTGCCCGCCAGGAGAATCGCTTCGCTCCGCCGGGGGACCCACGATTTCCTTACGTTCTAACGACCTACCGCTTGACGGAACACCACACGGCAGGTGGCATGTCGCGTTTTCTGAGTCATCTCGCGAAATTGCAGCCGGAGATGTTCGCTGAGATTTCGCCGGAACTAGCGACACAGCACAAGATCAATAACGCCGATTACATTTGCGTGGTTACTTTGCGCGGTGCCATCGAAGCACGGGCACTTGTTAGTCGCCGGATTCGGCCATTGGCGCTCAATGGGAAAACAGTGCACCAGGTTGCGTTGCCTTATCATTACGGCACAGCGGGCCTCGTGCGGGGCGGGGCTGCGAATGATCTTCTAACGATCTCCGGTGAGCCGAACGTCACAATCATGGAAGCCAAGGCGCTTACCTGCAACATCGTACCTGGACGTCTGCCACGTGGACCAGCGTTCGCTGAATTTCTTAACAAATATGCACCGCAAACTGGGCCAACGATCTTGCATCCAGAAGAGCGGTCTTTCCGAAAAGGACAAAGCGGCGGGGGCCACGCGCACGAAGGCAAAACATGGATGTGACAAATAGTAGCGCAAGCGTCCCGCTTGCGATCAAACGGACGTGCAAGCCAGAGGCTCGCGCTACCTTATGATTGGCGAAGGAACACAGAGCACAAACCAACGTCGGCACAACTACCTGCAGGAAAATGTCGAAGTCGGTTTCTTCACCGATCCGACTGTGTGTATTGGTTGCAAAGCCTGCGAGGTCGCATGCAAAGAATGGAACGAAGTGCCTGATGACGGCTTTACGTGGTTGGGAAATTCCTATGACAACACCGGGCATCTCGGAGCTTCCACCTGGCGGCACGTTTTGTTTCTCGAACAGGACCGACAGAAGGGAAGTCAGATTGTCAGTTCTCACTCGTTAGGCAGCGGCGATGGAGAAGATCCGTTTCGCTGGGTGTTTCTTTCCGATGTTTGCAAGCATTGCGAAGAGGCTGGTTGCCTCGAGGCGTGTCCCACCGGCGCGATTGTTCGCACCGAAGTCGGCTCGGTCCTTGTGCAAAACGATGTTTGCAACGGCTGCGGGTATTGCGTCGTATCCTGTCCTTTTGGCGTTATCGATCGTCGTCCGCAACCGTTGCCCGACGCCGGCGGCGCCTTCAAGTGCACTTTCTGTTATGATCGCCAGAAGAGCGGGCTCCCACCGGCGTGCGCAAAGGTTTGTCCCACCGAATCGATCGTCTTCGGGCGGCTCGATGATTTGCGCGCGCGTGCGACACAACGTGTGCAGCAACTGCGAGAACACGGGTACGCCGATGCGCAACTTTACGATCCCATCGACACTTCTGTGCGCGGCACCCACGCGTTCTTCCTCATCCTGGGTGAACCTGAGGCATATGGTCTTCCGCCAAAGCCGCAGGTGCCAACAATTCATTTAAAGTCCGCATGGACGGCTGCATTTGCCACGGCCATCGGCGCACTGATCGCGACGCTATGCGCATTCGCATTTTTGTGACTGAAAAATCAAACGCGTCAGAGCGCAAACATTCTGCTCATCGCCGCCAGCATGTTGCCGGCGGTTTCTTGTGCGCGCAGAGTTTTGTCGATTCCAATTTCCAGCAGACGCACGACACTAAAGCTGTCCGACGACGTACCGGACAGGGCGGGCAGCATGCCCACGCTCCCCATCGCGTATGACAAACGAGAAACGAATCGACCAGTTACGTGAAGAAGCTTGGGCGAAGGGAGTTGTCACCGGAGACGGTGTCGACGTCGCCGGCGGGCCAATCCCACAAAGACCCGGGTACTACGGTCAACCAGTTGTTAGGCCGCCGGTGTGGACTTGGGAAATTCCAATTTATTTTTTTGTTGGCGGACTTGCTGGGATGTCTGCGTTAATCGCGCTGGGCGCGGCGCTGTTTCATCATCCTGATGTCGCGCGCACTGCAATATGGATCGCTGCCATCGGCGCGGTGTTGTCGCCAGTTCTGTTGATTTTGGATCTGGGCCGTCCGCGTCTTTTCATTCACATGCTGCGTGTATTTAAACCGCAATCGCCTATGTCAATGGGTGCCTGGATCCTGGCCGCGTTCGGAACGTGCGTTGTGCCAGGCTTGATCGCGCTCGAACTTCATATGTCGCACGTGTTCACTGGCGCAACCGATCAGATTCTCCGAATCGCCGCAGGAATTTTGATTTTTGGATCGGCAATTTTTGGAGTGTTGCTCGCCACCTATACGGGTGTGCTAATCGGCGCGACGTCGATACCGGCCTGGTTTTTGCATCACCTGCTGCTGCCGATTCATTTTGGAGCGGCGGGATTGGGTTCGGCTGCTGCGCTGCTGGAATTGCTCGGTCACCGAATCGCGCCGCTCAACGGGATTGGATTGTTTGTGGCCGCCGTCGAATCAGCACTTCTTATTTGGCTGTCACTCGACAAACACGGAGCAGCCGATCGCGCAATCCACGAACATCGTTCCGGTTGGCTGATTCGAATCGGCGAAGTTTTGATGGGTCCGTTCCCGCTTGTGCTGCGATTTTTCGGGGTGATCCCATTAGCAGCGATTTTCTTTCTGCTTGGCGCCTTGATCAGCAGGTTCGGCTGGATTGCTGTCGGAAGAGTTTCTGGCTGCGATCCTGAAGCGGTTTTTGCGTCACAGAAGTAAACGACATCCTCGTTTTATTCTTATTGATCAAGGATCACGCGCTCGATATGCGAGTAAATGTTGAACGAAGGCGGACGTAAGAAACCGATCAATGTCTGATTGCTGTCGCGTGCGAACTCGACCGCAAGACTCGAAGGCGCTGAAACTGCGGCGACGATTGGAATGCCGGCGGCGAGTGCTTTCTGGATGATCTCGAATGAGGTGCGGCCACTGACCAGAAGAACATGGCTGTCCAACGGCACGAGCCCATCGAGAAACGCGCGCCCAATTGCTTTGTCCACCGCGTTGTGGCGTCCGATATCCTCACGGGCAATTTTCAATTCGCCGTTCACGTCGAAAATTCCGGCAGCATGAATTCCACCCGTGTGGGCGAAATCACTTTGCGCATCGCGCAATTTTTCCGGAAGCGAAAGCAGCGTTTCGATATCGATCCGGAGAGCTGTCGCTCTTATGGCGGGGAAATTCTGCCGGATCGCCTGAATGCTTGTCTTGCCGCAAAGACCGCAACTGCTGGAAATTGTCCCGAATCGCTTCGTTGAATTCAGTTTCATTTTCACTTCGCTTGCTAGCCCGACAATGACTCTGTTGTCGGTGGCTGCTGAAAGCGTTGTGATCTGATCACGACTGTGCACGATTGACTCTGAAAGTAAAAAACCGGCTGCGATTTCGTCATCGTGACCAGGCGTGCGCATTGTGATCGCCAGGGTTTTGCGACCGATTCGAATTTCGAGCGGTTGCTCGATTGTCACCTCGTCCGGCGAGTATTCCAGCTCGCCGTCGCGTCTTCGGCGGATGATCTTTTGCGCATCAATGCTGCTTTCTTTCATGTGAAGCGACCCGCCTCGATGTTATCATGAACGCAGTGGAAATCTGCCACCTTTACATTTCGATGGGACACAATTTTGTCGGGCATCATGGACTCGAGCCGGATACGCATCCAGTGATTGAGGTGGCTGAGATCGAATGCGTGGCCGGGCGTGGTATTCGTGGAGACCGATACTTTGATTTCAAGGACGACTACAAAGGTCAGATTACTTTCTTCTCGCTGGAAGTTTTTGGTGAACTTTGCAGCGCGATGCAACTTCAGGGCTGCTCACCTGCTCTCGCTCGGCGGAATGTGATCACGCGTGGTGTCGATCTGAACAAGCTCATCGGACTGGAATTCGATATTCAGGGCGTCCGTTTTTTCGGAATGGAGGAATGCCGGCCCTGCTACTGGATGGACCGCGCATTCGCGGCCGGCGCACAGGAATTTCTCAAAGGCCGTGGTGGTTTGCGCGCAAAGATTCTTTGCGATGGCATCTTGCGCTCGACCGCCCGGAGAATCGAAATGCAGTCGAGCGAGCGCGCGATCGCCTCTCCCTTCGCAAGGGAGAGGACAGGATGAGGGTCTCGTTGCAGAGTTTATCGCGAGCGAATAACCCCTCACCTCAACCCTCTCCCCTCCAGGAAGGAGAGAGGCGGAACAGTTGCTGCAAGCTCACTGCTGTTTTGCTAGCCGGTGGCGAATCCCGCCGGATGGGCAGAGATAAAGCGACCATTATCATTCGCGGTAAACCACTCTGGGAACATCAACTCGAAAAATTGCGAACGTTGGAGCCGGAACAGCTTTTTGTTTCGGCGCGCATCGATCCGTCGTGGCGACCTGGCGACGTTCACTTCGTTGCCGATACTGCGCCATCGCGCGGCCCGCTTAGTGGTCTGGCCGCATCGATCGGACGAACGACCACCAGTCATCTACTGGCGCTAGCGGTCGATATGCCTTGGATGAGCAAAACGTACCTCGAGTTTCTTTGCGCTCAGATTGAGTCCGGTTGCGGCGTTGTGCCGAAGATCGGTGACCGCGCTGAACCGCTGGCGGCAATTTATCCACGAGAGGCGAACGGTGATTTTCGCAACGTGTTGACCGGCGCTGATTTTTCACTGCAACCGTTGGTCCGTCGCTTGGTCGACACCGAAAAGCTACGGGAAATATCTGTTACTGAGGAGGAGCAGAAATTGTTTTGGAATGTGAACGAGCTTTCGGATCTTACGGCGCTTTAGCCGACGGCCTTGGGATTCGTTTACTTACGCAATTTCCATTTGATGACCGGCCACACGCCGGTGGCTACAGCATTGTTTCACTCCAATGAAAAACCGTTCTTGCAAATTCGGCGCAACTGCGCAATTTGCCGACGGCGATTTGCACTTCTCTATGAGATTGTCCCTCTTGCGTAGCGTTGCTTTATTTTTTCTTCTTCCAGCGGGTGCTTTCTGCGCCACGAACGTAGTGAACATGTCCCATTACGACATGATGCGGCCCGACTTCACCACAATGAAACGTCAAGGCATCGTGGGTGTAATTCACGAAGCGACGTATCCGTCGTTCGTTCGCGATCCAAAGTATCTGGACAGGCAAATGGGGGCGCTGCAAGCGGGACTGCTGTGGGGAGCATATCACTATGCTAACGGAAGTGATCCAGTTCGGCAGGCTGATCATTTCCTCAGTGTTGTGTCTAGTTCCTGGGCGCAAGCCAATCCCGCGGTGCGACCGAGCGCAGGTGTCCTGCTGGTACTCGATTTCGAGAAAAATGGTCACTATCCCGGAGGAACGATGCGGGCCGATCAAGCCGTTGCGTTTGTTGAGCGCATTCGTGAACGCACCGGTGTGTATCCCGGTATCTATTCGGGCGAATACCATCTCGCGCAGGTTTTGAATAGCGCGCGAGTAACTCCTGCGCAGAGAAAAACTCTCACCAATTGCTGGTTATGGGTCGCAAATTACTCCAAGGAACCGCGTGCAACTGCGCCGTGGAGTTACTGGGCTCTCTGGCAATACTGCGGTGACGGTAAATGCCGCCTGCCACGTTCTGCTTACCCAATAGGTATTGCCAATATTAGAAAAGCAGAACTCAACGTTTTTCGAGGCAGCCGGAGCGACTTGGAAGACTTCTGGCAGCGACGCGCCTGGAACCCCTCGGGGGGAGCGCCTCGCCGGGAATCAGAACGAACGGTGACGGCCGAGCTGTAATAAACGCATGATCGTCGCGGGAAACGGCCGCGTGTCATTTCTCAATCCCGCGCTTCGTGGTGAGATAAACCGCGAAGCTGCCTAACCAATGACCGCCCTCGTAGTGCTTGCCGGTGACTGCGGCCAGCCCAGCGCGACGATGCGCTTCCGCCGCGCTCGCCAACGCAGCACGGCGAGGGTCATCAGCGGGAAGCACGGAGAGAATGCCCTGCAGCATCCACGCTCGACTCAAGTTCAAGCCATCGAGGTGAGCCAGCTTTGGATCGCTCGGATCCGGTGAGACAACAATAGGCAACCAATCGGCCGTCGCTGTGCTGGGAATTTGTGGCAGAAACTGCGTGAGCCATTTCCCGAATTCAGCTTGCGGTAAGACGCGACGCATGACGTCGGCTTCGCCGAGGCACGGTGAAAGAAAATCTTCACCGGACGGCTCGTATGCGAGCGGGCAATTCGCATCCACGAGAAAAAATTTCCGCGCTGAATCGGTGGCGAGTTTGGTGAGTCCTTCGTCATTTTTGCCTCGCGCATAATCCAGAATCAGTCCAAGCGCGAAGGCGGTTTGATCGTGCTCGCCGACGCGCACCGGATGTGAAAGTTTCGGGAGCCACGTTCTCAATCGCTCGACCGCGGCATCCTCGAGCGGTTTCAAATTCCCTAACATCTCACGCGCCTGTGGATCGTCCCATTCGCGCAGTTCAGCG
>QHPE01000033.1 GCA_003218945.1 Verrucomicrobiota bacterium | reverse complement strand
GGAGTATGAAAAGAAATGGCGCGCGTGGAATTTGCCATCGCCGGATGCCTTCCGCGGCACGGTTTCACCGGCTCATTGAATCTCGCAATGGATTGGTTAGTGTGTCGTTAGTCATTATGCCACGACGAAAACGTCCCAATCCTCAATCGGAAGAGAACATCCGCCGCATCGACACGAAACCGCGCGCCAAGAAGCAGACACATGGGTTTCAAGTCCATTTCCTGCGCGCTGACCGTGTGGTGACCAGGATGTTCAGCGACAACGTGTATGGCGGAAAGCAAGCCGCGCGGCGTGCCGCCCGAAAATTCAAGCAGTCGATGCTGCGCCGTCTGCCGCGGAGAAAGTTTCTCGGCGGATAGATTCTTCGCGGTCGGAAGGCCATTTCCGCCGGTACGCCTTCCAACATCGTAGAAAGCCCGGTGCAAAATCCTCCGGTCTCGCCGACGTCCACCCGTCAACTATGGCCGGCGGGAGAAACACTCCTGTTTCGATTTCGCATTTGTCAGGGGAAAGATCTCCGGTGATTACGCCGCGATAGAGCCAGATAAACTCATGGTCGGTGCCTGGTGAAGCGGTGATCTTCGAAATTCTCTTAAGCGGAACATCAACGCCTAACTCCTCTTTCAGTTCGCGCCCCGCTGTTTCATCGTAAGTTTCTCCAGCGGTTACATGGCCGGCCGCGCTGGAGTCCCACTTCAATGGATGGCGATCTTTCCAACGAGAGCGTTGCTGGAGATAAAGGTCACCGCCCGCGCTGAAAATGAGGATATGAACGGCCCGATGCCGCAAGTTATTCCCATGCACTTCAGAGCGGCTGGCGCAGCGCCGGATTCGGTCGTTCTCATCGACCACGGGAAACAGCTCGCTGCCAGCGGTGCAGGTGTCTGGTCGAGGAGCCGGCGCAATCCAATTTGCAAGGCCGATCCATTCCAGCAACGATAATTCCTCTGCTCGGGCGTTCGGATTTATTTGCAGATCACGAGCGAGGGTGTCCCAATCAAGAACGTATTGCCGCAATAATTTTTTCAGCTGTTTTCGTCTCTGAGAAAAACCGACGCGGATCAATTTCAAAAGCAGCTCGTGATCGTGCGCAGGCATATCGAGGCGATCCCGCGGGAGGAGGCGCACCACTGCCGAATCGACATCAGGCCGTGGAAAAAAGACGGTTGCAGGAATCCTGCGCAGGTGTTTCACGCGATGATGCAGTTGCACGCGCACCGTCAGCGCTCCGTAATCATGGCTGCAGGGTGATGCGGAAAGGCGCATCGCCATCTCATTTTGTAACATCAACAGACACAGTGATATAGGAGATGGATCGCCGAGAAATTTCAAAAGCAATTGGCTGGAAATGTTGTATGGCAGATTACCAATAAGTTTTACCTCGCGCTGCGCGAAAAGAACGCGCGGATCAAATTTCAGCGCGTCGATGTTGAGGATTTCAACTCGCTCGCCACGAAAGTGCTCGTGCAAAAAATTTGCAAGGCGCGCGTCCTTCTCGATCGCGAGAACGTGCGCGCCTTTCTCAAGAATGAATCTGGTCAATGCGCCCAAACCGGGCCCAATCTCGACCACATAATCTTTGGGATTGATATCGGCCTGATTGACGATCCAGCGAGCGAGGTTTTGGTCGTGGAGGAAATTTTGGCCCAGAGCCTTGGACGGCAAGACGCCGATTTCTTTAAGCGTCGCGCGTATGTCGGAAAGTTTCATTCGAATCTTGCGTGCCGCCGCAGATGGCATCGGAAACTCGCATGCTTGTTCACAAGAATAGGTGAACAAAATGCGTCGAAACGGCGAACTTGTTCACAAGTTATTCACGCAGGATTTCTGCGGTGCCGAACATGATAATCCGACGTCTGTAATCGCCGACGCCCCAATCCCTATTCATGCGACGGCAGCGCGCGGCGAGACCGTTTTCGTCGGCTCTTCAGGTACGTCTGCCGCGCCTCTTTCAAGGAAGCGCCTTCGAGAAAGTATGCCGTCGCCGCGCGACCCATCGCGTACGTTCCCGCGCCGGCGACCATCCCGCAAACCACGTTCCCCCATCCCGGAAAAAACTTCAGCATTGCGCGCGCGCCCTCACGAAGAAGCATTCCCACACCAACATTGGCCCCAAGCGCGGCAATGAACTCCGTCGCAGCGCGCAGACTCCTCTCTCTGCCGCTGATGTACATGATTCCCGAGACCATCAGCACCTGAAGCGACGTCAGAATCGGCATGTCTGCCAACGGAATTGGTTGCGCGCCGACCGCGGCGCAGATCGCGGTTGTCGATTTGATCAGCATTTGTGCGACATGAAGCTGCGCATGCCGGTCGCGCGAGATGCGAATCATCTCGATCTTTGCCTGGTTTGGCAATTCCGCCGCGAGTAGCGACATCAGGCGCTGCGTTTCGGCGGATTGCTTTTCGGTGATCCGAACTACGGTGAGGAGACGATCGCGCACATGCGGTTGCGCATCGAGCGCCTCCTCCAATTGCACGACCCGCGTGGCAGAACCAAGCGAGACACCGATGATTTTCGTTTCGCCGGGCGGCGCAGTGATCTGTTCGTTTAAATCCGATCGACCATCGTCGAAAATGAAAATGATATCGGCAGGTTCGCGTCTGAGCTCGTCTTCAATTTGCGCCTGGACGGAGTTGCCCGCGCCACGCGCGTCCAGGATCGAGATGGTTCCATGACCGGGGATGGTCCAGTCAGTCCAACGATGCACAGGCGTTAGTGTCACGTTCAGGCGCTGTTCGCGGTCCGAAGCAAAAATCGGATCAATGATTTGTTGCATGGGCATTTTACTCGAGCCAATGAAAAGAAATCGTGGTCGTCGCTGCTGGAGAAAGAGTTGCTTCAGCGGAGTTAATTCCCGCAGCACTGGACGGCGAATTTTTTCGGGAAGTTTGCCTGCCAAACTTTCCAGTCGTTCGGCAATTTGAACGAGAGTGCTTTGATTCATAGCGTCGCCACGTTAAATCGCTAAACCGTTACACCGTTACATCGGATTTGCGATTCAACGATTCAACGATCCAGCGAATTTAGTGTGCCTTTGATCCCGCAAAAAAGCACCAATGTGAATTTCGACATTTTGAATTCCACAGCAGTCTGCTTATAAAGCTTCATGAGTCTGAACATCGAAATACTTTCGAAAGCGGCGAACCAGGCGCGCGGGTTATGCATGGACGCAGTACAAGCCTCGCAATCGGGGCATCTCGGCCTTCCGCTTGGCTGCGCGGAAATTGGCGCAGTACTATTTGGCCACGCACTCAGGTACAATCCGGACCAGCCGCGCTGGATCAATCGCGACATCTTCGTGCTCTCCGGCGGGCACGGCAGCATGTTCCTTTATGCCTGGCTGCACATGAGCGGCTACGATCTGCCGATGTCGGAAATCAAACGTTTCCGGCAACTGCATTCGAAAACCCCTGGACATCCCGAATTTGGCGACACGCCGGGAATAGAGTGCACCACCGGCCCACTCGGTCAGGGTGTCGGCAACGCGGTTGGCATGTCTGTTGCGACGAATATGGCTGCAGCACGCTTCAATACCGACGAGCACAAAATTTTCGACCAGCATGTGGTCTGTTTATGCAGTGACGGCGACATGCAGGAGGGTGTCGCTTCAGAGGCATGCGCGCTCGCGGCCCATTGGGGTCTCGACAACCTTATTTTCATCTACGATTCAAACGCCGTGACGCTCGACGCCCCCGCGAAAGACACGCAGAGCGAGGATACCGGCAAACGGATGGAGGCCTACGGCTTTGATGTCCAGGAGATCGATGGTCATGACATGCGAGAATTTCTTGATGCGTTCGATGTCGCAAGGCGCCGCGATAACGGCAAACCGCAATTCATTATCGCGCATACTTTGATCGGCAAAGGAATTCCCGAAGTGGCGGGCACTTACAAAGCGCACGGTGAAGCAGGCGCAAAATTCGTCGATGCTGCTCGCAAGGCGCTCGGCTTGCCCGACGAGCATTATTTCGTATCGCAGGACGTGTCCGGCTATTTTGCCGAGCATAAGAAGAAACTGCTTGTCGAGTACGGTCGCTGGGAAAAAACTTACGATGCGTGGCGCGCAAAAAACCCCGACAAAGCGAAGCTGCTCGATGACGGCCTCGCGCGAGAAGTGCCAGCCGATCTCTTGTCGAAGATCCCGGAGTTTCCGAAGGACGCGAAACTGGCGACGCGCAAAGCCGGCGGCGAAGTCTTGCAGCCGATCGCGCAGGCGATGCCGTTGCTTATGAGCGGCAGCGCTGATCTGTACGGATCGACGATGAATTACATTAAGGACGGCGGGGATTTTAGCCGCGACAATCCCGGCGGGCGCAACATTCGCTTCGGGATACGCGAGCATGGCATGTGCGCGATCCTCAACGGCATATCGTACCACGGGTTGTTTCGCGCGTCGGGCGCAACATTCACCGTATTTACAGATTACTGCCGGGCTTCGATTCGTCTGTCTGCCCTGGCCAAGCTTCCGAACCTTTACATTTTCACACACGACTCGATTGGTGTCGGCGAGGACGGCCCGACGCATCAACCTGTGGAAACCGTCAGCTCGGTTCGCTTGATACCAAACATCGATGTGATTCGTCCTGCTGACCCGGAAGAGACTGCAGGCGCATTTGACGCCGCGATGCAGCGGACCGATGGGCCGACGTTCCTGGCGCTCACCCGTCAGGCTGTTCCGACGTTGAATGAGATCGATGTGGACCTGCGGCGACAAGGAGTGCTCCGTGGCGGTTACGTCGCTAAAAAAGAAGCCGGCAAACTCGAACTGATCATCCTTTCGTGCGGCAGTGAATTGCAGCACGGGCTGGCCGCGTCCAAGGAACTGGGGGCCGGGGTGCGCGTTGTATCGATGCCCTGCTTCGAACGATTCAATCGCCAGCCAAAAGAATATCGAGACGAGGTCCTGCCTAACGAATGCCGCAGACGCGTCGCGATCGAGGCTGGCGTGCCCGAGATTTGGTACGAGTATGTCGGCCTCGACGGGAAAGTCGTCGGGCTGCACCAGTTCGGCCTCAGCGCGCCTGGGCCCGAAGTGATGAAAGAACGCGGTATCGATGCGCAACATGTGATCGATGCGGCGCGCGAACTCGGCTGCTGAAAATCTGGAGCCGGTCGCCCTCGGACCGATCTGCGACGCGCCTCCAAAGCGGCGCGCCAACTCCAGCTCGTTTCATTAAAACGCTTCTTCTGATCCGCTCACGTTGCGCGCGCGAGTTTCGAAACGGGTGTATTCCTTCAGGAATGTGAGCGGAATTTCGCCGACAGGGCCGTTGCGCTGCTTGGCGATGATCAACTCGGCTTCGCCGGCCTTTTCCACGCGCGCCTCTTCGTCTTCTTCGTACAGCTCGGGCCTAACGAGTAACCCGACCAGGTCCGCATCCTGCTCGATCGAGCCAGATTCGCGCAGATCGCTCAACCGCGGTTTGCCGCCGGTACGCTGTTCTGGCTGGCGATTTAATTGCGCCACGACAATGACGGGAATTTTCAATTCTTTCGCCAGCCCCTTGAGTCCTGCTGAAATTTCAGAGATTTCCAATTGGCGATTATCTTGTGCGCGGCGGGAGGTGGATCGTAGCAATTGCAAATAATCGATGATCAAAAGCTGCACCTCCTGCTGCGCCTTCAGTCGGCGCGCTTTCGCGCGCAATTCCAAAATGCTCAGGCTGGCGCTGTCATCGATGAAGATTTTCGCCTCCGCCAATTTTGACGCTGCGGCAGTTAGGCTCGGAAAATCGCGCTCGCCCAAAAAGCCGTCGCGCACCCTTTGCAGGTTTACGCGGGCGCGAGAGCAAAGAAGTCGTTGCACAAGTTGTTGACTGCTCATTTCCAGGCTGAACACGCCCACGGGCAGTTTTTCGTTGATCGCCACATATTCGGCAATGTTCATGGCGAGCGCGGTTTTGCCCATGCTCGGTCGCGCTGCAATCACGATCATTTCCGAAGGATGCAGGCCGCTGGTCATGCGGTCGAACTCGACAAAACCGGTTGAGATTCCGGTGATGCTGCCCTTGCGCTCGTAGAGCTTCTCGATGGTCTCAATGGCTTGCATCGCGTGATCTTTCATCGACAGCATTTGCCCTTTGAACCGATCTTCGCCGACCTCGAAGATTTTCTGTTCCACTTCGTCCAGCAGACTGTCGACCTCGTCCTGCTCTTCGTAGGCACGACGGACACTCTCGGTGGCGGCGGAAATGATCTGGCGCAGAATGTATTTGTCGCGGACGATGTCCAGGTAGTATTGCACGTTGGCCGCGGTCGGAACGAACGTGAACAAATTTGTGACGAACGCCGCCCCGCCGACGCTGTCGAGCAAATTTCGGTCGCGCAGCACCTGTGTGAACGTGATCAGATCGATCGCCTGTCCCGCGTTCCAAAGTTCGACAAGAACGTCGTAGATCGTCCGGTGCGCGGGAACGTAAAAATATTCCTCGTTAATCTTTTCGACGCATTCCGCGATGGTTTCGCGCGGGGAGATGAGCATCGACCCGAGAACGCCCTGCTCCGCTTCTACGCTATGCGGCGGCGTGCGGTGAAAATCCTGCGGAGAACCTGTTGGCGAAATGGGAATAACTTTTTCGCCGCTTCGCGCCGTCGAACCTCGGCCAGCGCCATTGCCCTGTTTACGAGGCTTCTCTCCTGTCCAAGCGGACGGTGGAGTCGCCATCTATTTCTCTTCTTGTTTTGGCTGTTCGTTTTTCCTGCGGAAAATTCGTCGTTTCTTAGCAGACTCTTCAGGCGCAGCAGCACTCGTCGGCTCGCCCTTTGCTTCTACCACGGATTTGACCTGAAAAACAAGCTGTGCCGTCACATCGTGGTGCAACTTGATCGCAACCTCGTGGTCGCCGGTATCTTTGATTGGACGTTCCAAAACAATTTTATGCCGATCAATCTCTGCGCCGACTTCATTTTTCAATCGGTTCACGATATCCTGAGCTGTGACCGATCCAAATGCTTTGCCCGTCTCGCCGGTCTCCAATGCGAAAATAAACCGTGCTTTGCCGATGCGGCGCGCCAGCTCCTGAGCCTCATTCAACTCCCGCGCCTCGCGCTCAGCGCGCTTCTGCTTGAGCGCATTAAGCTGGCGCAGTGCGGCCGGAGTGACTTCGTAGGCCATGCCGCGCGGCAGAAGGTAATTGCGCGCGTACCCGCGGCGCACTTTGATTACGTCGGCTTCGGCACCGAGCCCAGGGACATTTTCGGTCAAGATGAGGTCAGTTAGTGGCATGATATGTCTGTAAAAGGTCTGGGGGCGACGAGTATAAAACCACAGCCGGTACTGTCAATGCACGATTGAAAATTTGCCTGCAATTTTTGTTTTACCAACGGCCTCTGTCATGTTGAGCGAAGCGCTGCAACGAAATGCAAAGCATGAGCCAGGCTTTCAAACATCCCAGCTTCGTTTCAAATGTGCTGCACGAAAATGATCAGAGATTGAAAGCCCGGCCTTGGGGACTTCGTCCGCTGCGTTGCAGCTTCACATCGCTCAAAATGAGACGGCGTGCAGGTCAGATCATCCCGAGCTTCATCCGGCCCGCTTCGCTGATCATATTCTGGTTCCATGGTGGATCCCACACGAGTTGCACATCAGCTTCATCGATGCCGTCTATGCTCAGAATTTTGCTCTGCGCATCGTGCGCGATGGCCGGGCCCATCCCGCAGCCCGGGGCGGTCAGAGTCATTTTTACTTCCACTCGTGTTCCGCCATCTTCTTTCTTGCTCAGGCGACAATCGTAGACCAAACCGAGATCAACAATGTTAACGGGAATCTCGGGATCGTAACATTGCCGGAGCTGGTTCCAGACGTCGTCCTCTGAAACTTCGCCATCGGTGGGTGCAGATTTTTGCGTTTGCTGCGGCTGCTGCTTTTCCAACCCGAGCGCGTCCAGATCTTTGTCCGCCACTCGCGCAAGGCCCTGATAAGTTGCGATCGTATAGCTACCCCCGAGGCTTTGCGTGACCACGCCCTGGGTTCCGGCCGGAATGGTGGTCTTCTGGCCACTGGGAATCTGGATCGCCTCGCAATCACGGCTCAATGTGAATTCAGTGTTCTCGTACATAGTGTTGTG
>QHPE01000032.1:7053-14957 GCA_003218945.1 Verrucomicrobiota bacterium | reverse complement strand
CAAGGAAGCGGGCAAAGTGATCGAAAACGCACGAAAGCAGCGATCATTTTACTGAGTTCTGGGTATTTTGATTACTGATCGGTGACCAGCGATGTCCGCCCCAGCGGTGGCAGATTCTCGCCATATTTCCAGATTAGCCACGGCAATTGCAATCCGTGTATCAGGCGTGGAACGAAGCGGTGCGGCTGAGTCATCAGTCGCAAAAGCCATCCTAAATAGATCCGGTCCGCCCAATCGGGAATTGAAATCTGCTCGCCGGTGACGAAACCGAGCGCCGCCCCGATGCAATGGATCGCCGGCCGATACGACAAATTCTCGCGCAAATAATGACCGAGTTTCTCCTGAGCGCCGCTGCCAATGGCGATGATTACATGTGACGGACGATTCTGTTCCAGCAACGAAAGGAGATTTCTGTCTTCGATTTCCACGCCGTACCGCGGGGCGATATAACAGTTCTTGCTCGCAACTGGAAACGCTTCCCAACGCGACCACTGGAATAATTTTTGCTGCGCGCGTTCGCTGGGAAGTACCCAGAAAATTTCACCAGCCCCGTTCGCTTTCAATTTGCGCAGCAGATGCTTCAGGTATTTGAACCCCGAGATACGGGTAATGCTCTCAGCCCGCAACAAACGCCAGAGCAGAACCATCAACCCACTGTCGGCAATCGTTAGATCAGCCCCGATGACAGCGCGCCGATACATCTCGTCTTTGCGCAATCGCGCAAAACACGTTCCCGAAGGTGCAATCAAAAATCCGCCCCGCTGATCCATTGAAGCGAGTGCTTCATCCACATCGCCATTGAAAAAAGAAATGCCGAGAATTTGGGTAGTTGCGCTCATCAAAGGAAGCTGCGCGGCCGTAACTTAGGCATCCTGCCTGACGCGTCGAGCAGGCTTCACAGCCTGCGGTCCCAATCCTCGCTCGCGCAGCAGCCATGATGGCTGTCTTACGATTTCGCTTTGCGCAGAGATTTGGTAAGCTCTGGGCCGGTGCAAAATCTAGCGACCGCGCATAGACTCGCTGACGCTTCGCCAGCACCTCAAAGCCGGGTCCGGTTATGGGTTGCGCTGGCTGTTTTGTTTTTGGCCGCCCTTTGGTTTGGACTTTGCAGGGAACTCAGCGGCGAATGGTCGGTCAACGAGCAATACAACTTCGGCTGGTTCGTTCCCTTTTTCGCTTTGTATCTCTTCTGGCTCCGCTGGCAGGACCGGCCGCAAACCGAAATTGGAAATCCGCTTCAACGGATGCGAAGCAACGGCCAGGCTTTCACATCCCAAATCCGAAAGGGACAAACGATCGCTGGATTGCTCGCCATTGCTGCGCTGCTCGTGTTACTGCCAGTCCGCCTTTTTGAAATTGCGAACCCGGAATGGCGACTGCTTGCATGGGTCCACACTTCCGCAGTGGTTGTGTTGACGCTTTTGCTGATCTGGTGGGCAGGCGGCGTAGCTTGGCTTCGTCATTTTGCATTTCCCGTTCTATTTATTTTCGTTGCGGTACCCTGGCCTACGCTGGTGGAAACTCCAGTCACCCAGGGCCTCATGCGCGTTGTGGCGCGCGTCGCCGCCGAAACCGCGATGCTGCTCGGAACTCCCGCACAGGTCGAAGGCAATCTGATCCGCGTCAGCAACGGGCTTGTCGGCGTAAACGAAGCGTGCAGCGGCATTCGTTCATTGCAGACATCGCTGATGATCGGCCTGCTTTTTGGCGAATTGAAACGACTCTCGGTGTTGCGACGCGTGGCGCTCGTTGTGTGCGCTGTTGCAATCGCGTTGTTGGCCAATTTTGTCCGCGCAGTTTTCCTGGTCCGCATTGCCGCGACGGAAAACCTTTCCGGAGTTGATCGCTGGCACGGCGTTACTGGCTACAGCATCATCGCGCTGGTTTTCCTGGCCACCCTAGGCTTTGCGTATTTCCTCGGTCGCAAGAAAGCACTTGTGATAGCAGGCATGCCGCCTGCAGAATCCAGACCCCAGCAGCCAACACGGTTGCCTCTACAGCTCCCAGTTACTTATCTGGCCGCCGCTATTTGCTGGCTTTTGTTCGTAGAAATCGCAACGGCAAGCTGGTATCGCCTACACGAAGGCAATTTCATCAGGGGCACGCGCTGGAGTGTCCGATGGCCGGAGCAAGCGGCTAACTTTCGCAAATTGAAAATCGACGAAGAAATTCGCGCCGTACTGCGGTTTGACGAAGGCCAGGCAGCCGCGTGGAGTGTTACGTCAGCTCTCAAAGGATCCCGATCTGATACGATCTTGTGTTCTCTCTTCGCCTTCCGCTGGGATCCGGGCAAAAACAGCGCACTTCTGGCCAACCTGCATCGACCAGATGTTTGCTTGCCAGCAAGCGGATGGAAACAAATGGCGGATCATGGCGTGCGCAATTATCCGGTAAGCGGTTCATTCGAATTGCCCTTTCGCCATTTTGAGTTCCAACGAAGTTTCGAAGGCTCCGCGCCGCAGATTGCGCACGCGTTTTATTGCCTGTCCGAAGATCGCGCGGCCAGCGCATCCACGTCACCTGTCGGCACAAATTCACCTGATATGTTCGGAAGCCGCTCCGAATGGACACGTGCCGAACGTCTGCACACGGTATTGGAAGGACGCCGTCATTTAGGACAACAAGTGATCGAAGCGATATTCATCAGCACCGAGCCGTTCTCTGCAGCGGAAGCAGAATCTCATCTGCGCGACTTGCTCCCTGACCTCGTCGTACGCGAACGATAAGGATGTGAGCCAGTTTGGCTGACTTCGCCGTCAGGCTAGCAGCCTGACTCTCCGCCCAGGAACCCCAAAAAAATGTTGCCAAAGGCAGCGCAAATTGTTACAGGGGGCATAGTTCCCCCCCGAGCCTTGGGCGAATACATGCGAAGATTTAAGGGATTTCCGCCGCGCGGTTTACGGTTTCGTTTGCCTTTGATTTTAACGGGCGCGTTGCTGTTGCTGGCCTGTTTTGCGCCAAGAGCGAATGCCGATTTAATCGCTTATTTTAATTTCGAGGGTACGCCGACGCCACCGTACCCCGTGGATTTGACGTCGAGTTCGCCAGGAGTCTTCAACACGACGCTTACCACGACTTATCCTGCCGGCGATACGAGCAGCACTTCTGGGATACCTTTAAACGTTGCTCCTGGCGATCCGGATCAGAACCTCACTGCGTTCGGTCTCATGCGAACCGAGGCGAACAGCCCGGCCGACTTCGATATTCCTCTGTTCACGGCGCAGGGCTTCTTTCAGAACATGACCGTGACCTTCGCAACTGATGGCCGCGGTAACGGCTTCACTGGCGTACAGCTTTTTTACAGCACGAATGGCGGAGGAACCTTTACCGCTGGTCCGTCGGTGGCACTGACACAAAGGCAGCAACTCGTAACCTTGGCCGTGCCTGTGGGCGCTAACAACGCTCCGTCACTGGTCCTGCGACTGCAATTCACCGGGGGACAATCAAACGGCAACGATCTTCAGACGTGGATCGATAACATCCAGATCAATGGCACGATCGTTCCTGAGCCAGCCACTGTCGCGGGCGGGCTATTTGGAGTTCTTGGGCTCTGCTGGCATCAGCGGCGGCGATTGATTCGGTCCGTGCGCTTTCGGCGTCGCTGACCGCCGCCTTGTAGCGGCAGGCGTATCGTCTGCCGGTTGCAGTCAATACAGCTGCTTTCACAGTGCATTGCACATGCCGCCACGCCATAGTAAAAGTCTCGCGTGCCCAAGCGGTCGTCTCGTGCCGTTCCGAAGAAAGCCGATCTCGACCTCACGCCGCCGGAAGAAATTCGTGCCAGACGCATCAGGTGGCTCGCTTTTCTGAGCGTGCTAGCCATTTGTACGCTGGGTGCTGGAATTTACTTCGGCGCGCCGCCAGTTGGCAGAGAAATCAAGGCCTGGCAATCGCGGCGCCTCGCGCGGGAGGCATTTGCCCTGATCGACCAACAAAAATGGAGCGAGGCTAATGCAAAGACGCGCGACGCGGTTTTGTTGCGACCGACGGAACCCGAGGCGTGGCGCGCGGCCGGGCGATTGGCATCCCGCATAAGCCAATGGCCGACAGCGCTGGACTGGTGGAAGAAAGTCGATGAGGCAGGCCGTCTCACGCTCGAGGACAGGCGCGACTATATCGCTGCCGCGCTGACGGCTAGTGAGGTCACGCTGGCAGCAAAGCAAGTGCAAGTCCTGATGGCACAATCCGCACCGGAGGCCATCGATCTCATGTGGGCCGGTCAACTCGCGTCGCGTCAGAACGATCCTGTTCTGGCAATCGATTACGCCGAACGCGTGCTCGCGGACGAACGCGCGAAAGCGTACGAAATTGCTTCCGCTGCAACGCTCGTTCTCTCGCTAACGAGTCCCTATTCACAGCGCTACGCCGAAGCGTGGAAGAGAATTGAAGACGTGGCGCGTGACCCAAAAAACCCAGCGTCTCTTGGCGCGCTCGTTCTTCTTGCAAACGAACAGGCTCTACCGCCCATGAGCGCTATCGGCAGGAACACATCGCTTTCGATCGAGAGCACTCCCGCGCCATCTCAAACATCCGCGGCTCCGCCATCTGTAGCCGGCGGCGTTGACGCCGGCCCTATGCTTCAACACCCAACACCTGCAACACAGTCTGGCGATACCGTGACTCTCAATTTGGCTCCCATTTCGCCGTCAAGTCCAAGTGGACGGGCAATGAGCCTGACGGAAGTGGCGAATGCTCTTGAAAACCATCCCGATGCGCGCCCTTATCACAAACTACTGGCATTCGAAGTTCGTGTGCGGCAGGATCCTGCCTTAACAGATCAGTACGTTGCCGATGCGGTGGAGCGCTTCGGAAACGGCGATGATGAGACGCTCGCCGCGTTGGGCGGGTGGTTAAACAAGATCGGCCGGCCCGCAAAAACACTGGAAGTGTTGCCGCAGGCGCACGCCGTCCAACGGCAGGATCTTTTTCTCCTGTACATCAACGCGCTCGCTGCTCTGCAACGCTGGAGTGAAGTCAAAGATCTGTTGATGAGTGAACATTCTGTCGTCGATCCCATGTTGCAACACATGTACCTCGCCGTGGCGCAGGCGCATCTGGGCGCGGCCACTGGCGCGATTAACGAGTGGCAGCGCGCTCTCGAAGTCGCTGACACTCCCGAAAAGGCGTTGGCGCTCGCAAAGTACGCCGAGCAAAGCTCAGTTAATGACATCGCCGATGCGGCGTATTCCATAACTATTAAAATCGTGCCGAAAAACCGCGGCGCGTATGACGGCCGGCTACGGCTCGCAATGCAAGCGGGACATACATCTCAAGCACAAAGCATCGCAGCGAAGATCGCTCAGCTTTGGCCTGATGATGCGGAAGCGCGTAACCAAGACGCTTATCTTCAACTGTTGCTCGGCGCTTCAGATGATGCAGCGAAAGCCGCAGAGCGCGATGCTCAGCTGCTCGTGGCTAAGGAGCCGCGGAACTGGCAGGCACGAGCGACACTCGGCCTGGCATGTCTTCGCTTAGGCCGGAACAAGGAAGCGCTGGCGGCAATCCGCGAACCACGGGTAACAGGCGTCGAACCGCCCGGCCCGCTCGCCGTGCGCGCGGCAATTCTAGCCGCTAATGGCTACGAAGACGGCGCACGAAATGATGCGCGCATCGTGAATGCCAAACCGCTTTTGCCTGAAGAACGCACTCTCATCGCTCCGCTGTTGGTCGAACGAAAGGAATAAGCCGGCACGCGTGACATAGGATTAACCGGATGGATGACGTTAGCCGTGGCGGGTATGGACCTTCACGCCAAGGAAATGCACCGAACCAGCGTGCCTGCCGGCGGGATCGGTAATTGTGTTGGTGGTCAGAATGTCCTCGGTTACCCGACTAAAGGGAAGCTCTGTTGCAACTCCAACTCAATCATCAATCCCACTATTAAAAACGGAGTACCTCATTGTTGCTATGCTGTTTCCGTTTTCCAAAACCGTAGACGCAGCCAGAATCCATTTACCTGAGCAGGCATAGGCTGTGCGAACTCAGGTTGAAAATGAGGGCTCCGGTCAAACTGTTTTGCTGGACAAGCCAATGCGAGATGAGATCATATCGAAATGACGACACGACTTCGGAAGAATGGCGGTGTCCATCAACTAATCTTTGTCGTTCTTGCCGCCCTGTGGCTGACAGTAGGTGCCCGTCGGGTCAGCGCGACCGACTGGTTGATGTACGGCTTTAACCTGCAACGGACCGGTGAGAACCCTTTTGAGTCAATCCTCACACCCTCGACGGTTGCGGGCCTACATGAGTTATGGAGCTTTGACCTCGGCGCAGTAACAATCATGCAGCCAGTGCTGGCTACCGGCGTGATTGTTCATGGGTCGCCGAAGGATCTCGTGTATATGGGCGCCGAGCACGGCGATTTGTACGCCATTGACGTGGCATCGGGCACAATGGTGTGGCAGCGGAATCTAGGATCACAGCAGACCAGCTGCCGCGACATGCCCGACGGTGTGTTTGGAGTAAGCGGTTCGCCGTTCCTCGACCGGACCAACAATCGGATGTTTGTCGTTGGCGGCGATGGTAACATGTATGCTCTGGATCTTTCGACGGGGGCCACACTTTCGGGTTGGCCTGTGGCCGTCACGACCGATCCTGCGCACGAGCACACGTATGGGGCAGTCAATATCAGCAATGGCGTTGCCTACGCGGAGACCGCCAGCTACTGCGACCTTACACCGTATCATGGCAAAATCGTCGCCCTAAAAATCGCTACGCACACAGTGATGGGAACATTTTTTCCGGCTGGCCCCAGAACCAACGGCGGCGGGATCTGGGGACCCGGCGGTATCTCGATCGACCCGGCGACTGGCGATGTGTTCACTGCGACCGGCAACGCGCTGACCAACCCGGAGAGCTTCCGATATTCTGAGAACGTGGTTGAGCTCTCATCGGTTCTGCAGGTGCTGGGCTCGAATTATCCCGGGTTAACAGGGTTGGATGTGGACTTCGGAGCTACTCCGATCCTTTATCAGCCGCCTGGTTGCTCGCCAATGGTAGCGGCGAAGAACAAGTCGGGTGTTCTGGTCGCCTACGAACGTGGCAACGTTTCGGCAGGCCCCGCCCAGCGGCTGCAAATCGCAAACGTCAGCGACTGGCAGTTCAATGGCATCCCCGCATGGTCTGACACCACGCATCTATTGTATATCAGTAACTCATCGGACTCGAACTCGGCCGGGACGAAACACGGCATGGTCGCCTTGTCAGTGGGCGCGAATTGCAACCTGCGCCTGGCCTGGCAGACCACGGTGGGACCGAACTTCGCGTCCGTTTCACCGCCGACGGTGGCTGGAGGCGTAGTGTACTACGGGGACGGGCCCGGCAGCCAGCTTCTCGCCTTCGACGCAGTAACCGGGACCCAGCTCTGGTCAAGCCAATCTACCATCACGGGGGCAATCTATGGGGCGCCGATTGTCGTCAATGGTCGGGTCTTCGTCGGCGCTTGGGACGGCAAATTGTATGCCTTTGGGTTGTAGCCCGGCTCTTCAGAACGGCGACACTCTCCTGGGACTTTTGGCATTCGCCGGATGTCAGAATGCCGAAATCGCAGCGCACTGCTCGATTGGGGGAAGGGAGATCGGTTGCCAATACCGCATCTTCGACTGTTCAACGCTCGAATCATTGTAATTGATCTCGGCGTGCATTTTCTGTAATTCTCAGGTTATGCGACTGTTAGTTGAAATTTTGGTTATTGCCACCGTGATCTACTTTGGCTGGAACAAACCTTACAAAGAATACGCAGCCCGAGCGAACAAAACCATAACGAGCAAACTCGATGGCCTCGGCGGAACGCTACAAAAGCACCAGGATTCCTCTGTGAAGAGATACTAGCCAACCAGGGCGCTTGGAGAGTCAAACTGAATACTATCGAGCGCGATCAATGCGACGCGTTCTGCCACACCGTC